>NZ_JBVJQR010000008.1:46170-335739 GCF_055608425.1 Kitasatospora sp. NPDC036934 | reverse complement strand
GCCCGCGAGGTCTACCGCGCCCTGACCAGCACACCCACCACACAAATCACTCAAACCGACCTCGCCCCTGCGGCTTGACAGCCATAGGAGCATCCCAGCGGCATCGCCCGACAGCAGGCCTCGCCCGACCGGACAGGCGCTCCCCCGTACACCGGGGCGCGTGCCGGTCCGGTCGTTGGGGCTGCCGGACCACCCCGTCCGATGGACCGGATCGAACCGCACTGTCACACTGCTGCTGTCACAGCAGGAATGTGCCAGCGCGGGAGGCAGCAGATGGGGGAGCACGGCGCCGGGGTGGGCGAGGTGCGGCTGACGGTCGACGAGTTGGCGGCGCGGGCCGGGGTGACGGTGCGGACCGTGCGGTTCTACGGCACGAAGGGGCTGCTGCCGCCTCCCGAGCTGGGGCCGCGGCGGGTGGGCCTGTACGGGGCCGCGCACCTGGACCGGCTGGGGCTGATCGAGGAGCTGCAGCGGCAGGGGCTGACGCTGGCCGCGATCGAGCGGTACCTGGCCCGGCTGCCCGAGGACAGCACCCCGCTGGGCCTGGCGATCCACCGGGCGCTGGTGGCGTCCTGGACGCCGGAGGCGGCCGAGGAGGTGGGCCGGGCGCAGTTGGAGCGGCGGGCCGGTCGGGGGCTGTCGGAGGAGCAGCTGGAACGCCTGGTCGCGATGGGGGCGCTGGAGCGCACGCCCGACCCTGAGGTCTTCCGGGCGGACCCGGGCCTGCTGCCGTTGGGCGTGCGGATCCTGGACGTGCCGATCCCGCTGGAGACGCTGCTGGCCGCCCGCGCGGTGGTCGTGGAGCACAGCCGGGCGACGGCGCGGGAGTTGCAGCGGCTGTTCCGGGAGACGGTGTGGAAGCCGTACCGGGAGAGCGAGCCGGATCCGGCGGAGCTGGCCCGGATGAAGGAGCTGACCGACCACATCCAGCCGATGGTGGCGCAGGCGCTGGTCACCGCGTTCCAGCGGTCCTTGGGCGAGGAGTTGGGCGAGGAACTGGGCGGGGAACCGGGCAGGGAACCGGGTGAGGCCACACCCGCACGCGGCCCGGCCTCACCCTGACCCCCCGAGTCCCGGTCCCGGGCCCCGTAGGCCCAGGCCCGCAGGGGCCCGCCTGGTCAGTCGGTGAAGGTCCGCCCCTCCGCCGCGATCCGCTCCAGCAGCGCCGGCGGCGCGAACCGCTCGCCGTACGCGGCCGCGAGTTCGCGGGCGCGGGCAGCGAAGCCGGCCGGGCCGCCCTCGTACCCGTTGATGTACTGGAAGACGCCGCCGGTCCAGGCCGGGAAGCCGATGCCCAGGATCGAGCCCACGTTGGCGTCGGCGACCGAGGTGAGCACGCCCTCCTCCAGGCAGCGCACCGAGTCGATCGCCTCGCTGAACAGCATCCTCTCCTTGAGGTCCTCGAACGGGACCTCGGAGGGATCGGTGGAGCCCGCGACGGAGAAGTGCTCCAGCAGCCCCGGCCAGAGCCGGCCGCGCTTGCCGTCCTCGTCGTACTCGTAGAAGCCCGCGCCGCCGCTGCGCCCGGGGCGGCCGAACTCGTCGACCATCCGGTCCACCACGGCGTCCGCCGGGTGCGGGGTCCAGGTCCCGCCGGCGGACTCGACCGCGAGCCGGTACTCGTCGCGGATCTTGCGCGGCAGGGTGAGGGTGAGCTCGTCCATCAGGGAGAGCACCTTGGCGGGGTAACCGGCCTGGGCGGCGGCCTGCTCGATCGAGGACGGGTGGATGCCCTCGCCGACCATGGCGACGCCCTCGTTGAGGAACTGGCCGATCACCCGGGAGGTGAAGAAGCCCCGCGAGTCGTTGACCACGATCGGCGTCCTGTCGATCTGCCGGACCAGGTCGAAGGCGCGGGCGAGCGCCTCGTCGCCGGTCTGCGGGCCGCGGATGATCTCGACCAGGCGCATCTTGTCGACTGGCGAGAAGAAGTGCAGGCCGATGAAGTCGCCGGTGCGCTGGACGCCTTCGGCGAGTACGCCGATCGGCAGGGTGGAGGTGTTGGAGCAGAGCAGCGCGTCGGGGGCGACCACGCCCTCGATCTCCTGGAACACCTTGTGCTTGAGCTCGGTGTTCTCGAAGACCGCCTCGATCACCGCGTCGCAGCCGGCCAGATCGGCGGCCTCGGAGGTGGTGGTGATCCGGGCGAGCAGGGCGTCGCGCTTGGCCTCGGTGGAGCGGCCCCGGGCGATTGCCTTGTTCAACAGGCCCTCGGAGTAGGCCTTCCCTCGTTCGGCGGCCTCCGCGCTGACGTCCTTGAGTACGACCTCGATGCCGGCCTTGGCGCAGGCGTAGGCGATGCCGGCGCCCATCATCCCGGCGCCGAGCACCGCGACCTTGCGGACCGACCGCTTCTCGACGTCCTTGGGGCGCCCGGCACCGGAGTTGACCGCCTGCATGTCGAAGAACAGCGCCTGGATCATGTTCTTGCTGGTCTGCCCGCAGGCCAGCTCGGTGAAGTAGCGGGCCTCGATCGCCATCGCGGTGTCGACGTCGACCTGGCTGCTCTCCACGGCCGCCGCCAGCACGTTGCGCGGGGCCGGGTAGGGGGCGCCGTTGAGCTGCTTGCGCAGATTGGCCGGGAAGGCGGGCAGGTTGGCGGCGAAGGCGGGGGTGGCCGGGGTGCCACCGGGGATCTTGTAGCCCTTGACGTCCCAGGGCTGGACGGCGGTCGGGTTGGCCTCGATCCAGGCCTTCGCTCGCGCGGTCAACTCCTCCGGCGTGTCGACCAGTTCGTGCACCAGGCCGTGCTCCAGCGCCTGTGCCGGGCGGTACTGGCGGCCCTGCAGCAGGAACTTCAGCAGGGCGTCGGTGATGCCGAACAGCCGCACCGTACGGACCACACCGCCGCCGCCCGGCAGCAGGCCGAGGGTGACCTCGGGCAGGCCGATCCGGCTGGCGGGGGTGTCCAGCGCGATCCGGTGGTGACAGGCGAGGGCGATCTCCAGTCCGCCCCCGAGGGCGCTGCCGCTGACGGCGGCGACGACCGGCTTGCCGAGGGTCTCCAGTGTGCGCAGCGAGCGCTTGATCCGCATGGACTTCTCGAAGACGGCCTCAGCCTCCTCGGGGCGGGCCGCGGAGAGCATCCGCAGGTCACCGCCGGCGAAGAAGGTCTTCTTGCCGGAGGTGACGACCACGCCGCGCAGCGCGTCCCCCAGGCTCGCCAGCCGCTGGACCACGGCCTCGAAGTCGGCCGTGAAGGCCTCGTTCATGGTGTTGACGGACTGGGTGGGGTCGTCGAGGACGAGGGTGACCACGCCGTCCCGGTCCTGCTCCCAGCGGATGGTGGTGGTGTCGCTCATGAGTTCACGGTCTCCAGGTCTACCGGTCTGCTCTACCGGTCTGCGGGGGCGGGGTGGTCAGACGCGCTCGACGATGGTGGCGACGCCCATGCCACCGCCCACGCACAGGGTGATCAGGCCGTAGCGCAGGTCACGCCGCTCCAGCTCGTCGACGACGGTGCCGAGCAGCATCGCGCCGGTGGCGCCGAGCGGGTGGCCGAGGGCGATCGCGCCACCGTTGACGTTCACCTGGTCGGGCCGGAAGCCGAGTTCGCCGATGAAGCGCAGGGCGACCGCCGCGAAGGCCTCGTTGATCTCGACCAGGTCGATGTCGGCGGCGGTGAGCCCGGCCTTGGCGAGCGCCTTGCGGGTGGCCGGGGCGGGGCCGGTGAGCATGATGGTCGGCTCGGAGCCGGAAACGGCGGCGGAGACGATCCGGGCGCGCGGGCGCAGCCCGTACCGCTCGCCGACCTCGCGGTTGCCGATCGCGACGAGCGCGGCGCCGTCCACGATGCCGGAGGAGTTGCCCGCGTGGTGGACGTGGTCGATGGCCTCCACCCAGTGGTACTTCTGCAGGGCGACGGCGTCGAAGCCGCCGGCCTCGCCGATCGCGGCGAAGGACGGCTTGAGGGCGGCCAGGGTCTCGACGGTGGTGCCGGGGCGGATGAACTCGTCGCGCTCCAGCACGACCAGGCCGTTGCGGTCGCGGACCGGGACCACCGAGCGGTCGAACAGGCCGTCCGCCTGGGCCTTGGCGGCGCGGGCCTGGGACTCGGCGGCGAAGGCGTCCACGTCGGTGCGGGAGAAGCCGCCGATGGTGGCGATGAGGTCGGCGCCGATGCCCTGCGGGGCGAAGTTGGTCTCGTACGAGGTCATCGGGTCGGCGAACCAGGCGCCGCCGTCGGAGGCCATCTTCACCCGGGACATCGACTCCACGCCGCCGGCCAGGATCAGGTCCTCCCAACCCGAACGGACCTTGGCGGCAGCCAGGTTGACGGCTTCCAGGCCGGAGGCGCAGAAGCGGTTCTCCTGGACGCCGGCCACCGTGTCGGGCAGACCGGCCGCGATGGCGGCGATCCGGGCGATGTCGGAACCCTGGTCGCCGATCGGGCTGACCACGCCGAGCACGATGTCGTCGATCGCGGCCGGGTCCAACTCGGGGTATCGGCGGCGCAGTTCGTGGATCAGGCCGACGACCAGGTCGATCGGCTTGGTGCCGTGCAGCGAGCCGGTGGCCTTGCCGCGGCCGCGCGGGGTGCGGATCGCGTCGTAGACGTACGCTTCGGTGGTCACGATGGGGATGCCTTTCGGGGCGAGGGTTCCTGCGGGTCCGGGGGCCTTCCGGGGCCCGGGGAGCGGGCGGCGCCGGACGGGACCTGGGGGTAGGGGCGGCGGCGCCGGGCGGGGCCCAGCCGAGGGCGGCGGGGCTCAGCCGAGGATGGAGCGGCCGACGATCTCCTTCATGATCTCGGTGGTGCCGCCGTAGATCGTCTGGATCCGACCGTCGGTGAACGCCCGGGCGACCGGGAACTCGCTCATGTACCCGTAGCCGCCGTGGAGTTGGAGGCAGCGGTCGGCCGTGCGCTTCTGCAGTTCGGTGGCCCACCACTTGGCCATCGAGGCGTCGGCCGGGGTGAGCGCGTAGCGGTTGTGCTCGGTGATGCAGCGGTCGACGAAGGTCCGGGTGATCGCGCACTCGGTGGCCAGTTCGGCGATCTCGAAGCGGACGTGCTGGAGCTTGGCCAGCGGACGGCCGAAGGCCTCGCGCCGCTTGACGTAGTCGGTGGTGATCTCCACCAGGTACTCGGCGCCGGCGATCGCCGCGGCGGCGATGGTCAGCCGCTCCTGGGCGAGGTTCTGCATCAGGTGGACGAAGCCGCCGTTGAGCTCGCCGAGCAGGTTCTCCTTCGGCACCCGGACGTCCTCGAAGAACAACTCGGCGGTGTCCTGCGCCTTCTGGCCGATCTTGTCCAGGTTCCGGCCGCGCTCGAACCCGGGCGTGCCGCGCTCGACGGCCAGCAGGCTCAGCCCGTGCGCGCCGCCCTCGGGCGTGGTCCGGGCGACCACGATGACCAGGTCGGCCAGGATGCCGTTGGAGATGAAGGTCTTGGCGCCGTTGAGCAGGAAGTGGTCACCCCGGTCGACCGCCTGGGTGCGGATGCCCTGGAGGTCGGAGCCGGCGCCCGGCTCGGTCATCGCGATCGCGGTGATCAGCTCGCCGCTGCAGAAGCCCGGCAGCCAGCGGCGCTTCTGCTCCTCGGTGGCGAGCGAGGTGAGGTACGGGCCGATGATGTCGTTGTGCAGCCCGATCGCGAGCCCGGAGGCCCCGGCCCGGGCGAACTCCTCGGCCAGCACGGCGGCGTAGCGGAAGTCCGGGGCGCCGCCACCGCCGAACTCCTCGGGCACGGCCGTCCCGAGCAGCCCCTGTCGGCCGGCCGCCAGCCAGACGGAGCGGTCGACGATGCCCGCCTTCTCCCAGCGGCCGTAGTGGGGCAGCACCTCCTTGGCGAGGAAGGCCTTCACGGTGGCCCGGAAGTCCTCGTGCTGCTCGGTGAAGATCTCGCGCTGCAACGCTACTCCCCTTGTTCTGCCGCTGAGTTGACGGATTCGGTGGCGCTGCTCGCGGGCCGGAGCGCCGGAACGCCCCACTCCCGGGCCACCTCGGCGGTGTCCGCCCCCGGCCGGGCCGGTGGGCGGCGCAACGCGCCGGGGGTGGCGGAGAAGCGCGGGGCGGGCGCGGGCTGGGTCACGCCGTCCGCCTCGACGTAGGTGCCGCGGGCCGACAGGTGCGCCTCGACAGCCGACTGACGCATCGTCAGCACCGGTTCCACGCAGGCGTCCGAGCCCGCGAAGACGGCCTCCCACTCACCCCTGGTCCGGGTGGCGAAGCGGGCCGCGATCAGGGCGCGCAGTTCGGGCCAGCGGGCGAGGTCGTACTGACCGGGCGCGTCCGGGCCGAGCTCCAACAGGCGGGCGAACTCGGCGTAGAACCGCGGCTCCAGCGCGCCCACCGCGAGGTGCCCACCGTCGGCGGCCCGGTAGATCGCGTAGAAGGGTGCACCGCCGTCCAGCAGGTTGACGCCCCGGCGGTCCTGCCAGTGGCCGGCCGCCAACAGCCCCCACAGCATGCTGCCGAGGTGGGCCGCACCGTCCACTATCGCGGCGTCGACCACCTGCCCGGCCCCGGTGGTACGGGCGTGGTGCAGCCCCGCCAGCAGGCCGACGACCAGGTAGAGCGAGCCGCCCGCGTAGTCGCCCAGCAGGTTCGCCGGGATCCCGGGCGGCGCGTCGGCCCCGCCCGGCGAGGCGACCAGCCCGAGCACCCCGGCCACCGCCGCGTACCCGAGGTCGTGCCCGGCGGTGGCGGCCCGCGGCCCCTGCTGGCCCCAGCCGGTCATCCGCCCGTACACCAGCGCCGGATTGCGCGCCAGACACGCCTCCGGGCCCACGCCGAGCCGCTCCGCCACCCCGGGCCGGTAGCCCTCGATCAGCAGGTCGGCCCGCTCGACCAGGTCCAGCACCAGGCCGGGCCCCTCGGGCGACTTGAGGTCGACCAGCACCGAGCGCTTGTTCCGGTTGGTGAGGTCGTACGCCGGGTCGGTGCCGAGCGGCGACGGCTCCGGGCGGTCCACCCGCACCACGTCCGCCCCGAGATCGCCCAACAGCATCGCCGCGAACGGCCCCGGCCCGATCCCGGCGAGCTCGACCACCCGCACACCCGCCAACGGCCCCGGCCCGCCCGCACCGGCCACCGGACTGCTTGTGTCACGCACTGGCTGCAGAACCCTCCGGGGTTTGACAGTAAAGCTGTAACACTCGCGATGATAGGCAAGCGACCGGCCGGTAACAAGCCCTCGACCCCGGGCCCGTGTCGCCAATTCACCCCTGCCGAAGCCCTGATGGAATCGATCACGCCCAGTGCGACCGACGGCACGGAGGGTGCGTCGGTGCACTGACGGAGCCGACCTGTACGGTCGTCATGTCGCGGGGGTGCACGAACCCCCCAACGTCCAGGGGAGGACACACACATGGGCAGCCCGTACTTCACCACCGGACCGGTCGCCCCGGCGACGGACCCGATGCCGAGCACGGCGGCCAAGAAATCGCCGTACGCCCCTCCGGCGACGGCCGACAACGGCACCACCGTGCCGCCACTCCCCTTCATCCCGCCCGGCAAGGTCACCAGCCGGCTGGACACCCCGTACGAGCTCACCGCCTCCGCCGGACTCGCCCGGCAGATCGCCACCGACCTCGACAACGCCAACGCCAAGGCCGGGCCCGGCGCGCACAGCCTCACCGAGTACGCGAGCACCGCCGCCACCAGGATCCGCGGCTTCTCCTTCGGTGCCGCCCTCACCGGCAGCACCGAACGGTGGCTCCAGCAGTGCAAGACCCTGCACGACAAGGTCGACAACGCCGCCACCGGCCTCGACCGGACTCGGCAGAACTACCACTCCAACGAGCTCACGACCACCGCCGATCTGCGCGCGACCCGGTAGAAGTCAGAAGGGGGAACGGACACATGGTGTCCTTCAAGGAACTGCACGAAGCCGACTTCTCCGGGGTCTCCGACGCCGCCGAGGCATGGGCCGGGGTCGCCAAGGCCCTCACCGCCCTGGACGGCCGGGTCACCAAGGACCTCACCAGCACCGCGCAACGGGCCGGCTGGAAGGGCGACGCCGCGGACAGCGCCACCAAGGCGCTGCAGGGCATCGACGACGACTTCAAGAAGGGCTCGGCCGTCGCCACCGCCCTCGCCGCGATCATGAAGACCGCCGCCGAGGACTTCACCGCCGCCCGCCGCGACCTCGACGCGGCCCTCCACGACGCGCAGGCGCAGGGACTGAGCGTCTCGGCTGACGGCACTGTGAGCTGGAGCCTCCCGAAGGATGCGAGGAACGACACGGACAGCGAGGTCCTGGCACGGGACATGGCCGCCAAGTCCCTCGCAATCTCGGACCGTCTGGGCAAGGCCGTCGAAAAGGCCACCGCCGCCGACCAGCGGGCCACCCTCCACCTCCAGAGCGACATCGGCACCAGCAACGCCGCCTTCAACCCCACCCCCGGCGGCACCGGCCCGGTCACCGACGCCAAGCGGGCGCAGGACCTGATCTCCAAGGCCTACGACCTCTCCGATGACGAACTCAAGCAGTTGCAGGCGCTGCTGGCCGCCAACGCGGAGAACAAGGAGTTCGCGACCACACTGCTCACCGGCCTCCAGTGCAACGGGCAGACCGGCCCGGAAGCCTTCCTCGACTACAGCAAGATCCTCGGCGACCTCGCGCAAGGCCACCACAACGCCAAGGGCTACCAAGACGTCTACGGCAACATGGCCGTGGTGCTCGCCACTGGCACCCGCGACAACGGGATGGGCGAGGCATGGGAGAACGGGCTCTTCCGGGCCGCCCGCGGTCCGGGCGGACCGAACGACACGTACCTGGCGCTCACCACGCTGATGGAGACGAAGGGGACCTTCGACAAGGCCTTCGTGCGCAGGGTCGGCACCGACCTGCTCGACTACGAGGCCAACAACAAGCTCAAGGGCATGGACCTGTGGGGCCCTTCCTTCTACGAGGACCCCAGGAAGGGCGACCCGCTGGCCCCGCTCCTGCGGATGATGAAGGGCGATCGGGAAACGACCCAGACGTTCCTCGACCCCAGCCAGAACAACAACCTGGTCCACCTCCTCAAGGACCGCGGCTGGCTCGACGAGGACCAGGAGCGCAAGCTTCCCGCAGACGTCCTGCGTGACACGTCCCACAAGCTGTTCGCGGACATGCTGGAGGACGCCACCACCAGCCGCGGCCCCGACCGGAACCAGCACCCGGCGCCGCACGCCCCGGTCAGCCAACGGATCATGGACGAAACGCTCAAGACCCTCGGGGGCACCACGCCTGACGACCGAACCTCGGTGGCGACAGTCCTGCGCCGACCGGTGGCCAGGATGCTCGCCGACTACTCACCGGATGTGTTCGGAATTCTGGGCAACGATCTGCAAGGCCCATCGCAGCCGAACGGACTGACTGCAAAGCCGGAGCAACTCCTCCGCGTGGTCCGCGGTGCACTGGAGGATCCGGACACGTTCCAGATCATCCACAAGTCGCAGACCGAGGAGATCGCCCGCCGCCTCGACACCTACGGGCCCGAGGACTTCAAGCCCGATGCCACGGGCCGCCCGGACCACACCCTGTCCGCCTTCTCGCAGCAGTCTGCCAAGGTCCTCGGCGGACTCGACGCAGCGTTCGTCAACGCGGTCACCGACCACGCGGATGCCAAGAATTCGGCCATCGACTGGCAGCAGCGGATGCTCTACCACGCGATCGGCACGCCCGTGAACCTGGCCCCGGACTTTCTGATGCCCGGGGTCTCGAAGGTGGTGCCACTGGGAGACGCAGCGCAGCGCCTCGTCGACATCGGGACCGCCTCGTGGGCCGAGCAGGCCAAGGCGCCGATCAGCAGCGCCACTGCGGCCAGCGTGAGCGACCGCTACTCGGCGGGACGCTCCGAGCTGGATGCGATGATCGTTGGCAAGGCGAGCCAGTACGGCATCGCTCCGGCGGACGCCGGCCACGCCGGCACCGTGACGAACCATCTGCTCCTTGAGGCGGGGCCCTTCTACAACACCGGGATCGACAACGCGTACCACGCCGCATTCGGCAAGGGGTGAGGGCCATGGACATTGAACCTGACGAATGCTCTGGCACTCCTGCTGCGTCCGCCGAGCGCGATGGCTCCAAGCGCACCTGGCGGAGGCGGTCGGTAGTGGCAACACTGGCGCTCTCCCTGCTCCTGGCCGGGGCGGGGGGGTTCGCGGTGTACCGGCAGACGAATCTCGGCGGACCTGACACCGTTTGCGACGGGGCGGCCACGGCGGACCAAGTGCACGACGCGGTAGGGCCCGGACGAATCAGCGAGTACAGAAACGGCTCCTACGACCGGACCGGGGTCTCCGCCGGCAACGACTGCTTCGCCACCGTCAGTTCCGGCCTCTTCAAGACGAAGGAGAGGGAGGTGCGCTTCACCCTCAGGTCCAACCGTGACGGCCCGACCGAGTTCGCCTCGGGGGACGCCCGACTGTTCTCCGGAGATTCGGCCGGCTCGGTGACCTCCCGCGTGGCGTGGGCCCTGCTCCCCGAGGGGTGCCCGAAGGGCCTGCTTGCCGAGGTGCGCACCGACGTCGTGGGGCACGACGAGGCCAGGGCGAGGCTGGCCGTCGCGTTCGCGAACGGAGCTGCCAAAAACCACTCCTGCGCGGACCGCACACTTCCTGCGCCAACGAGTCTCTCCGCAAGGGGCTCCGAGACGGATCCGGACTGGAACAACCTCTGCGGCCTTCCAGGGTTCGCACCCGCGAGGGACCCTAACGTCCAGTGGACGTACCGGCAGCAGGTCACCACCGCGTCCGACCCGGTCTGGACCTGCGCAATCAGCAGGCCGGGCACGAGCAGTCTGCCTCAGATCCTCGCGATCACCACCGACCCGCGGCCCATCGCTGTGCCCCCGCAACCCGACAACGAGCCGCTCGGGCGGGCCCGATGGGTCGCCCGCGGGACACTCGTTGCCACCTGCCAGGGCCGGGACGTCTACTTCACCATCGACGGCGGTTTCGAGGGGCCCCTTCGCGGCGGCCTCGGAGACTACCTGTTCTCCGACCAGAACGACCTGGTACGGCAGTTCCTCACCGCCGGAGGCAAGGCGATCGGGTGTGAGCCGATCCTGTAGGAAATAACCGGGCGAGTGTCGGCGTAATGGTCTATCGTGCCATTGGACCATTACGCACGACACGGGGGAGCCACCATGCCCGCCACCGACCTCTCCATCGACCTTTCCGTCCCCGACCGGACGATCGTCACCGTCTCCGAGCGGCTGGTGCTGAGCCGGCCGCAGGAGGGGGACGCGGAGGCGATGTTCGCGATCCACGGGGATCCGGAGACCAACCGGTACAACCCGGACGGGCCGCAGCGGGACATCGCGGCGGCGCGGGAGCAGTTGGCCGGGTTCGTGGCGGACTGGCCGCGGGACGGGGTGGGGTACTGCATGGTGGCGACCCGGGAGGAGCCGGGGGTGGTCATCGGGGTGGCCGGGCTGTTCCTGCACTCGCTGGACGGGGAGCCGGTGTTCAACCTGTACTACCGGTTCCGGCCGTCGGCGTGGGGCAAGGGGTACGCGGCGGAGGCGTGCCGGGCGGCGATGGCGGAGGCGCTGCCGCGGTTCCCCGGGATTCCGGTGACGGCGCTGATCAGGGCGGACAACCTGCCGTCGCGCCGGCTGGCCGCGCGGCTCGGGCTGGTGCCGGACCCGGACGGGCGGGTGGACCACGAGGACCGGCTGATCCACCGGATGGCCTGAAGTACGGGAGGATCCCCCGCCGGGGGGAGCGGGATCGCCCCCGGGGCGGAGGCCACGGGCCGGGGCGCGGCGGCAGCGTAGGAACATGAGGATCAACGAGGGAGCGGTACGGACCGGGGCCGCCTGGATCGCGGTGTCGGCGACGGTGCCATACCTGGGGCTCAAGGCGCTGTGGCTGACCGGGCATCCGGTCGGGTCGGGCGATCCCGGCGGGATGGACCGGCTGTGGCTGCTGAACCTGCTGACCGTCGGGATGGACGCCATCGCCGTGGCCCTGGCGCTGGCCTTCGTCCGGCCGTGGGGGCGGCGGCTGCCGGCCGGGCTGGTGGCGTTCCCGATGTGGGTGGCGACCGGGCTGCTCGGCACCATCCTGGTCGCACTGCCGCTGTACCTGCTGAGCACCGTCGTGCTGGGGTCGGAGCGGAGCACGGGCCAGGGGGACGACAACGGGCTCGACAGCTGGGTCTTCGCCGTGGTGTACGGCGGTTTCGCCGTACAGGGCCTGGCGCTGATCACCGCCTTCGTGCTGTACGTCCGGTGGCGCTGGGCCACACTGCTGTGGGCGCGGATCGGCGACCTGCCGCACACCCCCACCCTGGCCGTCCAGCGGACTCTCGGCTGCGTCGCGGCGCTGCTCGGCGTCGGCGTCGCGGCGGCCCGGGCGTACTGGGCGGCGGGCGGGGCGGCCGGGGTGCCGATCGCGATGGCGGAGGAGCACTCCCGGGGTGTGGCGGTGATGAACACGGTGACCGCGGCCATGGCGGTGGCCGCACCGGCGGCGCTGCTGATCCTGGTGTTCCGGGTCCGGCCGCAGCGGCGGCTCAGCGGGCCACTGCTGGTGGCGTGGACGGCGGCCGGTTCGCTGTTCGGCTGGGGCAGCTGGCAGTTGGTCGCCTTCGGCGCGACCACGACCGGCACGACCACGACCGGGGTGACCGACCTGCGGATGGCGGTGCCCGGGCTGATGCCCCTGGTAGAGGCCGCCCAGGTGGTGACCGGGGTACTGATCCTGGCCGCGGGCGCGGTGGCACTGACGGAACGCGGCGCCCGGGAGGCCGCCGCTGACGTAAAGTCGCCCGGATGAGCACGGGGGGCAGCCGGATCCGGCGGGCGGGCGAGGCGTTGCTGGGGCGGCGGGCCCGGCTGCGCTGGGTGCACCTGGTGCTGGGCGGCGCCCTGCTGATGCCGTACTACCTGTTGTCGGTGGTGGGGCTCGGGGCGCTCAACCCGAACCAGGGGCACGTGCGCCAAGCACTGCTGCAACTCGTCGCGTTGTTCACCTCGCTGCCGATGGCCGCGGTCACCGCGCTGGTGCCGACGGTGCGGGGGCTGGAGGGCGCCGCCGCCCGGGCGCTGTGCGCGGTGGCCCGGCCGGAGGAGCTGGCCACCGGGCCGTCCCGGTCCTGGGCGGCCCGCCGGCGCACCTCGCTGTTCTTCGTGCTGCACCTGTTCTGCGGCGGGGTGGTCGCCGGGATGACGCTGGCCGGGGTGCCGTTCGCGGTGGTGCTGCTGTTCGGCCTCATCTGGCCCGGGGACCTGGCCGGCTACTGGACGGATCGTTTCCCCGCCTGGATGTTCACCGGCCCCGCGCTGGGCCTGGCCGTCCTGCTGCTGATCGTCGGGAGCAGTGCCGCCTGTGGTGCGCTGCTGGCCCGCTGGGCGCCCGAGCTGCTCGGCCCGACCCCGGAGGAACGGCTGACCGCTGCCGAACGCCGGGCCACCGTACTGGCCCAGCGCAACCGGCTGGCCCGCGAGTTGCACGACTCGGTCGGGCACGCGCTCAGCGCGGTCGGCATCCAGGCCTCGGCGGCCGCCCGGGTGCTGCGCACCGACCCGGACTTCGCCGCCGAGGCGCTGCGGGCGATCGAGGAGACCGCACGCGGGGCGGTCGCCGAACTGGACACCGTGCTCGGACTGTTGCGCGAGGAGGAGGACGGCGGCGCCGCTCCGGCCGGGCCCACGCTGGCCGGGCTGGACGACCTGCTGCGCCAACTCGCCCGCACCGGCGTGACGGTGGACGCCGAGCTGGCGCCCGGCCTGGGCGCGCTTCCCGTCGAGGTCTCCCGGGAGGCGTACCGGATCGTGCAGGAGGGCCTCACCAATGTGCTGCGGCACGCCGGGCCGGCCCCGGCCGGACTGCGGGTCGGGCTGGACGCGGACCGACTGGAGATCGAACTGACCAATCCGCTGGGCCCGTCCCGCCCGAGCCGCCCCGGCGGCGGGCGCGGGCTGCGCGGGATCGGGGAACGGGCGGCGGCCCTGCGCGGCGGGAGCGCGGTGGGGCCGAGCGAGGACGGGACGACGTGGCGGCTGGCCGTCTGGCTGCCGGTGGGAGGGACTGCGGGATGAGCGGCGGGAACGGCACGGGCGCCGGGAGCGGGATGAGCGGCGACGGCGGAACGGCCGGCGGGAACGGGGTGGCCGGCATCCGGGTGGTGATCGCGGACGACGAGCGGCTGGTCCGGATGGGCCTGCGGGTGGTGATCGACGCCGAGCCGGACCTCTTCGTGGTCGGCGAGGCCGCCGACGGCGCCGAGGTCGTCCCGCTGGTGCGCGAACTGCGCCCGGACGTGGTGCTGATGGACGTCCGGATGCCCGGCATCGACGGGATCCGGGCCACCGAGCAGCTGGTCGGCGGGATGGCCGAGCCGCCGAGGATCCTGGTCGTCACCACCTTCGAGCACGACGACCACGTGTACGACGCGCTGCGGGCGGGCGCGGCCGGGTTCCTGCTGAAGCGGGCGCGGGCGGAGGAGATGGTCCAGGCGGTGCGGCTGGTCGCGCGCGGGGACTCGCTGCTGTTCCCGGCGGCGGTGCGCGACCTCGCGCTGCGGCACGGCGCGGACGGCCGGCGGGGGGCCGCCGCCGACCGGGGGCCGATCGGTCGGCTGACCGAACGGGAGGGGCAGGTGCTGCGGTTGATGGCCACCGGGCTCAACAACGGGGAGATCGCCCGGCAGTTGGTGGTCAGCCAGGAGACGGTGAAGACCCATGTCGGCAGCGTGCTGGCCAAGTTGGGGGCCCGGGACCGCACACAGGCGGTGATCGCGGCGTACGAGTCGGGGTTCGTACTGCCGGGGTGACCCGGAGGACTCCTGCACGAAGTTCGTACACGAGTTCCATCCGGCCGGGGCCAGGAAGTAGAGTGCGATCTCCCCCTCCCGACGTCCGATACCTCCCGTATCGCCTGGAACGAACTGGTGACCGTATGACCGTCCGGACCCGCCCCGCGCTGTGGTGGCGCATGGGCATCGTGCTCTCGGCGGGCCTCGGCCTGTCCCTCGGGACCGCCTCGCTGGTGTACTTCACCGTGCAGAGCAACGTCATCGTGCTCGGCTACTTCATCGGCGCGGTGTACTGGATGGTCAAGCGCGACACCGTGGACGCCCCCGCACCCCGGCTGCGCGGGGCGGCGACGCTGTACATCCTGATCACCGGCCTGGTCTCGCACGTCCTGCTCCAGCACGGCGCCAGCCCGCTGCCCGGACTGGTCAGCGGACCGGACCGGCTGGCGCACTGGTCCTCCTTCTTCCTGCACTACGTCACGCCGGTGATGGTGCTGATCGACTGGCTGGTGCTGAAGCCGCGCAACGCGGCGGCCTGGAAGGACATACCGCTCTGGCTGGCCTTCCCGCTCGGCTACGCGGCGATCGTGCTCGCCCGCAACGCGCTGTTCGGCGACTTCCCGACGCCCTACCCGTACTTCTTCTTCGACCCGACCACCAAGGGCTACGGCTACGTCTGGGGCCAGATCGCCCAGCTGACGGTCGAGTTCATCGTGCTCGGCCTCGCCGTCGTCGGCCTGGACCGGCTGGGCACCCGAGTCGCCGGGAAGCTCGCCCGCGCCTGACAGCTCGACTCCCGGCCGGATCCACTCGGCCGACCGCGCACCAGGACGGTCGGCGTCGTGGCCGAGCTGGGCGGTGTTGACCCGGCGCCTGGTCGGCCGCTCACCGGGCCGCTCCCCCGCGCCTCACGCGGCGGGCGAGTCCTCCTGGGCCGCGGCGTCGAACTCCGCCCGGTGGTCCTTCCAGAACGCCACGGCGTGGTCGACGAAGACCCGCCGCTGCTGCTCCCGCACGCTGAGGTCGTGAACGTACGCCTTGACGCTCTTGCCGTCCGCGGCGGCGGCCTCGCGGATCGCGGCGAGTTCGTGCTCCGTGTACTCGATGTTGAGCGCAGGCATGTCGCCGATGGTACTGCAGCGCACGGCAGTTGGACCCGGTGCGACGGATTTCCACCCGCCGTCAAACGGTTTGCCGTCCATCCCTCCAGAGGCTGTTCGGGCGGGCGGACGAGTGGACCCACAGGAGGGTACGGCAGCGGCGCGTCGGATGACGCCCGGGCGGGGCCCAGGGTCCTAACGTCGGCGGCACGGCGGCGGAGGGGTTCCGCAGGGGGAGGCCGGGATTCGGCGGAGGCCGGAGATGACGCACAGGGGTATCGGCAGGGCGGCGGCCGCCGCGGTCGTGACGGCGGCACTGGCGACGACGGTCGCCGTGGTGACGTCGGGAGCGGCGTCGGCCGAGGAGGCGGCGTCGGGAGCGGCGGCGGCGCACGGGGTGACGCCGGCCGAAGGGGTGGCCGGAGCACAGGGGCAAGGGCAGAAGGGCGATCCGCTGCAGGGGGTCTGGCGGATGGACGGCTACGGCACGGTGGTCTCCGTCGCCGGGGGTCGGCTGACCACCTACGACGTGACCGCGCACAGCTGCGTGCCCGGCTGGATCACCGCGACGCAGGCCGGCCCCGCCGGGCCGGACGGCGCCGTCCGCTACGTCATGGGCAACGACGCGGTGTCCCTCACCCCGAAGAGCCGGAACCGGGCCGTCGAGCGCGAGGAGGGCGGGGTCGGCACCAAGGAGCTGAACCGGATCCCGGCGCTGCCACCGCTGTGCACCACCCCGGCGCCGAACGGCCCGCTCGCGGTCTTCGACCGGTTCTGGGAGGACTTCGAGGAGAACTACCCCTTCTTCGCGGCCAAGGGGATCGACTGGCACGCCGTCCGGGACGAGCAGCGGCGGCGGATCACCCCGGCGACGTCCACCGATCAGTTGCAGGAGGTCTTCGTCGACATGCTCCGGCCGCTCGGCGACGCCCACACCGGACTGGCGCGGATCGTCGACGGACAGCCGAAACCGGTGTTCGGCGGGCGGCGGCCCGGCTCGACGGTACGCACCGAGGAGCTGACCGCCCGGGCCGGACAGGCCGTCGCGGCCCAGCTCACCGGCCCGGAGCAGCTCTTCGCGGGCGGCAAGCTCGGCGTGAGCCGGCTCCCCGACGGCGTCGGCTACCTGCGGGTGGGCAGCTTCGACGGCTACACCGACGGCGACTACCGCAGCCAGGTCGCCGAGCTGGACAAGGCCCTTGACGCCCTGCTCGCCGATCCGGACCGGCTCAGCGGCCTGGTGCTCGACGTCCGGCTGAACGGCGGCGGCTCGGACGCGCTCGGGCTGCACATCGCCGCCCGGCTCACCGACCGCCCGTACCTCGCTTACCGGAAGGTGGCGCGCGACGACCCGGCCGACCCGACGAAGTTCACCCGGCCCGTACCCGTCCCCGTGCTGCCCTCGGACGGCGAGCACTTCACCGGGCCGGTGGCGCTGCTCACCTCCTCGATCTCGGCCAGCGCCGCGGAGACCTTCGCCCAGGCATTGATGGGACGGTCCCCGCGGGTGACCCGGATCGGCGAGAACACCCAGGGCGTCTTCTCGGACGTCCTGATCAAGCCGCTCTCGCCGGACTTCGCGGTGGTGCTGCCAAACGAGGAGTACCTCACCCGGAACGGCAGCACCTTCGACGGCCCGGGCATCGCGCCGGACCTCCGGACCCCGGTCTACAGCCCCGAGGAGCTGGCCGCGCTCAAGGACTCCGCCCTGAGCACGGCCCGCCGGGTGCTCGCCGAGGACGCGGGAGGCGACCGACGGCACTAGGACGTGTCTGACAATTGATCTTGTGGCGGGTCGAGGTGAGTTGACGGACGCGGCGTGGGAACGGATAGAACCCCTGTTGCCGCAGGTGGATGGGCGTGGTCGTCCGTGGCGTGACCACCGGCAGGTGGTCAACGGGGTGCTGTGGCGGCTGCGGACTGGGGCTCCGTGGCGGGACCTCCCGGAACGCTATGGGCCATGGCAGACCGTCTACGAGCGGTTCGCCCGCTGGGAATCGGACGGGACCTGGGCGAAGCTCCTCGAACACGTCCAGGTCCGGGACGACGCGGTAGGGCGGGTCGAGTGGACCGTCGCCGTCGACTCCACAATCAACCGGGCCCACCAGCACGCCGCCGGCGCCCGAAAAAAGGGGCCGCAGACGGGGACAAACTGGAAGATCCGGGCCGCTCGCAGGCGCGCCAGGCCCTCGGCCGGTCCCGCGGCGGGCTGACCACCAAGGTGCACCTCGCCGTCGACGGCCGCGGCCTGCCCCTGTCGATCGTGCTCACCCCAGGCAACGCCAACGACGCCACCACGTTCGGCCAGGTCCTCGACGGCATCCGGATCCCGCGCGCCAGCACGGGCCGTCCGCGCACGACACCGCACCGAGTGCTGGGCGACAAGGCCTACTCCAGCAGAGCGATCCGCCACCTGCTGCGGCGCCGGGGCATCGCCGTCACGATCCCCGAACGCCGCGACCAAGAGGCCAACCGCCGGCGACGCGGAGCCCTCGGCGGCCGACCACCCACCTTCAATAAGGAGATCTACCGCGGCCGCAACGTGCTCGAACGATGCTTCGCCCGCCTTAAGCAGTTCCGCGCGATCGCCACCCGCTTCGACAAACTCGCCGACCGATACCGGGCCGGAGTCGTCTTGGCCTCCCTGATCCTCTGGCTCCGCGAACCAGCCCGATGATCACTTAACGTCTCTCGGCTGCCGTTGCTCGACCTGCTCGACTGCCCGGCGAACGGCAGCGCGGAGTTCCTCGTCAGGCTCGTTCCGCCTGAGTACGGATTTGAGAGAGACATCCGCTGCCGACCGCACATCGGGATCCGGGTCGGAGAGCGCGGCGGCGATGATCGGCGCGTGCGCCACGGCGTCGGGTCCGAAAATGCCGAGGCCCTCGATCCCCGCGCGCCGCAGCTTCACATCCTGTGCCGCCGTGGCCGCGACGAGTAGTTCCAGGGCCTCAACAGGCGCCTCCGCGCACCGCCGCGCCAGACCAAACAGCGCCTGCTCGAATTCCGCGCTGTCGTGGCGGGCAGCCGCGGCGAGCCGCATGAGCGCCTCGCTCACCGCCGGCGGACAGGCCGCACGGAGGCTGACCTCGTCGACCCAGGTGGGGGCAGTGTCGTCGTCCATCCGGCCATCCTGCCAGCAACCGAAACCCGATTCCCAAAGCTGGGGAGCAGCCGGCCCGGCCACCACGAGCGACCTGCTGGGCCTTCAGGCTGCGGACAACGTGGCTCCGCAAGCCAGCCAGATGATCATTTGTCAGACACGGCCTAACCGCTACATCGGATCCACCGCCCTCAGTTCGCCGTCCAGCTCCAGCCACCTGGTCAGGCCCAGGCCGCGCAGGAACGGCAGGTCGTGGCTGACCACGACCAGCGCGCCCTGGTAGGCGGCCAGCGCCTGGGTGAGCTGGCGGACACTGGCGAGGTCCAGGTTGTTGGTCGGCTCGTCGAGCAGCAGCAGCTGCGGTGGCGGGTCGGCCAGCAGCAGGGCGGCCAGCGTCGCGCGGAACCGTTCGCCGCCGGAGAGGGTGCCGGCCGGCTGGTCGGCCCGGCCGCCGCGGAACAGGAAGCGGGCCAGCCGGGCGCGGACGGCGTTGTCCCCGGCACCGGGGGCGAACAGCTTGACGTTCTCCGCGACCGTCAGCCCGTCGTCCAGCAGGTCGAGCCGCTGCGGCAGGTGGCGCAGCGGCACCTGGGTGGTGACCATGCCCTCCAGCGGGGCGAGTTCGCCCGCCATGGTGCGCAGCAGTGTGGTCTTGCCGGATCCGTTGCGCCCGACCAGGGCGATCCGCTCGGGGCCGCGCAGGTCGAGGTCGACGGTGCCGCCGGTGGGCAGCCCGACCTTCTGCAGGGTGAGCACGGTGCGCCCGGCCGGCACGGCGGTGCGCGGCAGGTCGATCCGGATCTCGGCGTCGTCGCGCACCGCCTCCTCGGCGGCGGTGAGCCGCGCCTTGGCCTCCTCCAGGCGTTCGGTGTGCATGCCGGTGAGCCGGCCCGCCGTCTCCTGGCCCTTGCGTTTGAGCATCCCGGCGATGATGTGCGGGTCGTTGCGGGTGACCGAGCGCTTCTTGCCGTAACTGGCGCTGCGGTCAAGCTTGGTGCGGGCGTCGACCAAGTCCCGCTTCTGGCGCTGGACGTCGGCCTCGGCGTTGCGCAGCAGCCGCTCGGCCGTCTCCTGCTGGGCCGCGAGGGTGCGCTCGTACTCGGCGAAGTTGCCGCCGTACCAGGTGACTCCGCCGTCCCGCAGGTCGGCGATCTGGTCGACGTGCTGGAGCAGCTCGCGGTCGTGGCTGACGATCACCATGACGCCCTGCCAGCCGGCCACCGTCTCGTAGAGCCGCTCGCGGGCGGCCCGGTCGAGGTTGTTGGTGGGCTCGTCCAGCAGCAGTACGTCGGGGCGGCGCAGCAGCAGGGCGGCCAGCCGCAACAACACCGCCTCGCCGCCGGAGAGTTCGCCGGTGGTGCGGTCGAGGTCGAGGCTGCGCAGGCCGAGCCGGTCGAGGGTGGCGCGGGCGCGCTCCTCGACGTCCCAGTCGTCGCCGACGGCGTCGAAGTGCCGCTGGTCGGTGTCGCCGGACTCGATGGCGTGCAGGGCCTCGCGGGCGGCCCGGATGCCGAGCGCCTCGTCGACCCGAAGGCCGGTGTCGAGCGTGAGTCCCTGCGGGAGGTGACCGAGTTCGCCCGCGACCCGGACGGTGCCGCCGGTGGGGGTGAGTTCGCCGGCGATCAGCCGCAGCAGGGTGGACTTGCCGGCGCCGTTCAGGCCGATCAATCCGGTGCGGCCGGAACCGACAGCGAGGTGGAAGCCGTCCAGGACGGATTTGCCGTCGGGCCACTCGAACGCGAGGTCGGTGCAGAGGACGGCGGTGGTGGGTTGTGCCATGCAAGGCCTCCCGGGTGGTTGCTGAAAGGGTGACGAGCAACACGGGGAGACACCGCGGGTGCGGAACCGGTACGGCCGAACGACAGGAGGGCAGCGCAACGAGGCGCCAGGGGGCCGTGACTGAGGTCGCACACTCGCACACCACGCGGCGGCAGGGCCTGCGCGGCGGGGGCGGTGTCCCGGGACCTCAGTAGAGCAACGGCCTTCTCCTTGTCTGGCGGATGACGCGAACCACGCTAGAAGCCCCGACGGAGGCATGCAACCGATTTTCGAGGGCCGCACGGAGCCCGGAGAGGAAGGCCGCACGGAGCCCGGAGGAGGAGCCCGGACGGACCCCGGACCGAGCCCGGACCGAGCCCGGACGGAGGCCGGACGGAGCCCGGACGGAGGCCGGACGGAGCCCGGACGGAGGCCCGGTGCCGATCCCGTGCCGATCCGGTGACAGCCTCGTACCGGCCGGGGCCGGGTGTAAGGAGTTCCTTATCCGCATGGCAGACTCCTCACCTGCCATACCTGCGGCCCCGGGGCCGTACCCGAGGAGAACGGGCCGTATGGCGGTAGTCAACAGGGGGATTTGAACTCATGTCACCGATATCCCGGCCGAGCCGTGCCGTCCTGGGCGCTTCCGTCGCCGCGCTGACCATGGTGGTCGCCACCGGTTGCGGGCCGGACAACAGTGACCCGGCCGGTGCCCAGACCGCCGCGCCGTCGGTCGCGGCCAGCGCCTCCGGGAAGCCGGGCGCGGCTCCGATCAAGCTGCCGACGGTCGAAGAGCTGAAGACCTGGAAGCTCGAGGACTGGGACAAGTGGGCCCAGGCCAACGTGATCACCCCGGCGGTCAAGGGTTACTGGACCCTGCAGAAGCTGCTGAACGCCAAGCCGAAGCCGCTGCCCCAGGCGCCGACCCAGAGCCCCTCGCAGGCGCCGGCCCAGCCGACCGGCGCGGCCCCGGCCCAGCCCACCGGCGCGCAGCCGCCGACCGGCCCGGACCAGCTGCCCTCGGTGGTCGCGGCGAAGCCGGTGGCGCACCCGTTCCCGAAGAACATGCACGTCAACGGCAAGATCTTCTTCAAGGACGGCAACGACGACTACGTGTGCTCCGGCACCGTCGTCTCCGACCCGGCCAACCCCGGCAAGAGCAACCTGGTGTGGACCGCGAGCCACTGCCTGCACGGCGGCAAGGGCAACAAGTACTACACCGACATCACCTTCGCCCCCGCCTTCAACAGCAACGGCGTGCTGAGCAACGGCAACAAGCAGAAGTCCAAGCTGGACGACGCCGAGCCGTACGGCGAGTGGGGCGCGACCGCCGGCATGGTCTCCCCGCAGTGGACCCAGGAGGCCGACCCGGAGCGCGGCGGCCCGTGGAGCCAGTACGACTTCGGCATCATCAAGGTCGCCAACCCGGACCCGAACGGCAAGTCGCTGGAGGAGACCGTCGGCGGCTCGGTGCCGCTGTGGTTCAACGCCCCGCGCGACCAGCTCGCCTCCGTCGCCAACTACGGCTTCCCGGAGGGCAAGCCCTTCGACGGCGTCGAGCTGGAGCACTGCGACGGTGGCAAGCCGGCCGCCAAGCCCGGTGACCCGAGCCGCCCGGCGATGCTGATGATCGGCTGCAACATGACCGGCGGCAGCAGCGGCGGCGGCTGGTACACCACCAAGGACGGCAAGCCGGCCCTGGTCAGCGACACCTCCGTCGGCAACGGCGCCAACACCTACGAGGCCGGCCCCTACCTGGAGGACGTCGCGGCGCACATGTTCGACTACTTCTCCAAGAAGGCCAAGTGATCGACGGGTAGCGCCCGCCCAGGGGCCGCGACCGCCGATCGGGCGCGGTCGCGGCCCCTGGCTCTTCCGGCTCACGGCCCCCGGCTTTTCCGGCTCGGGCCCCGGTCCTCCTACAATCGGCCCCATCATGAGCGCCACACTCGTAGTCAAGGACCTCAGCGCCGGCCACGGCGAACGCACCCTCTTCTCCGGCCTGGACCTGGTCGTCGCCCCCGGCGACGTGGTCGGCCTGGTCGGCGTGAACGGCGCCGGCAAGTCGACCCTGCTGCGGCTGCTGGCCGGCCTGGACACCCCTGAGGGCGGCTCGCTGCGGCTCAGCCCGGCCAGCGCCAACGTCGGCCACCTGCCGCAGGAGCCGGAGCGGCGCGAGGGCGAGTCGGTGCGCGACTTCCTGGCCCGGCGCACCGGCGTGGCGGCCGCCCAGGCCGAGCTGGACGAGGCCACCGAGGGCCTGGTCGAGGGCCGCCCGGGCGCCGACGACGCGTACGCGGCGAGCCTGGACCGCTGGCTGGACCTCGGCGGCGCTGACCTGGAGGAGCGGGCCGAGGAGGTGGCCGACTCGCTCGGCCTGAAGGTCTCCCTCGACCTGCCGATGACGGCGCTCTCCGGCGGCCAGGCCGCCCGGGCCGGCCTGGCCTCGCTGCTGCTCTCCCGCTACGACGTGTTCCTGCTGGACGAGCCCACCAACGACCTCGACCTGGACGGCCTGGAGCGGCTGGAGTCCTTCGTCAAGGGCCTGCGCGCCGGCACCGTGCTGATCAGCCACGACCGCGAGTTCCTGGCCCGCACCGTCACCAAGGTGCTGGAGCTGGACCTGCACCAGCAGCAGGTCAACCTGTACGGCGGCGGCTACGAGGCGTACCTGGAGGAGCGGGCGGTGGCCCGTCGGCACGCCCGCGAGGAGTACGAGGAGTACGCGGACACCAGGTCCTCGCTGGAGGCCCGCGCGCAGATGCAGCGCAACTGGATGGAGCACGGCGTCCGCAACGCACGTCGCAAGAGCGGCGACAACGACAAGAACGCCAAGGCGAAGCGCACCGAGTCCACCGAGAAGCAGGCCTCCAAGGCCCGGCAGACCCAGCGGATGATCGAGCGGCTGGACGTGGTCGAGGAGCCGCGCAAGGAGTGGGAGCTGCGGATGGAGATCGCCACCGCGCCGCGCTCCGGCTCGGTGGTGGCCACCCTGCGCGCGGCCGTCGCCAAGCGCGGGGACTTCACCTTCGGCCCGGTGGACCTGCAGATCGACTGGGCCGACCGGGTCGCCATCACCGGCGTCAACGGGGCGGGCAAGTCCACCCTGCTGGCCGCGCTGCTCGGTCGGCTCGAACTCGACTCCGGCAACGCCGCGCTGGGCTCGGGCGTGGTGGTCGGCGAGGTGGACCAGGCGCGTGGGCTCTTCCTCGGCGGGGAGCCGCTGTCGGACGCCTTCGCGGCCGCCGTACCGGAGTTCACCGAGGAGGAGGTGCGCACCCTGCTGGCCAAGTTCGGCCTCAAGGCGGTGCACGTGCGGCGCCCGGCGGGCACCCTCTCCCCCGGCGAGCGCACCCGGGCCGCGCTGGCACTGCTGCAGGCGCGCGGGGTCAACCTGCTGGTGCTGGACGAGCCCACCAACCACCTGGACCTGCCCGCGATCGAGCAGTTGGAGTCGGCGCTCGGCTCGTACACCGGCACCCTGCTGCTGGTCACCCACGACCGGCGGATGCTGGACACGGTGACGGTGAACCGGCGGATCGAGGTCCGGGACGGCCGGGTGCACGAGCTGTAGCCCCCACGCTGAAGCCCCGCGCCGACGCCCCGCACTGCAGCCCGCCGCTCGCGATGGTCGGCCGCTCCCGGAATTGGTCTCTACCTCTTCCCGGAGCGGCCGTCATGTGCTGTGCTGTCGGCCATGGTTGACACGATTGACAGCGCAGTGGCGGGGACGCCCCACCCGACCGTCCCGCTCACCCCGATGACGGTGCCGGCCCACCAAGCCGAGGCCCGCGGCAAGGCCTTCCACGACGTGATGGCGCAGCGCCGGACCGTCCGCGACTACTCCACCGAGCCGATCCCGGACGGGGTGATCGAGTGGGCCGTGCGCACCGCGAGCACCGCGCCCAGCGGCGCCCACGTCCAGCCCTGGCGGTTCGTGGTGATCACCGACCCGGAGCGCAAGCGGCTCCTGCGCGAGGCGGCCGAGGCGGAGGAGCGCGAGTTCTACGGGCACCGGGCGTCCGAGGAGTGGCTGGCGGCCCTGGCGCCGATCGGCACCGACTGGCGGAAGCCGTTCCTGGAGGACGCGCCGGCCGTGATCGTGGTCTTCGAGGTGCACAAGGGCCCCAACTCGCCGCGCCCGTACTACACCAAGGAGTCGGTGGGGATCGCGGTCGGGCTGCTGCTGGCCTCGCTGCACCAGTCCGGGCTGGCGACGCTGACCCACACGCCGAGCCCGATGCGCTTCCTCAACGAGGTGTGCGACCGCCCGGCGGAGGAGCGCGCCGCCTATGTGATCCCGGTCGGCTACCCGGCCGAGGGGGCGCGCGTGCCGGACCTGCGGCGCAAGGAGCTCGACGAGGTGATGATCAGGCTCTGACGCGCCGGGGGGCACCGGGCACGACGCGCCCGCGGCCCGGGACCGACGCGCCGGGGCAGCGAACGCACCCGCCGGACGGAGGGGCCCCGGATGCACCTCCGTCCGGATGTGGCAGGTCCGGGCCAAGGACATAATCGCCGCCATGAGCCCAGCACAGTCGCAGTCCTGCGGGCGGGCGCGGCCGCCGTCCCGCGAGCCCTCCCGGGCGGCACCGGAGGTGACCGCGGGGCGGCCGCCGGAACTGCTGCGGCTGCCCGGCGGCCTCTCCCTGCACCGCCGCCGCAGCACCCACGCGCCGGCCCTGCACCGGGCCGTGCACACCAACCTGGAGCACCTGCGGCCCTGGCTGGACTGGGCGGACGAGGCCCCCAGCCGGGCCCGGACCGCCGAGCGGACCCGGGCCGGCACCGCCGCCTGGGAGGCCGGAACGGACTTCATGTACCTGGCCGACCTGGACACGGCGCCCGGCCGGGTGGTCGCGGCCCTCGGGCTGCACGGGCGGATCGGCCCGGGCGCGCTGGAGATCGGCTACTGGGTCGCCGCCCGGTACGTCGGCCGCGGCATCGCCACCGCCGCGGCCGGGGCGCTGACCGAGGCCGCGCTGGCGCTGCCCGGGATCGCCCGGGTCGAGATCCGCTGCGACCAGGCGAACGGCGCCAGCGCGGCCGTCCCGCGCAAGCTCGGCTACCGGCTGGACCGGGTCACCGAGGCCGCCGTCCGGGCGCCGGGCGAGACCGGACGGCAGCAGGTGTGGGTCATGGAGCGACGGGCGGACCCCGGGGCCCGCCCGGTGGCTCAGTAGTAGCGCCCGCCCGCCGCGTCCGGCAGCGCGTCCAGCTCCGCCAGGTCGGCCGCCGAGAGCTCGATCGCGGCCGCGCCCGCGTTGTCCAGCAGGTAGCGCGGCGTCTTGGTGCCCGGGATCGGGAAGACGTACCGGCCCTGCGCCAGCACCCAGGCCAGCGCGACCTGCGCGGGCGAGGCACCGATCCGCTCGGCGACCGCCCGGACCCGCCCGACCAGCTCCAGGTTGGCCTGCAGCGCCTCCTGCTGGAAGCGGGGCAGCCGGCGGCGGAAGTCGTCCTCGGGCAGCTCGTCCAGGGAGGTGATGCTGCCGGTCAGGAAGCCCCGGCCGAGCGGCGAGTACGGCAGGAAGGCGATGCCCTGCTCCTCGGTGTACGGCAGCACCTCGGCCAGTGCGTCCCGGGTCCACAGCGACAGCTCGGACTGCACCGAGGCCACCGGGTGCACGGCCTGCGCCCGCCGGATCTCCTCGACGCCCACCTCGGAGAGCCCGATCCGGCGGACCTTGCCGGCCCGGACGGTCTCGGCCAGCGCGCCCCAGGTCTCCTCGATCGGGACGGCCGGGTCGACCCGGTGCAGCTGATAGAGGTCGAGGTGGTCGGTGCCGAGGCGGCGCAGGCTGTCGTCGACCGAGCGCCGCACGTGCTCGGGGCTGCCGTCGCGGGCCGCGTCCTGGCCGCTGCCGCCGGGGACGATGCCGACCTTGGTGGCCAGGAAGGCGCGCTCGCGGTGGGGGCCGGCCAGCGCGGCGCCGACCACCTCCTCGTTGGTGTACGGGCCGTACATGTCGGCGGTGTCGATCAGGGTGACGCCGAGGTCCAGCGCCTGGCGGATCACCCCGACGGACTTCTCGTCGTCCCGGCTGCCCACGTCGTAGGCGAAGGTCATCCCCATGCAGCCGAGGCCGATGACGCCGATCTCCGGGCCGTTGCTGCCGAACGGGGCGTTGCGCATGACGGTGCTCCTGTCTGGTTTCCGGCTGGTCCTGCGGTGGGGCGGCGCCCACGATCGATCATGACTGACGATCGATCACTTCGGCTGCGAGTCGGGAACTTTGACCGACGGACCTCCTTGAACCCGCCCTGAAACCTGCCCTCGGAGGGCCCCGGAAGCCCGGAAGTGCTTGACGTGCACAGCTGGTCTAGTCCAGTTTGATCCTCAGCACCGCGCTCCTCCCCGCACCGGACCAGCCCCCATGCTGCCGCCCGCCCCGTGTCTCCCCCCTTCACGGCGCGGACGGCCCCACGTCCCGAGAGGCACCCCCATGCCCAGCGCGCCCCAGCACGCCCCCACCCACCGCCGCCCCGCCGGCCGGACAAAACTGCTGAGCCTCGCCGCCGCCACCGTGCTCGCCGCCGGCGGCCTCGCCACCCTCGCCGGGAACGCCGGTGCCGCCGACGCCGACCTGCTCGCCAACGGCGGCTTCGAGAGCGGCACACTCGCCCCGTGGAGCTGTTCCGCCACCACCGGGAGCATCGTCAACTCCGGTGCGCACAGCGGGACGTACGCGCTCAAGGGGGCGGTCGGCGCGAGTGACACCGCGCAGTGCGGCCAGACCGTGAGCGTCCAGCCCAACACCAGCTACACCCTCAGCGCCTGGGTGCAGGGTCAGTACGTCTACCTCGGCGCCACCGGCAGCGGCGTCACCGACCCCGCCGTGTGGACCCCGGGCGGCACCAACTGGCAGCAGCTGTCGGCCGGTTTCACCACCGGTCCGAGCACCACCAGCATCACCGTCTACCTGCACGGGTGGTACGGGCAGGGCGCCTACCTCGCCGACGACGTCACCCTCACCGGCCCCGGCGGCGGCCCGACCACCCCGCCGACCACCCCGCCGAGCGGAACCCCCACCGGCGGCCCGACCACCCCGCCGCCGAACGTCGCGCTCCCGGTCGCCCCGTACATCGACATGGGCGCCTGGCCCACCCCGTCCATGCCCGACATGGCCAAGGCCGGCGGCGTCAAGGGCTACACCATGGGCTTCGTCACCGGCGTCGGCTGCAAGGCCAGCTGGTTCAACGCCTACGACCCGCGCACCGGCTGGGCCAAGGACCAGGTCGACGCGCTGCGCGCGGCCGGCGGCGACGTCAAGCTCTCCTTCGGCGGCGCCAGCGGCACCGAACTCGCCGCCGCCTGCACCTCGGTGGACTCGCTGTTCAACGAGTACGACGCGGTCGTCAACGCCTACAACCTGCGCTACGTCGACTACGACATCGAGGGCGCGGCGATCGCCGACACCGCCTCCAACGACCGCCGCTCCGCCGCCCTCGCCAAGCTCCAGCAGGCCCACCCGGGCCTCAAGGTCTCGCTCACCCTGCCCGTCCTGCCCGAGGGCCTGACCAGCGACGGCGTCGCCGTCGTCAAGTCCGCCCGGGACGCCGGGGTCGACCTCGACCTGGTGAACGTCATGGCGATGGACTACTACCGCTCCGGCAGCGACTACGGCAACGCCGCCGTCCAGGCCGCGCAGGCGACCTTCGGCCAGCTGAAGGCGCTCTACCCGGCGAAGACCGACGCCCGGCTGTGGGCCATGGTCGGGGTCACCCCGATGATCGGCGAGAACGACGACCACCAGATCTACAACCAGGCCGCGGCCCAGCAGTTGGTGACCTTCGCCCGGCAGAACCGCCTCGGCCTGCTCGCCTTCTGGGACGCCACCCGGGACGCCAACGCCTGCACCGGCTCGCTGGCCAAGTGCACCAACATCCCGCAGCAGCCGTACGAGTTCGCGAAGGTCTTCAGCCAGTACACGGGCTGAGCCGCAGCACTTCCGGGGCCCCGGCGGGCCGGGGGCCGTCGGCGCCCCGGCCCGTTCCCCGGGGACCGCCCGGCCGCCCGCGTGGCGCCGACCGTTCGACCGGGAACCATCTAGCATGCGGTGACCCCGACGACACCGTCGGTCACCACCTCGTGTTGGGAGCCCCCGTGCGTCACCGCCTGATCCGCGCCGCCCTCGCCTCCGCCGCCGCCCTCGGCCTCGCCGCCGCGACCGCCCCCGCCGTCCACGCGGACCCGGCCTCCCGCGCGGCCGTCCACTGCCCCAAGGGCCACCTCTGCCTGTTCGAAGGCCCGAACCTGACCGGCCGCCTGCTGCTCGACGAGGACGCCCACATCACCAAGGAGGGCTTCCAACTGCGCGAGCTGGAGGACATCGAGCCGCCGATCTTCCCGCGCTCCGCAGTCGACCCGCTCCCCGACGACTTCGGCTGCATCATCCGCCTGAACGACCAGCCCGGGTTCGCCGGGGACGAGCAGGAGCTCTCCGGCTTCGGCAAGCACGAGCTGGACGGCCGCCGGGTCGGCTCGCTCACCTCCGACTGCGGCTGAGCAGGCCGGACAGCCGGAGAAATTGGCATCTCATCCTCCCGGACCGTCCACTACAGTCCCTCCCACCTGTACGGAACGAGGGGGCGGACATGACGGTCCGGGACGACCACCATCAGCTGATCACCGACACCACGACCAGCGAAGCCGCCTGCGCGGCGGGCCTCACCCCCGAGGAACTCGGCGCGTTCAGCGCCACCCTGGGCCGCCTGCGCGACCTCCCCTTCCAGGACCGCACCCGGCTGCACGCCGAGCGCCAGCTCAGCTCCTTCGTGATGGAGAGCCGCAAACGCCGCCGCCAGGAGGCCAAGGAGGCCGTCCGGCAGGCCGACGCCGCGCTGCTCGCCGCCACCGCGACCGGCGCCCGGCAACGCCGTGAGGACACGCCGCTCCCGCCTGCGGGAGGGCCGGTCGGCGAGCTGCTCGTCCCGCGCAAGTGCTACGTCTGCAAGCAGCCGTACCGCCAGGTCGACGGCTTCTACCACATGCTCTGCCCGGACTGCGCGGCCGACAACACCGCCCGCCGCGACCTCTCCGCCGACCTGCGCGGGCGCCGGGCACTGCTCACCGGCGGGCGGGTGAAGATCGGCTTCCAGCTCGCGCTGATGCTGCTGCGGGACGGCGCCGAGCTGATCGTCACCAGCCGCTTCCCACAGGACACCGTCCGCCGCTTCCGCGCCGCCGAGGGCAGCGGGCAGTGGTGGGAGCGGCTCACCGTGGTCGGCATCGACCTCCGCGACCCGCGCCAAGTCCTCGGCCTGACCGATGAGTTGCGCACTGACGGGCGGCCGCTGGACATCCTGGTCAACAACGCCGCGCAGACCCTGCGGCGCCCGCCGGAGTCGTACGCCCTGCTGGCGGCCGGGGAGTCCACCGCCCTGCCGGGCACCGACCGCCGGGCCGTCACCCACGCGCCCGGGTTCCGCCCGCTCACCGATGTCGCCCAACTGCCCTCAGGGGCCGGTTCGCTGCTGGACCTCACCGACGAGGCCGGACTGCTGCCCGACCTCGCGCCCGTCAACTCCTGGTCCACCACGCTCGGTTCGCTCGACCCGGCGGAGGTGCTGGAGACCCAGCTGGTCAACGCCCTGGCCCCGGCGCTGCTCTGCGACCGGTTGCTGCCGCTGCTGCTCGCCTCCCCGCGCCCCGCCCGCTACATCGTCAACGTCACTGCGGTGGAGGGCCGGTTCGCCGTCCGCAACAAGACGGCGCGCCACCCCCACACCAACATGGCCAAGGCCGCGCTCAACATGCTCACCCGCACCAGCGCCGCCGAACTCGCCCCGCAGGGCGTGCACATGTGCGCCGTGGACACCGGCTGGATCACCGACGAGAACCCGGCGCCCACGAAGACCCGGATCGCCGCCCGGGGCTTCCGCACCCCGCTGGACATCGTGGACGGCGCCGCCCGGGTCTACGACCCGATCGTGCGCGGCGAGGCCGGGCACCCGGTGTCGGGGGTGTTCCTCAAGGACTACCGGGTGGCGGAGTGGTGACGCCCCAGCCGTCGCATCAGCCGTCGCACCCGGTACCGCACCAGGTGCCGTAGCGGTGCACCGGAACGGCCCGGCCCGGGGCGGTCCCGGGCCGGGCCGTCGGCGTACCGGCAGGGCTCAGCGGCCGGTGGGCAGGTTGGCCCCGCCGGTGCAGTCGAGCACCACGCCGGTGACGAAGGTGTTGGCGGCGAACATGTGGATCGCCCGGGCGACGTCCTCGGGGCGGCCGACCCGGCCGACCGGGGTGGTGGCGGCCAGGCCGTCGAAGAGGGCGGTGCGCTGCTCGGTGGGGACGCGGTCCCACCACGGGGTGTCGATGACGCCGGGCGAGACGGCGTTGATCCGCAGCGGGGCGAGTTCGACGGCCAGCGGCGGGACCATCGCCTCCAGGGCGCCGTTGATGGCGGCCAGGCCCGCGGTGCCGGGGATGGCGGCGCGGGCCGAGGCGGCGGTGATCAGGGTGACCGAGCCGTCCTTGCGCAGGTGCGGCAGGGCCGCCTGGAGCACCCGGACCTGCGGCCAGAACTTGGCGTCGAAGCCGTGGGCGAGGTCGGCGAGGTCGAGTTCGGCGAACGGCCCGCTGCCGGCCGCGCCGCTGACCGCGACCACCAGGTGGTCGACGGTGCCGGCCCCGGCGAAGAAGGCGGCCAGCGCGGCCGGGTCGGTGGCGTCGAGCCGGGTGCCGCTGGTCTTGCCACCGATCCGGGCGACGGCGGCGTCCAGCTTCTCGCGGTCGCGGCCGGTGATCACGACCTCGGCGCCGTCGGCGGCGAAGGCGGTCGCGGTCGCCTCGCCGATGCCCGAGCTGCCGCCCATGACGACGACGTGCTGTCCGGCGAAGGGGTTCGCTGCAGTGCTCATGTTCGGGCCTTTCCGGCTTGCTCGAGTTATTGTCGAGACCGCTAGTTCCGGTAATGATAGTTGCCGAGACTGCTAGTCTTGTCAAGCGGGGGAAGGGAGAAAGGGACCACGATGAGCAAGAGCGACCCCTCGGCCGAGCAGGCCTCCGCCGTCCGGCCGCACACCGGCCGCCGCCGCAACGAGGCGGCCCACCGGGCGATCCTGGACGCGGCACTCCACCTGCTCGCCGACTCCGACGGCACGCCCGTCACCATCGACGCCATCGCCCGCACGGCCGGCGTCGGCAAGCAGACCGTCTACCGCTGGTGGCCCTCCAAGGGCGCCGTCCTGCTGGACGCCCTCACCGACCGCGCCGACCGGGACGTCACCGACCACCCTGACACCGGCACCCTCCGCACCGACCTGCGCGCCTTCATCGGGACCACCTTCGACGCCGCCCAGCGCGGCACCACCGCCTCCGCACTGCGCACCGTCGCCCGCGAAGCCGCCCGCGACCCGCACCTGGCCGAGCTGATGCGGACCTTCACCGCCACCCGGCGCACCGCACTGCACGAACTCCTCGCCCGGGGCCGCGAGCGCGGCGAACTGGCCGACCACGCCGACCTCGACCTGATCGTGGACCAGGTCTACGGGGTGTTCTGGTACCGCTTCCTGCTCGGCCACGGCACACTGGACGACTCCACCGCCGAGCGGCTCGCCGACACCCTGATCGCCGGGAACGACTCACCGGCGACGGCGTCCACGAACTGACCGCCCGGGCCGGGCTGGTCGCCGTCGGCGAGTACTACCGGACGCACTGAGAAACGCGGCGCGGGAGGTCGGCCGGGCCGACTTCCCGCGCCGCCGGGGATCCTTCAGGCCGTGCGGCGGCGGTAGTAGGCGACGCCGAGGGCGATGGTGATCGGCCCCCAGAGCATCGCCGGGCCGATGCAGACCCGGGCCAGCGCCTCCCACCAGCCGCTGCCGAAGCCGACCTCGTCCAGCAGGCCGAACCAGGCCAGCGGCTGGAGGCCGAAGAGGCCGAACAGCACCAGGCCGCCCAGCAGCGTGGCGAGCAGCGGCCCGAGCGGCGGCACCCGACGGCCGCGCAGGAGCGGCACCCAGCGGGGGAACACCTCGCCCCAGCCGCTGACCAGCCCCAGGGTGAGCAGCGCCAGCGCCTCGGTGACCAGGCTCAGGCCGAAGACGTACGGGGTGGCCCACCAGGTGTGCGGCGGGCCGCCGGGGTCGACGATGCCCATCTCGAAGCCGAAGGCGAACGGCAGCCGCCACAGGCAGTGCGGCAGGAGGACCAGCGGCAGGGCCTTGGCGAGGCGCAGGGCCCAAGCGGGAACGGGGCGTTCGGTGTCACCGACCGGGAGGTTCATCAGCATGGGTCCACCGTCGCGGACACCAGCCGTCCGCCACCTCCGTCCCGCGGCCCGGCCGCCTCCCCCGGACGAGCCAACCGCGGCTCACCCCAAGGGAGGAGGAGGGACCGGCCTCCGGCGCGGGGAGGTCAGAGGCCGAGCTGCTCGGCGGCCCGGGCCGTACCCTCCAGCCGGGCCCCGATCTCGGCGGAGGCCGTCTCACGGGACGTGGACCGGTCGTCCCCCAAGGGCGCGAGGCCGCTGTCGTCGCAGGTGCCCAGGCGGTCGGCGGGCAGGTGGCGGACGGTGGCGAGGACGCGGTCCCGCACCTGCTCGGCGGTCTCCACCCGCGGGTCGCTCGGGTCGGTCACCCCGACGAACGACCTCACCGCGCGCCCCCTGACAGAACCCGGCCACCAGGCATTCCGCGACCGTTTCCACGTCCCCGAGGACCGGCTCCCCGTCTAAGAGTGGGACAGCCCTTTGGCACCGGTGGGCGCCCGGCCGCCGGACACCGCCGGTCCCACCCGCGATCCCGCTCCCTGGTGGTGACGCGGGTGGTCCGGCCTGACGGCGACGCCGCGTCAGACCACCGAGCTCAGCCCGAAGGAGGCCGCCACCAGCCCGAGGACGTACGGCGTCTCGGCGCCGTTCAGGGTGGTCGGGTCCATCGAGTAGACGACCTTGCGGGAGAGGTCGCGGGTGGCGAAGACCCCGCTGGTGGAGCCGGGGCGGGAGCCGGTCTTGCCCCAGGCCGTGATGCCGTGGGACTGCAGGCGCTCCAGGCCCATGCTCATGCACGCCTTGCCGTCCGGGCAGTGGCTGCTGTGGGCGGCGACGGGCACGTCGGGCACGGTGAACAGCTGCTCCTGCTGGGCCGCGGGGAGCAGCCGGCCGCGGAACAGGGCGGTCATGAAGCGGTCCAGGTCGGCGGCGCTGGAGATCATGCCGCCCTCCGCCCAGGGCCAGGGGCTCTGTTCGGTCACGTCCGCCCGGTGGGTGCCGCCGTCGGCGTCGGGGACGGACAGGTAGGGATGGGTGGCGGGGTGCCGCAGCTCGGGGTCGTCGCCGTCCGGGAGGGCGGTGTCGTGCAGGCCGAGCGGCCGGATGATCCGGTCGCGCAGCTCGTCGGCGAAGCCGCGGCCGGTGACCTTCTCGACGACCAGCCCGGCCACGAAGGTGTTCATGCCGTTGTACTGCTGCTCGGTGCCCGGCCGGAAGCCCAGCGGGTAGCCGTGCATGGTGGCGATGACCTGCTCGGGGGTGAAGGAGTCCAGCCGGTGGGCCTCGAACCAGGTGGTGCTGCCGTCGCCCCAGGGCACGTTGGAGCCGTTGGGCAGTCCGCTGGTGTGGTTGAGCAACTGGCCGACGGTGACCCCCTCGTAGGGGAAGTCCGGCAGGTACTGCCGCACGGTGGCGTCCAGGTCGATCCGGCCCTCGGCGGCGAGCTGGAGGACGACGGTGGTGGTGAAGACCTTCGAGACCGACCCGATCCGGAACCGGCCGTGCGGGTCCACCGCCATGCCGTCCTCCGCCGAACTGCCCTCGAACCGACCGGTGGTGCCGGTGATGCGGACGAAGGCGGCGGAGACGTCGGCAGCGGGCCGCTTGGCCAGTGCCGCCCGGACGGCCGCCCGGTCCAGCGGCGCCGGCGCGGACGCGCCTGCCGCACCGGCGGGAGCGGCGGGAGCGGCGGCGAGGGCGGGGGTGCCGGCGCCGACCGTCAGCGCGGCCGCCAGGGCTCCGGCGGCAGCGACGACGGCCCAACGGCTGCGGTGGGTAGCGGCGTTCACGGTGTTTCGGCTCCAGACTGGTCGTCATCGGGCCGGAGGAGTCCGGCCCGTCGACGAGTCTGCCGACCCGCCGGGCCGCGAGCATCAGGGTCGGGGCCCCGGTGATCCCTGGTCTTCCGTCAGGGTTCGACCCGGAGACCCCCCCGGAGAACCCACCCCGGAAAGACCCCTGCCCACGAGCGCCCCGGATCAGACGTGCCCCAGCAGGCAGACGTGCGAGCGGTCCGTTCGCTGCGGATGCGGCTGTTCCAGCCGGGTGGTGACGGTGAAGCCCGCCCGCTCCAGCAGCTCGGCCAGCCGCCCCGCCGGGACGAAGTCGGCGGCGACGGTGTCGTACGACGCGCGGACGGCGGCGAGGTGGGCGGGCTCGGTCACCGCGCCACCCTAACCGGCCTTCGCGGTCCTGGCGGCGCGCTCGGCGAAGACCTTCTCCCTGCGGTCGGCGGTCTGCTTCATCATCCGCTTGCGGTCGCGGGCGGAGAGCCGGTCGAGGTAGAGGCCACCGTTGAGGTGGTCGGTCTCGTGCTGGAGGCAGCGGGCGAAGTAGCCGACGCCCTCGATCGTCACAGGGGCACCGTGCTGGTCGACGCCGTGCACCACCGCGTGGGCGGGGCGGGCGAGTTGGGTGTTGGCACCGGGAACGGAGAGGCAGCCCTCGACGTCCTCGGCCAGCCGGCGGCCGGGCTCCTGTTCCTCGACCACCGGGTTGAGCACGTGTCCGACGTGCCGGACGCCGTCCTCGTCGGTGCAGTCGTAGACGAACAGCCGCAGGTCCACGTCGACCTGGTTGGCGGCGAGGCCGCAGCCGTCGGCGACGTACATGGTGGCGAACATGTCGTCGATCAGCCGGGCCAGGCGCTCGCTGCCGAAGTCCTCCTCGGTCGCCGGGCGGCAGGTGCGGCGGAGGATCTCCTCCCCCACCTCGGTGATCCTCAGGACGGTCGGACGGTCGCGCAGCTCGGACACGGGTGCTCCCCCTTCGGTGGACTTGCTGTCGACTTTGCAAAGTAGCATACTTTGCAAAGTGACCGAAGACCTCGTCAGATCCGGCGTCCTCCCCGAACACGCCGTCCGCACCGCGCTGCTGGAGCTGCTCGCCGAACGCGGCACCCTCACCTCCACCGAGGCCGCCGCCCGGCTCGGCCTCAGTTCCGGGCTGTGCTCGTTCCACCTGCGGCAGCTGGCCCGGTACGGCCTGATCGAGGAGGCCCCGGCCACCGACGGGCGGGCCCGGCCGTGGCGGCTCCCCGACAGCGAACCGCCCGCACTTCCCGAACCACCCGGACCGCCCGTCCCGCAGGACGAGTTCAGCGAGCTGGCCCGAGGCCTGGAGGACGAGAGCTACCGGCGCTGGCTCGCCGGGCGCGCCGGGGCCCCGGCCGAGTGGCAGCAGGACGAGGCGTTCAGCGCCGTCGTCCACCTCACCCCCGAGGAGCTGACCGCCGTCGGCGCCGAGGTGCGCCGGCTGCTCGCCCGCTACCGCGACCGGGACACCGACCCGGCCGCCCGTCCCGTCGGGGCCCGTCCGGTCGCAGCCGTCGCCCGGCTGTTCCCGCTCCTCGACCAGCTCGACCGGTAGCTCAGGCGGCGGCGCGGGCGCGGAGAGCCCGCACCACCGGCCCGACCACCAGACCCACCACCGCCCCCAGCACGACCCCCTGCACACCGTCCCAGACGTCCTGCGCGTCGCAGGCCCGCCCGATCTCGGGCACCGCGTACTGCAGCGCCGACACCGCGAACGGCAGCACGGCCGTGCCCACCAGCGCCACCGCCGCCCGTCGCCTGGTCCCGGCCAGGGCGGCCGCGAACCCCACCGGGGCGTAGGTGGCCAGCTTGAGCTCGATGTGCCGTACGTGCAGCAGCTCGTACGGCGAGCGCGGTCGGGCTCCGGCCACCGCGCAGTGCCGCACGGCGTCCCGGGAGAGCTGGAACGCCTCCGGCAGCAGCGTCGCCACCACCACCCCGCCGAGCCCGAGCAGCAGCAGGAAGCCCACCGCCCAGTGGGCCCGCAGCAGCCGCCCCACCGGCCGGTTCAGCAGGGCGGCCGGCACCAGCGAGAGCAGCAGCCCGGGCCAGAAGTTCGGCATCCCGCCGAGCACCGCACTGATCACGCCTCAACGGACGCCCCGAACACCCGCCCGGTTCTCCCCCGCGCGCGGGTTCCGGTACCGCCCGCGCGCGGTACAAAGGAAGCATGGCAAGCAAGACGATCGCCGTGGTCTACGTGCTCGCGATGGTGGCCGTCGTGGTCGGCGTGGACGTCCTCTTCCTCCGGCACCACTTCTGGGGGCGGCTGGCGGTGAACGTCGGGATCGTCGTGGTGTTCGCGGCCTGCTACGCCAGGTTCCTCCGGCGTTCCTGAGAACCACCGTCACGCAGCCGGAATCGGCTCAGCCGTGGGCGCGGCGGAACGGTTCACGGAGGCGGAAGGATCACCGGCCCCGGCCTCAGTGCGGGATCGAGGAGATCAGCTCCTGCGCCCCCTGCCGCTTGAGCGCCAGCGCGACCGAGGTGCCGAGGTCCTCCGGGCTGAGCACGCCCGCCCACTCGTGGGCGTCCAGCACCCGCTTGCCGTCCGGGGTGAAGACCCGGCCGCGCAGCGAGAGCCGCCCGTCCCCCTCGGCCCGGGCGAAGCCGGAGATCGGGCTGTTGCAGTGGCCCTGCAGCACGTGCAGGAACATCCGCTCGGCGGCCGCCTCCCGCCAGGTGTCGTGGTGGCCGAGGCCGGCCACGGCCTCGATGGTCGCGGCGTCGTCCTCCCGGCACTGCAGCACCAGGATCCCGGCGCCGATCGGCGGGCACATCTCCTCGACGCCGAGGACCTCGGTGATCCGGGCCCGCTCGCCGATCCGCTCCAGGCCGGAGACGGCGAGCAGCAGCGCGTCGACGTGCCCCGCCGCCAGCTTGGCGAGCCGGCTGTTGGCGTTGCCGCGGATCGGGACGCACTCCAGCTGCGGGTGGGAGGCGGCGAGTTGGGCGGTGCGGCGGACGGAGGAGGTGCCGATCCGGGTGCCGGGCGGGAGTTGGGCCAGGGTCAGGCCGCCGGGGTGGACGAGTGCGTCGCGGATGTCGTCGCGGCGCAGGTAGGCGGCGAAGACGGTACCGGCGGGCAGCGGGCGGTCGGCGGGCACGTCCTTGAGGCAGTGCACGGCGACGTCGGCCTCCCCGGCGAGCAGCGCGGCGTCCACCTCCTTGGTGAACGCGCCCTTGCCGCCCAGGGCGGCGAGGTCCCCGGTCCAGCGGTCGCCCGAGGTGGTGACCGGCACCACCTCGGTGCGCAGTCCCGGGTGCAGCGCGGCGAGTTCGGCGCGGACCCGGTCGACCTGGGCGAGCGCCATGGGAGAGGAGCGGGACACGATGCGGATCAGCTCAGCGGTGGCCATGGCGCGATGATAGGCGCTCCTACGGTCACGGCCGGGGGCGCGTCACGTACTCGGCGTAACGGCGTGGCACGGTGACCCGCCGGACGTCCCGCAGCAGCGGACCGACCGCGCCCAGCGCCGTACCGGCGGCCACCAGCAGGCTCGCGCCGCTGAAGCCGTGGCCGTCCGCCGCGCCGACGGCCCCCAGCGCCAGCACCGGCAGCACGGCGACCAGACCGGTGCCGAGCACCTCCGCGACGGCGAGCCGTCCGCGCAGGTAGGCCAGGAACTCGACGGTGGGCCGGCCGGGCCGGATCCCGGGGACGAACGCCCCCTCGCGCATCATCACGTCCGCGCTCCCGAGCACCGACCGCCCGGCCAGTACGGCCAGCCACGCGCCGGCGGCGGCCAGCCCGAACAGCAGCGCCAGGTACGGCAGCCGGGGCAGCGGGAACGGGGCGAGCAGCAGGGCCGCCGCCACCGCCGGGACGAACCCCCGGTGGCTGAGCACCAGCGGCAGGTGGCGGGGCTCGCCGCCGCCGGACCGCACCCCGATCATCCGCCGGGCGTACTGCACCGGCACGCGCCGCTCGCCCCGACGCCCGGCGATCACCAGCGCGGTGGTCGCCACCAGGGAGAACAGCACCGCCGCCAGCACCAGCGCGTAGCCGCCGGGGCCGGACTCCCCCTCCACCGCCCACAGTTGGCCCGGCAGCACGGCGAGGACCTGGGCGAACAGCAGCACCGGCACCCCGTCGCCGAGCCCGTACCGGCTGATCCAGCGAGCCAGCCACAGCACCGCCAGCGCGCCGGCCGCGGTGCAGCCGGTGAGCACGGCGACGGCGGGCGCGCCGTGCCACCGCAGTACGCCGTCCCCGGCGGCCGGGCCGGGCAGCAGTCGACCGGCGTCGGCGGCCAGAGCGAGCGCCAGCCCGCCGAGCAGGCCGAGGGCCAAGGTGGTCCAGGCTTCAGCCCGCCGCATCCCGGCGCGGCTGCCGGCCGCCCGCTCGGGGCGCAGCGCGGCGAGCCGGGGGTGCAGCCGGGTGAGGGCCAGGACGAGCGGGCGGGCCAGGAAGACCACCAGGACGCCGAACGGGAGCAGCGCCAGCCGGTACAGTCCGCCGCCGGTCACCAGGTCGGCCAGGCCGCGCAGTTGGTCGCCCGGCAGGGTGCGGTCGGCGACCCGCCGCAGCACGGCCGGATCGGCGCCGGGCAGCGGCATGCTCTGCCCGAGCCGGAACAGCACCACCCCGCCGAGCGTGACGGCCGCTCGCAGGACCAGTCCGGAACGGTGGACGGACACTCGCCTCAGCTCCCCCGATGTCGACGGGAGTTGGGACGCGACGGACGGCCGGGCGGTTCCCCTCCCGGCCGTCCGCGTGCCCCGTGGGCTCACTCGTTGTGCAGCACCTCGGCGATCGGCAGCCGGGCCGCCGAGCGGGCCGGGACGAGCGCGCCGAGGACGGCGATCGCGATGCCCGCGAGGGCGAGGACGGCCAGCAGCGGGGCCCCCCAGACGTCGATCATGCCGTCCGTGAAGTGGATGATCCGGACGTTCTCGACGATCAGCCGGTGCACCAGGATCCCGACCGGGATCCCGACGATCCCGCTGACCACGCCCTGCCAGACCACCGAGGTGATCGTCATCCCGACGACCTGCCGGGGCGTCATCCCGATCGCCTTCAGCATCCCGAGGTCGCGGCGGCGCTCCCGGATGGTGAGCAGCAGGGTGTTGAAGACGCCGAGCGCGGCGACCACCGACAGCAGGACGGAGAAGGTCGTGCTGAAGGTCTTGATCGCGACGACCGGCCCCGCGGTGCCCGCCGTGACCACCGAGGTCGACAGGGTCGGGTCGGCTGCGGCGACCGCGTCCTGGTAGGCCTTGGCGTCGGCGCCGGCGGCGAGCCGTACGTCGTACTCGACCACGTGCCGGTCCGGGGTGAGCAGGGCCCGGGTGGCGTCGTTGGAGGTGAGCGCGTTGGCGTTGCCCTGGGACTCCAGGCCGACCAGGGTGACGGTGGTCTGCCGGTCGTCCAGCACCAGGGTGACCTTGTCGCCGAGCTTGAGCCCGCGCTGGTCCAGGAAGGCCGGTCCGGCCTCGGCCTCGCCCAGCCCGGTCGCCGGGCGGCCCTCGACCACGTTCAACCGGCTGTGGTCGACCATGGCGTCGCCGCCGTAGAAGTCGGCGAAGACCACCTGGGGCTGGCCCACGACGGCGACCCGGACCAGGCCGCGGACGGAGACCCGGTCGGCCCCGGGGGCGGCGTGCAGCATCGCCTCGGTCTGCTCCTGGGTCAGCCGGGGGGCGCCCTTGTCCACGGTGAAGCCACCGGTCAGTACGTCGATGTGGGTGTACTCGTCAGGTGCGGACATGGCCTTGGCCAGGGTGCCGGTCACCCCGGTGGTCACCGTCACGGTGACCACCCCGAGCGCGATCGCCGCCATGGTCAGCGCGGTGCGGGCCGGGCGGGCGAAGGGCTGGCCGAGGCCGAGGCTGACGGCCCGGGGCAGCCGGGTGCCGCTCAGCCAACGCTGTACCTTCAGCCCGCGCCCGGTGCGCGGGGCGCTGCCGGCCGAGATGGCCTGGGCGGCGGAGAGCCGGCGGGCCCGCGAGGCGGGCAGCAGTGCGGCGAGGGCGACCAGCAGCGGGACGCCGAGCAGGGTGGCGACCGGCAGCCAGCCGGCCGGCGCGATGACGGCGGTGCCGGTCGCGATCCCGGAGAAGGCGGTCTGGAGGATCGGGTACGCGGCCGCCCAACCGGCCGCCGTCCCGAGGACGGTGCCGACGGCGGCGGGCACCGAGACCATGGTCAGGTAGACCGTGACCACCTGGCGCGGGGTGAAGCCGATCGACTTCAGCACCCCGATGTGCCGGTAGCCGGAGACCACCGCGCCGCTCACCACGTTGCCGACGATCAGCGTGGCGACGATCAGGCCGAGCACCCCGAAGACCGTCATCAGCGGCAGGTAGGCGTCGGCGCCGGCCGAGAAGGCCTGCTTGAGCACCAAGTAGGACTGCCCGTTGGCGACCGCGTCCTTCGGCAGGCCCTCGGTGGCCTTGTCGAGCGAGGCGGTCAGCTGCTGCTCGGTGTCCGCGTCGGCGAAGCGGTAGAGCATCTGCCGGCCGATGGGGTGCAGGGCGGCCGCCTGCTCGGGGGTGACCCAGCCGCCGGCGGACTGGCTCATGTCGGTGGCGGAGCCGACGATGGTGAGCTTCAGCCCGGTGTTGGTGGTGACCGACTTGCCGAGGTTCCCTTCCCCGGCACCCCCGGCCGTGGCCATCACCAGTTCGCCGGGGGCGGTGGCCCAGCGGCCGGACAGCAGCTCCACCCGGTCCACCGGCGCGGCCGCCGGGTCGGGCCGGCCGACCAGGGTCAGCGGGCCCGGCGGGCGGCCGACCCAGTCCGTGGGGATGGTCACCACGGCCTGGTCGAAGGGCCCGGCGGCGGCCTCGACGCCCGGCCGGTGGGCGGTGGCGGCCAGTTGCTCCGCCGAGGCCTTGGCCGGGTCGAAGACGGCGTTGACGTGCGCGCCGCGCTCGGCCTCGAAGGCGGTGTCGAAGGGGGCCCGGGCGGCACTGATCACCGCGAGGGCGAGCAGCACGGTCGCGGTGGAGCAGAAGACGACCAGCCCGATCACGACGGTCTGCACCCGGCGGCGCTTCACCGCCGCCCGGGAGGCACGCCACACGGCGCCGCTCCCCTTGATGGTTCGCTCGCTCACGACGACGCCTCAAGCATCCGCTCGCGCGCCACCTTGCCGTCCGCGACCTCGACCAGCCGACTGGCGCAGCGGGTGGCCAGGTTGGGGTCGTGGGTGACGATCATCAGGGTCTGCCCGATCTGGTTGAGGTCGATCAGCAGGTCCATCACCTGCTCGCCCGAGCGGCTGTCCAGGGCGCCGGTCGGCTCGTCGGCGAGCAGCAGCGCCGGGCGGTTCATCAGGGCGCGGGCCACCGCGACCCGCTGGCGCTCGCCGCCGCTGAGGGTGGCCGGGTAGACGTCCTTGCGGTGTGCGACGCCGAGTTCGTCCAGCAGTTCCAGTGCTCGGCGGCGGGCCTGCCGGGCGCTGGTCCCGGTCAGCTGGGCGGCCAGGGCGACGTTGTCCAGGGCCGGGAGGTCGTCGATCAGGTTGAAGAACTGGAAGATCATGCCGATGTGGCGGCGGCGGAACAGGGCCAGGCCGTTCTCGTTCAGCCCGCCGAGGTCCTGCCCCTGCACCCGTACGGTGCCGGAGGTGGGCCGGTCCAGTCCGGCCACCATGTTCAGCAGGGTGGACTTGCCGCACCCCGAGGGGCCCATCACGGCCACCGCCTCACCCGCGCGGATCCGCAGGTCGACACCGTCGAGCGCCTTGGCGTCGCCGAACTCCTTGTGCACCCCGGACAGCTCGACGACGAACGGCGCGTCGTCGGAGCGGGTGGTGGTCCCGTCGTGGTCGTTGCTCATGCCGACGAAGGTAGGCGCGGCGGCCCGGGCCGGACGTCCCACCCCGGGTGTAACCGCAGGTGGCCGTAGTACCGGGGATGTACGGCGGCGGCACCCCCGGATGATGTGGATCAAGGGCCGACCTGGGAGGCTGGGCGTCGTGTGGGGAACGGGGACTGACTGGATCGCGCTCACGGTGGCGGGCGCCGCCTGTGCGGCCGCCGGCTGGCTGGGCGTCGCGCTGGTACGGGCACGCCGGCTGTACCGGGCCGCCATCGGCGAGCGCGGCTGGCTGCTGGAACGGGAGCGGGAGAGCGCCGCGAGCGCCGCCGTGGACGCCGAACGGGCGCGGATCGCCGCCGAGTTGCACGACATCGTGAGTCACAACGTGAGCCTGATGGTGGTGCAGGCCGGGGCCGCCCGCGAGGTGCTGGCCACCATGCCGGAGGAGGCGGCGGCCGCGATGGGCGCGGTCGAGGCTGCCGGACGGGACACCATGACCGAACTGCGGCACCTGCTGGGCCTGCTCGCCCCGGCCGCGGACGGCAGCGAGGAGCCGGAGCGGAACGACTTCACGCCGCAGCCCAGCCTGAGCCGACTGAGCCCGCTGATCGACCGGTTCGCCTTCGCCGGGCTGCCGGTGGAGGTGCGGATATCCGGCGAGCCGCGGCCGCTGCCCGGCGGCATCGACGTGACGGCCTACCGGATCGTCCAGGAGGCGCTGACCAACGCGCTCAAGCACGGGGACGGGGTGACGGCCCAGGTGACGGTGCGCTACGCGGACCACTACCTGCGGGTGGAGGTGCTGAACAGCGGCCAGAGCGTGCTCTCCGGGGCCCCCGCCCCCGCGCCCCGGCAGGCGGACGGCGCCGGACGCGGGCTGATCGGCCTGCGCGAGCGGGTCGCGGTCTACGGCGGGGACCTCGACGCCCGGCGCCGGATCGGCGGGGGCTACCGGGTGCGCGCCCGCCTCCCGCTGGACCGGCCGTGACGAAGGGGACCGTGACGGCCGTGACCGAGGGGGCCGTGGAGGCCGTGGAGGCCGTGGAGGCCGTGGAGGCCGTGGAGGCCGTGGAGGCCGTGGAGGCCGTGGAGGCCGTGACCGAGGGGACCGTGGAAGCCGTGACCGGGAGGACCGTGGAAGCCGTGGCGGAGGGGACCGTGGAACAGGACCAGCAGCGCCGCCCCCGGGTGGTGATCGCCGACGACCAGGAGCTGGTCCGCACCGGCTTCCGGATGATCCTCACCGCGCGCGGCATCGACGTGGTCGCCGAGGCCGCCGACGGCGCCGAGGCGGTGGCCGCCGCCACCCTGCACCGGCCCGACGTGGCCCTGCTGGACATCCGGATGCCCACCATGGACGGCCTGGAGGCCGCCCGCCGGATCCTGGCCACGGTGCCCGGCTGCCGGGTGATCATGCTGACCACCTTCGACCTGGACCACTACGTCTACTCGGCGCTGTCCGCCGGCGCCAGCGGGTTCCTGCTCAAGGACGTCACCTCGGCCCATCTCGCCGCCGCGGTACGGCTGGTGGACACCAGCGACGCCCTGCTCGCCCCGTCGATCACCCGCCGGCTGGTCGAGCGCTTCGCGGCCGGCGCCCCGCACCCCGCCGCACGCGGCACCACCGCCCCGCGGCTGCACCGCGACCTCGCTCCGCTCACCCCGCGCGAGGTGGAGGTGCTCGGACTGCTCGGACGCGGGCTGTCCAACACCGAGTTGGCGGTCGAGCTGACCCTCAGCGAGTCGACCGTGAAGACCCATGTGGCCCGGATCTTCTCCAAGTTGAACCTGCGCGACCGGGCCCAGGCCGTGGTGCTCGCCTACGAGACCGGACTGGTCGCACCGGGCGCGAACGACTGATCGTCAACTTCGTTACGGGAGAAGATGATTCGCATGACAATCAGCCATCTCACTCAATAGGGGGAACGGCTCCGGGAATTCACATCTTTGCCAGTCCATGGGGGAACATCTGCGTGACCGCGCCCCGACCGCCGACAGCCGGTCCGGGCGGCATCACCCGCGGCATCACCCGCACGACGAACACCATTGGACAGGCCCGTGACCACCAGCACTCCCGTGTGGGACTGCCCCTTCCACCACACCGACGGCCTGGAGTTCGACCCCCTCCTCAAGCGGCTGCTCACCGAGGCCCCGATCGCCAGGATCCGACTGCCGCACGGCGAGGGCGAGGCCTGGCTGGCCACCCGCTACGAGGACGTCAAGGTGGTCACCACCGACCGCCGCTTCAGCCGCGCCGCCGGCATCGGACGCGACCTGCCCCGGATGACGCCCGCCACCATCGCCCAGGCCGAGTCGATCAACCTGATGGACCCGCCCGAGCACAACCGGCTGCGCCGGCTGGTCGCCCAGGGCTTCACCAACCGCCAGGTCGAACGGCTGCGCCCGGCCACCCAGCGGATCGTCGACGGCTACCTCGACGAGATGACGGAGCACGGCGCCCCCGCCGACCTCGCGCACTTCCTCTCCGCCCGGCTGCCGCTCACCACCATCTGCGAGCTGCTGGAGATCCCCGAGCAGGACCGCGACCGGCTGCGCGGCTGGGCCGTCGCGATGATGCGGATGGGCCCGGACAGCCGCGAGGGCCAGGAGGCCGCCAAGGCCGGCCTGCGGGCCTACTTCGCCGCGCTCACCGCCGAACGCCGCGCCGCCCCCGGCGAGGACCTGATCAGCGCGCTGGCCACCGCCCGGGACGGCGAGGACCTGCTGGACGCCGACGAGCTCACCGTCATGGCGATGGTCCTGCTGGTCACCGGCCACGACACCAGCACCTACCAGCTCAGCAACATCACGTACACCCTGCTCACCCACCCCGAGCAGCTCGCCGAGCTGCGCACCCGGCCGGACACCCTGCCGCGCGCCCTGGAGGAGCTGCTGCGCTTCATCCCGTTCCGCCAGGGCCCCGGCATCGCCCGGGTCGCCACCGAGGACGTCGAGCTCGGCGGGGTGCTGATCCGGGCCGGCGAGGCCGTGCACGTCTCCTACCTGACCGCCAACCGGGACGCCTCGGTGTACGAACGCCCCGACGAGCTGGACCTCGACCGCACCGACGGGCCGGTCAACATGGCCTTCGGCCACGGCCAGCACCGCTGCCTCGGCTCGCACCTCGCCCTGATGGAGCTGCAGGTCGCCATCGGCACCCTGCTGCGGCGCTTCCCCGGGCTGCGGCTGGCAGTCGACCCGGCCGAACTCGACTGGAACTCCGGCTCGATCTGGCGCTTCCCGCGCACCCTGCCGGTCGCCTGGTAGCCCCCCGTCCCCCAGGAGACCCCCCTCATGGCCACCCTCTGCCGCCCCGCCATCGCCGTACCCGAACACGTCATCACCCTCGACGAGACCCTCCACCTGGCCCGCACCCTGCACGCCGGCCACCCCCAACTCGGCCTGGCCCTACGGCTGATCGAGAACACCGGGGTTCGCACCCGGCACCTGGTCCAGCCGATCGAGCAGACCCTCGCCCACCCCGGCTTCACCCACCGCAACCAGGTGTACGAGCGGGAGGCCAAGCTCCGCGTCCCCGAGGTGGTCGAACGCGCCCTCGGCCATGCCGAGTTGGGCGCCCAGGACATCGACCTGATCATCTACGTGTCCTGTACCGGCTTCATGATGCCCTCCATGACGGCCTGGCTGATCAACACCATGGGCTTCCGCTCCGACACCCGCCAGGTGCCGATCGCCCAACTCGGCTGCGCCGCCGGCGGCGCGGCCGTCAACCGCGCCCACGACTTCTGCCGCGCCTACCCGGGCGCCAACGTGCTCATCGTCGCCTGCGAGTTCTGCTCGCTCTGCTACCAGCCGAGCGACCTCGGCGTCGGCTCGCTGCTCTCCAACGGCCTGTTCGGGGACGCGATCGCCGCCGTGGTGATGCGCGGCCACGGCGGCCGCGGGGTGCACGTCGAACGCAACGGCTCGCACCTCGTCCCGGACACCGAGGGCTGGATCTCGTACGGGGTCAAGGAGACCGGCTTCCACTTCCAGCTGGACAAGCGGGTGCCCGGCACCATGGAGATGCTCGCCCCCGCGCTGCGCACCCTGGCCGGGCAGCACGGCTGGGACGTCTCCGGGCTCGGCTTCTACATCGTGCACGCCGGCGGCCCGCGCATCCTGGACGACCTCTGCCACTTCCTCAACCTCGAGCCCTCGACGTTCCGCTACAGCCGGGCCACCCTGACCGAACGCGGCAACATCGCCAGCGCCGTCGTCTTCGACGCCCTGGCCCGACTGTTCGCCGACGGCGGGGTGGGCGAGGGCACCACCGGGCTGATCGCCGGCTTCGGACCGGGCATCACCGCGGAGATCTCGCTGGGCAGTTGGGTGGACTCCCCCATCGAGCCGGTCCGCCGGCGGCCGCGCGCCATCTCCACCTCCGACATCGCCCTCGTCCATCAGGGCGCCCCCCGCCGTTTCCCCGCCGGCACTACGATCTCCGATTGACTTCCCTCCCGCCCGAGGGGTTCCCCTCAGTCTCGCGGCTGAGCCGCTGCGCGCGTGCGCCGCGGTGGGACGGCTTCCTGCTTCACCGACGACTGCCCGCCCGGAGTTCTCCGTTGAGGTCTTACACCGTCCGGCTTTCCGGCACAACCAGAAGCGGTACTCGAGGGCCCGCTTCACGCAAGTGGCCACGGGTTACATGATTGGCCGTCAGTTTGTACCATTCGGGCTCTCGCGTTCTCGATGCCGACTCGTCCGGCTTCAAAACGGCCGACCTCGCCACTTCCCCAGCCTCGACCGAGGATCCAGCACGAGATGTCTCATTCCTTCCCGACTTCCAAGGCCTTCACCTCCTCGGAGATATTCAGATGACCGACACCACGGACCGCGCCGACACCGCGGACGCCCCCGCCAGAGCCGCCGAACTCTCCGCCCTGTTCCCGGCGCTGCACGCGCCGCAGTACTGGACCTGGGGCCGCTACGACGCGCAGTTCTCCACCGAGCTGCCGCCGGACGGGCTGGTCACCAACATCCACCTGGTCGGGTTCGCGGGCGGCGGCGTGGTGCTCTGCCGGGACGACCGGAACCACTGGTTCCTGCCCGGCGGCACCCGGGAGCGGGACGAGTCGGTCACCGACTGTCTGGCCCGCGAGCTACGCGAGGAGGCCGGCGCCCGGCTGCTCGGCGAACCGGGCTGGCTCGGCGCACACCGCTGCCACACCGAGGACCCGGTGCCGTACCGGCCGTGGCAGCCGCACCCGGACAAGGCCTGGCTGTGGGGCTGGGGCGAGGTCGAGCTGGACTCGACGCCGACCAACCCGGCGGACGGCGAGCAGGTGGTGGAGGTCCGGACCGTCCCGGTCGCCGAGGCGCAGCGGCTGCTGCTCACCGGGCACGAGGCCTGGTGGGGCGAGCTGATCGGGCTGGCCGTGGAGCTGCGGCGCCGGTCCCAGCAGGGCTGAGCATTCCCGCCGGGGCGGAAGATCACTGGAATGGCCGAACAGCGGAGAGCGGTGTCCGTTTTACGGTGATACGACTTTTTTATGGACACCAACGGCTTGGCTGCTTCACTGGCAGTGGATTATCCGGTGCTCAACATCTTCTGGACGATGTTGGAGCTGTTCCTGTGGATCCTCTGGTTCTTCCTGCTGTTCAAGATCATCTCGGACATCTTCCGCAGCCATGACCTGAGCGGCTGGGGCAAGGCCGGCTGGCTGGTCCTGGTGATCATCCTGCCGCTGATCGGCATCCTCGCGTACCTGATCGCCCGCGGCCAGGGCATGGGGATGCGGGACGTCGAACAGGCCCAACAGGCCGACGCGGCCGTCCGGGCGTACATCCGGGACGCCGCCGGGACGCCCTCGGAGGGCGGCGCCGGCGCGGGCGCCGGCCGCAGCCACGTCGAGGACCTGGCGAGACTGGCCGACCTGAAGGACCGCGGCGCCATCTCCGAGGAGGAGTACCAGAAGGCCAAGGACAGGCTCCTGACCTGACCGTCCGAGCAGCACCACGGCCGGGCCGGTGGACGCGTGAGGCGTCCACCGGCCCGGCCGTTCCCGGAGACCCCCGGCCGTTCCCGGAGACCGCTCAGCGCCGTCCGGAGCGCCGGTCCTTGGAGCCGCCGTCGCCGCCGCCGGTCAGGCCGGCCCGGCGCAGCGCGTCCGCCATGGCGCTGTTCGCCAGCGGGGCGTTGCCGCCGGAGCCGCCGCCGCGCCGCTCCTGGCCGCCACGGCCGCCCTGAGCGCCGCCCTGGCCGCCCTGAGCGCCCCGGTCGCCGCCGCGCCGCTCCTGGCGCGGCGGGCGGGCCTGCCGCTCACCCCGGTCACCCCGGTCGCCGCCCCGCTCCCGGCCCCCGCCGACCTCGTCGTCCAGCCGCAGGGTCAGACCGATCCGCTTGCGCGGCACGTCCACCGTGAGCACCCGGACCTTGACGATGTCGCCCGGCTTGACCACCTCGCGCGGGTCCTTGACGAAGTTCCGGGACAGCGCCGAGACGTGCACCAGGCCGTCCTGGTGGACGCCCACGTCGACGAAGGCGCCGAAGGCGGCCACATTGGTGACCACGCCCTCCAGCACCATGCCGACCTCCAGGTCGCCGATCTTGTCGACGCCCTCCTTGAAGGTCGCGGTGCGGAAGGCCGGGCGCGGGTCGCGGCCCGGCTTGTCCAGCTCGCCGAGGATGTCGGTGACGGTCGGGACGCCGAAGGTGTCGTCGGCGAAGTCCGCCGGGCGCAGCGCCCGCAGCCGCTCGCCGTTGCCGATCAGCTCGCGCAGCTCCCCGCCGGTGGCGGCGAGGATCCGGCGCACCACCGGGTAGGCCTCGGGGTGCACGCTGGAGGCGTCCAGCGGGTCCTCTCCGCCGGGGATGCGCAGGAAGCCCGCGCACTGCTCGAAGGCCTTGGGGCCGAGCCGGGAGACGTCCTTGAGCTGTCGGCGGGTGCGGAACGGGCCGTTGGCGTCGCGGTGGGCCACGATGTTGTCGGCCAGCGTGGCGGTGATGCCGGAGACCCGGGTGAGCAGCGGCGCCGAGGCGGTGTTGACGTCGACGCCGACGGCGTTGACGCAGTCCTCGACCACGGCGTCCAGCGAGCGGGAGAGCTTCACCTCGCTCAGGTCGTGCTGGTACTGGCCGACGCCGATCGACTTGGGGTCGATCTTGACCAGTTCGGCCAGCGGGTCCTGGAGACGGCGGGCGATCGACACCGCGCCGCGGATCGACACGTCCAGCTCCGGCAGCTCCTGGGAGGCGAACGCCGAGGCCGAGTAGACCGAGGCGCCGGCCTCGCTGACCATCGCCTTGGTGAGCTTCAGCTCGGGGTGGCGCCCCAGCAGGTCCTCGGCGAGCTTGTCGGTCTCCCGGGAGGCGGTGCCGTTGCCGATCGCCACCAGGTCGACGTCGTGCTTCTTCGCCAGCGCGGCCAGGGTGTTCAGCGCCGCGTCCCACTTGTTGGCGGGCTGGTGCGGGTAGATCGTCTCGTACGCGACCACCTTGCCGGTGGCGTCCACCACGGCGACCTTCACCCCGGTGCGGAAGCCCGGGTCCAGGCCCATGGTGGCGCGGGTGCCGGCCGGCGCGGCGAGCAGCAGGTCGCGCAGGTTGGCGGCGAAGACCCGTACCGCCTCGTCCTCGGCCTCGGCCCGCAGTCGGGACCGCAGGTCGATGCCGAGTCGCACCAGGATCCGGGTGCGCCAGGCCCAACGGACAGTGTCGGCCAGCCACTTGTCGGCCGGGCGGCCGCGGTCGGCGATGCCGAAGCGGGCCGCGATGCGCTGCTCGTAGTCGTTCTCCCCGGGCAGGTCGCCCTCGGAGTCGCCGTCGTAGGGGGAGAATTCGAGGTCCAGCACCTCCTCCTTCTCGCCGCGCAGCATCGCCAGGATGCGGTGCGAGGGGAGCTTGGGGTACGGCTCGGCGAAGTCGAAGTAGTCGGCGAACTTGGCGCCGTCGGCCTCCTTTCCGTCCCGCACCCGCGCGACCACCCGGCCGCGGCTCCACATCCGCTCGCGCAGCGAGCCGACCAGGTCGGCGTCCTCGCCGAAGCGCTCGACCAGGATCGCCCGGGCGCCCTCCAGCGCGGCCGCGCCGTCCGCCACCGACTCGTTCAGGTACCCGGCGGCGAGCGCGGCCGGATCCTGCGTCGGGTCGGCGAGCAGGGTGTCGGCCAGCGGCTCCAGCCCGGCCTCGCGGGCGATCTGCGCCTTGGTCCGCCGCTTCGGCTTGAACGGCAGGTAGATGTCCTCCAGCCGCGCCTTGGAGTCGGCGGCCAGCACCTGGGCGCGCAGCGCGTCGTCCAGCTTGCCCTGGGACTCGATCGACTCCAGCACGGCCGCCCGGCGCTCTTCCAACTCCCGCAGGTAGCGCAGCCGCTCCTCCAGGGTGCGCAGCTGGGCGTCGTCCAGCGAGCCGGTGACCTCCTTGCGGTAACGGGCCACGAACGGCACGGTCGAGCCGCCGTCGAGCAACTCGACGGCGGCCTTCACCTGCCCCTCGCGGACGCCCAGTTCCTCGGCGATCTTGCGCTCGATCGCCTGCTGGGCCTGCCGGGCCACCTGTTCGACTGGCGTGGTCACGAAGCCGGTCACCTTCTCCTTCAGTGCTTTCGCCGTACGCCCAGCATTCTGGCAGGTACCGGTGACGGCTCCCGGCCGCACCCGGGGCGGCGGGCGTGGCGCGAACCGGCCCCGGCCCCAACGAGTTGCGAGCGGAGTCCAGTTGTGGCTTCCCGGGCTGCCGGGCGTGAACACCCCGGGCACCTCCGAGGCCTCCGCGCCGGGCCGCTGTGCGCGGTGGCGCCGGTCGGGAACGTGCTGCGGTACGGCCGGGGCGGCACCGTCCGGGGGCGGATCACCCTCCGCTGATCGAACTCCGGTACGCAGTTCGCCGATCCGGCTGATCCCCGGCGATCCGCGCTGTACGCTGCCGGGCATGTGCGCTGCCGCCCGGATGCACCCCGATGAACCGGTCGTCGACGCTGCCCTGGTACGGCGGTTGATCTCCGCCCAGTTCCCGCAGTGGGTGGGCCTGCCGGTCACCCCGGTCGGGTCCGCCGGGACGGACAACGCGATGTTCCGGCTCGGGCCCGAACTCGCCGTCCGGCTGCCCCGGGTGGAGTGGGCCGCCGGGGACGTCCGCCGCGAGCACCGCTGGCTGCCCCGGCTGGCACCGCTGCTGCCGCTGCCCGTCCCCGCCCCGCTGGCCGTCGGCCGCCCCGCCGCGGGCTACCCGTGGGAGTGGTCGGTGGTGCGCTGGCTCGACGGCGTCAACCCGGCGGTCGGCGTGCTCGCCGCGCCCGAGGCGCTCGCCCGCGACCTGGCCGGCTTCGTCACGGCCCTGCGCACCCTCGACCCGGCCGGCGCCCCGGCCGGCCCCCGCAGCGTGCCGCTCGCCTCCCGGGACGGCTCCACCCGTGCGGCGATCGCCCAGCTGACCGGCGCCATCGACACCGCGGCCGCGACCACCCTGTGGGACAAGGCGCTCCGCCTCCCCGACCACGCCGGCCCACCGGTCTGGATGCACGGCGACCTCACCCCCGGCAACCTGCTGCTGAACCGCTCCGGCCGGCTCGCCGCCGTCCTCGACTTCGCCCTGATGGGCGTCGGCGACCCCACCACCGACCTGCTGCCCGCCTGGAACCTCCTTCCCGCCTCCGCCCGCCCCGCCTTCCGGGCCGCCCTGCGCGCCGACGACGCGATGTGGGCCCGCGGCCGCGCCTGGGCCTTCTCCATCGCCCTGGTGACCATCCCGTACTACCGCCACACCGACTCGGCCCGCACCGCCCACGCCCGCCACGTGATCCGCGAGGTGCTCGCCGACCGCAGCGTCTGAAGGCCGCCCGCGCGTCTGCAGGTCGGCGCGGAAGGTCGGCGCGGAAGGTCGGCGCGGAAGGTCGGCGCGGAAGGTCGCAGCCTGCGAGTCCCCGCGCACGGACGGGTACGAGACGGCGGTGACGGACACGGTGGGGACGGCCGCTCGCCGGAGATCGTCCCGGGACGGGGATGGCGCGGGTTGTGGCGGCCCGGAGGGAGCGGGACGCTGTTCTTACACCTCTGGAAGGGGGTTGATCGGCATGTCGTTCATGCAGGTCATCGAATACGAAACCACCGAGGCCGACCGCGTCGACCGGCTCATGGACGAGTGGCTGCGGGCCACCCACGGCAAACGCACCGCCCAGCACGCCACGATCGGCAAGGACCGCGACCGGCCCTCCCACTTCGTCCAGATCGTGGAGTTCCCCTCCTACGAGGAGGCGATGAAGAACAGCGACCTGCCGGAGACCCGGCACATCGCCGAGGAGATGCGGGAGGCGTGCGACGGGGCTCCGCGCTTCGTCAACTTGGACGTGGTCCGGGACATGACGCTCGACGAGGACGCGCTGGAGACCCTGATGGGCCGCGTCGTCAACGATCTGGGCGCCGTGGCGATCGCACCGCTGCTGTCGATCGGCGACCGGCTCGGGCTCTTCCGGGCCATGGCGGACGAAGTACCGCTCACTTCCTCCGAGTTGGCCGAAAGGACGGGCACCCAGGAGCGCAACGTCCGGGAGTGGCTGGCGGCGATGGCGGCCAGCGGCTACGTCGCGCTCGACCCGGACGGACGGTTCCGGCTCACTCCCGAGCAGGTCGCCGCCTTCTGCGACGAGGACAGCCCCTTCTTCGCCCTCGGCGGCTTCCAGTCCTTCATGGCCGCAGCCGCGCAGGAGACCCGCGAGAAGCTGCAGCGCGCCTTCGTCGAGGGCGGCGGCGTGGGTTGGGAGCAGCACCACCCGGACCTGTTCACCGGCACCGCGCGCTTCTTCCGCCCCGGCTACGCGGCGCACCTGGTGCAGGAGTGGCTGCCGGCCCTGGACGGCACGGTGGAGCGACTGCGCACCGGCGGCAGCGTCGCCGACGTCGGCTGCGGGCTCGGCCACTCCACCATGCTCATGGCCCGGGCCTTTCCCGCGTCCGGCTTCACCGGGTTCGACTACCACCTGCCCTCGGTCGAGAAGGCCCGGGCCCTGGCCGAGGAGAACGGGCTGGCAGGGCGCACCGCCTTCGAGGTGTCCGGCGCCGCGGACTTCGGCGGCGGCCCCTACGACCTGATCACCTTCTTCGACTGCCTGCACGACATGGGCGACCCCGTCGGCGTGCTCTCGCACTGCCGGGCGCGCCTCTCCGACGGCGGCGTGGTGATGCTGGTCGAACCGCACGCCCAGGACGACCTCGCCGACAACCTGAACCCCCTCGGCCGAGCCTTCTACAGCGCGTCCTCACTGATCTGCGTGCCCGTGTCCCAGGCACAGCCGGTCGGCCGCGCCCTCGGCGCCGCCGCCGGCGAGGCGCGCACCCGCGAGGTGGCCGCAGAGGCCGGGTTCCGCCACTTCCGCCGAGCCACCGAGACCCCCTTCAACCTGGTCTACGAACTGCGGAACTAAGGCCTGTCCGGCGGAGCCTGCCGGACAGGACCTAGGACGCCCGGTGCCGCCCGGTGATGGCCAGCAGGTGGGCCACCAGCGGACTGCGGTCGTCGGCGCGCCAGGCGACGGCGGCGCGGGTGCGGGCGGTGCCGGGGTCGATCCGGCGGAAGGCCACGCCGCGCAGCCGGATCCGCCGGATGCTCGCCGGGGCCAGCGAGACGCCGAGCCCGGCCCCGACCAGGGCGCACACCGTCTGCCACTCCACCGCCTGCTGCCCGGCCCGCGGGGTGAAGCCCGCCCCGACGCACAGGCCGGTGATCCGGTCGTACAGCTGCGGCCCCTCCTCCCGGGGCAGCAGCACGAACGGCTCGTCCGCCAACTGCCCGAGCTGAACGGTCCGTTGGGCGGCCAGCTGGTGATGTGCCGGGAGCACGGCGACGAACGGCTCGCTGAGCACCGTCCGGAACCGCAGCTCCGGTTCGTCCGCCGGCGGTTCGCGGAGCAGGCCGACGTCGATGCCGCGCTCGCGCAGGGCGGCGAGCTGCGGCGCACTGGTCATCTCCCGTACGTCCAGCCGCACCCCGGGGTGGCGGTCCCGGAAGGTGCGCAGCAGCCCGGGCAGCACGGTCAGGGCGAGCGAGGCGGAGAACCCGATCCGCAGCCGGCCCGCCTCGCCGCCCCCGACCGCCCGGGCGGCGGCCAGCCCGTCCGCGAGGTCGGCCAGGGCCCGCCGGGCGGCGGGCAGCAGCTCGCGCCCGGCGGGGGTCAGGGTGACACCGCCGGGCTCCCGCCGGAACAGCGGGTGGCCGACCTTCTCCTCCAGCCGGCGGATCTGCTGGCTCAGCGGCGGCTGGGCGATGCCGAGGCGGGCGGCGGCCCGGCCGAAGTGCAGTTCCTCGGCGAGCACGGCGAAGGCGTGCAGCTGCGGCAGGGGTAGTTCCGGGCGCTCCATACGCGTAGGGATATCAGATCGGCACCGGATGAGTATTGGACGTATCTCCGCAGGCCACCTAGCGTTCGGCGCATGACGAACACGACGGATCGACGCGCCGTCCTCAGCGGCTCCACCTTCGAGGAGCAGATCGGCTACGCCCGCGCCGTGGTGGACGGCGACTGGGTGCACATGTCCGGGACGACCGGGTTCGACTACGCCACCATGACCATCTCCGAGGACGTGGTGGAGCAGGCCGAGCAGTGCCTGCGCAACATCGGGGCCGCGCTGGCCGAGGCCGGCTCCGGCTTCGCCGACGTCGTACGGGTGCGCTACCTGCTGCCCGAGCGTGCGGACTTCGAGCCCTGCTGGCCGGTGCTGCGCCGCTGTTTCGGCGAGGTCCGACCGGCCGCGACGATGCAGGTCTGCGGTCTGGCCGATCCTCGGATGCGGATCGAGATCGAGGTGACGGCCCGGCGGCGGGGCGCGTGAGATCCGGCCGATCCGCCGCCAGGCCCCCACCCGTCCGCAGCCATTGCTATGGTTCTCCCCGCACGAGCGGCAGGGGGAGCGGACTTGGCACGGAACGTGATCGACGTCAGGGTGAGCCGGCGGGTGTTGTGGATCGGCGGCGACGCGTACCCGCTGCAGCACATCGCCCGGGCACGGCAGTTGGTGTGGTGGCCACCCAAGCGCTCGCGGACGATCATCAGGTTCGTCCGACAGGTGCTGGGGCTGCTGTTCGCCGCCAGCTTCCTCAGCGCGCTCACCCACAACTCGACGGACAAGACCCAGGCGGCGGCCGTCCCGGCCGTGCTGCTGGTGGCGGGCTTCCTGTTCTTCCTCTACCGGTTCGTCACCCGGCTGCGGCAGAAGCCGCTCTACAAGCTGGTCATCGAGACCTCGAACGCCGCGACCACCGCCGTGGTGAGCCACAACGAGTGGCAGATCAGCAACCTGATCCAGATGATCATGGAGGCGATCGACAACCCCCAGGCGGAGTTCGCGCTCCAGGTGGAGAACCTCCACGTCGGCGACAAGATCACCCAGTACGGCGACCACAACACCGGAAAGCGGGTCGGACAGTGAGCAACTCCTTCCACTTCGGTGACTCCGTCACCCAGCACGGCGACCACAACATCGGCATCGTCAAGAACCAGGGCCCGGTCGACCCGCAGGCCGCCCTGCGCGAACTGGTCACCGCCGTACGGCTGTTGCGCGACCAGGTGCCGGCCGAGGACCGCGAGGTGCTCGACGAGTCGCTGGAGGCCATCGGTGACGGCTCCGAGGCCTCGCCGTCCGCCCTGCGGCGGGCGCTGCGCAACATCTCGGGAGTGGCCTCGCTGGTCCGGGCGGGCGCGCCGGTGGTGGAGTCGGTGCGGCGGATCCTGGACTCGCTCAGCTCCTGATCTCCGCTCCTGATCTCCGCTCCTGATCTCCGCTCCTGATTTTTCGTACCGGGTCAGAAACCTGCCCCGGTCAATCCCGGCTGCTAGCCTGGCCGGCATGACAGGACTGCGGGAGCTCAAGAAGGAACGAACGCGACGGGCCATCTCCGAGGCGGCCATCGCGCTCTTCCTGCAGCACGGCTTCGACCAGGTCTCGGTGGCCGACGTCGCGGCCGCCGCCGAGGTCTCCAAGCCCACCCTGTTCAGTTACTTCGCCAGCAAGGAGGACCTGGTCGTCCACCGCTTCGCCGACCACCAGGAGCAGGCGGCGGACGTGGTCCGGGGCCGGGCCGACGGCGAGAGCGTCCTCGACGCCCTGCGCCGGGACTTCCTGGACGGCCTCGCCCGGCACGACCCGGTCACCGGCCTCAACGACCACCCCCAGGTGCTGGCCTTCACCGCGCTCGTCCACGGCACCCCGAGCCTGGCCGCCCGGGTCGGCTCCTACCTGGCCCGCGCCGAACAGTCCCTCGCCGAGGCGCTGCGCGAGGCCCCCGGCCTCGCGCAGCCCCGCGAACTCACCGCCCCGCTGCTCGCCGCCCAGGTCACCGCCACCCAGCGGGTCCTCGCCCTGCACAACTGGCACCTCATCCACGACGGCGGCCGCACCGCCGACGACCTCCACCCCGAGGCCGTCGCCGCCGCCGACCGCGCCTTCGACCTGCTCACCGGGGGCTACGGCCAGGGTTGACACCGCTGGATACAGTCCGGGCATGACAACGCGTCACGTCGAATTCGAGGACCTGCACAACTTCCGCGACCTGGGCGGCTACCCGGCCGCCGACGGCCGGACGGTCCGCTGGGGCCTGCTCCACCGCTCCGACTCGCTCGGCAAGCTCACCTCCCCCGCCGACCTGGACCGCCTCCGGACCCTCGGCGTGCGGACCGTGATCGACCTGCGCTACGACTGGGAGATCGCCGCCAAGGGCCGGGTGCCCCACTTCGACGGCCTGGAGTACCACCACCTCTCGATCGAGCACCGCCCGTACGACCAGGCCTCGATCGACCCCGCCCTCGACCCCTGGCGCTACCTCGCCGACCGCTTCGCCGAGGTCGCCGAGGACGGCGTGCGGGAGATCCGCCGGGCCCTGGACGTGATCACCGACGCCGAGGCCCCGGTCGTCTTCCACTGCGCGTCCGGCAAGGACCGCACCGGCCTGATCGCCGCCCTGGTGCTCACCCTGCTCGGCGTCTCCGAGGACGACATCGCCGCCGACTTCGCCCTCACCGAGCGCGCCACCCCGCGGCTCATCGCCGACTGGCACGCCGCCCACCCCGGCCGCACCCTGGGCTGGCCCGGCTACGGCCGCGCCCCGGAGACCGTCATCCGCCTCACCCTCGCCGACCTCGCCGCCCGCCACGGCTCCGTCGAGGCCTATCTCACCGGCCCGGTCGGCTTCGCCCCGGACCGGGCGGCCGCCCTGCGGTCACGGCTGCTCACGTCCTGACCACCTGCGTCGAAGGCGATCCAACCGCCGGTCGACCGGCCGTCAACCTCGTGCACGCCTCCACCCCTGCGCCCCCGGCCTCCCGCCGTGCGGATCGCCGCGGTCGCCCCGGAGGACCCGCTCCACCCCGGGCCCTGATCCCGCAGCGCGGGCCCTGGGGCGTGTCCGACATGCCCTAACGGCGACGCGGCTTGCCGGGGCGGCTGCCGCCCCTGCGCGCGGGCTTGCGGTCGGCGGACGCCGGGGCCGGGGCGGTGTCGGGCCAGTGGGTGGGGCGGGTGAGGGCCGCCGGGAGGCGGGTGGTGGCGTCGCCGCGGGCGGCGTCGAGCTGGGCCTGGGTGAGGAAGAGGGCGGTGGTGAGGTCGGCGCCGGCCAGATCGGCGTCGCGGAGGTCGGCGCCGATGAGGTCGGCGAGGCGCAGGTCGGCGCCGGAGAGGTCGGCGGCGACCAGGAGGGCGCCGCGCAGGTTGGCGCCCTGGAGGTCGGCGCCGCGCAGGCGGGCGCCGAAGAGGTCGGCGCCGCGGTGTTCGCGGCGGCGGGGGACGGAGACGCGGACGAGTTCGCTGGCCCGCAGCAGGAGGTCGCTGATCCGCCCGCGGTGGGCCGGGACGTCGACGGCGAGGATCTCCTCGGGGGTCCCGCCCGCGAGGCGGTCGGTCTCTTCGAGGGCCTGCCGCAGTTCGGGGTGAACGGGCCGGGCGGGGGCGAAGGTGAGCGCCTCGGTGAGGTACCGGAGCAGTTCGTGGAGCTGCCGGACGACCGGGAAGACGTCGAACATCGGCTTGGCGCTCGCGGGTTCCTCGCGCCAGCTGACCCCGCCGAAGGTGACCTGGGAGACCCGCTGTCCGGCGCCGAAGCAGTCGTAGACGGTGCAGCCCTGGAAGCCGCTGTCGCGGAGCCGGGCGTGGATGCCGCAGCTGAAGTCCGTCTGCAGGTTGCGGCAGGGGGTGCCAGCGGCCTTGTCGATGGCGAAGTCGGCGCCGGCGGCGAACGGCAGGGCCGCGCAGCAGAGTCCGAAGCAGCTGCCGCAGTCGGCCTGGAGCGGGGTCGGCGCGGCCGCCGTGGGGTCCTGCGGCGACTCGGTCTCACTCACGGTCCGGGGTCCTTCCAGCGGCTGGACGCCGGTGGAGTCCGGCGCGTCGAACCCGTCAAGATTACTGTGCAGGCCACCCCCCACGCGGGTAAGGTGTAAGTGCCTAGAGAGACCCTTACATGCGGAGGAATCGCGCCATGCCGCAGTCGAACATCACCGAGCTGGTCCGAATGTGGATCAGCGGCTGGACCGTCTCCCGAGGCGCCGCCGACCCGGTGGAGCAACCCTGGGGCTGGACCATCGACGTCGGCGCGCCGACCAGGGAGGTCGGGCGGCACGTGCTGCCCGAGCCGACCGAGGCGGAGGTCCGCAAGCTCGCCGAGGCGACCACCGCGCCGACCACCTGGCTGAAGCTGTTCGCCGAGGACGCGACCGTCCGGCCCTGGCTCGGCCCTCAGTGGCGACTGGACCCGCCGGGCTTCCTGATGACCGCCCCGCTCACCCCCGAGCGGCCGGCCATCCCGGCCGGCTACACCCTGACCCACTGGGAGCGGGGCGGGATCCTCCGGGTGCTGCTGCGCACCGAGGAGGGGCACCTCGCCGCCCGCGGCCAGGCGGGCCTGGCCGGCGCGGTGGCCGTGCCGGACCAGATCGTCACCGCCCCCGAGCACCGCCGCCGGGGCCTGGGCTCGGTAGTGATGGGGGCCCTGCGGTCCGGCGCGTACGAGACGGGCGCCCGCACCGGCGTGCTGGTCGGCACGGTGGACGGCCAGGCGCTCTACACGGCCCTCGGCTGGACCACCCGCGCCCCGATGGCGAGCCTGGTGCTGGAGCCCTGACGAGCGACCCCGGCCGACGGCCGGGCCCGCACTAGCGGTACGGCAGCAGCTCCGGCCGCTTCGGCGGGCGGCCGTCGCCGGAGGAGCGGCCGGTGAGGCGGCGGCCGATCCACGGGCCGAGGTGAGCGCCCAGCCAGCGGGCGTCGGAGCGCAGCTTCTCGGCGCGGCCGGGCGGGGCGGCGGCGGCCAGCGGGGCGCGCCAGTCGAAGGCGGCGGGGCGGCCGAGGGCTTCCAGGACGCCTTCGGCGACCCGGCGGTGGCCCTCGGGCGAGAGGTGCAGGCGGTCCTCGGCCCAGAGCCGGCGGTCGTCGAAGCAGGGTGCGGAGAACAGGTCGACGACGGCGATGCCGTCCTGCCGCCCGAGTTCCTGGACGAAGGCCTTCATCCGCCGGATGGCGGGCAGCAGCCGGGCGCTGCCGGCCATCCGGCGGGTGGGGTCGGTGCTGGTGAACAGGACGACGGTGGCACCGCCGGCGCGCAGTTCCTCGACGCAGCGGCCGAGCAGCCGCTCGACCCGGTCGATGTCGCAGCCGGGGCGCAGCACGTCGTTGAGGCCGCCGGCCAGGGTGACGAGTTCGGCGCCCATCCCGACCGCGGTGGCGAGCTGCTCGTCGTGGATCTGGCCGATCAGCTTGCCCCGGACGGCGAGGTTGGCGTACCGGAAGTCCTCGGCCTGGCCGGCGAGCACGGTGGCGACCCGGTCGGCCCAGCCCCGGTAGTGGCCGTCGGGATGGAGGTCGTCGCACATGCCCTCGGTGAAGGAGTCCCCGATGGCGACGTAGCTGGTGTAGCTGCGGCTGGTGGTGGGCACGGGCGGCCTCCGCTCTCCTCTACTGGCTCCGGTGGCTCCGGCGAAGCGATCCGACGATCGTACGCGTGCACTTGCCAACCAGTTCCGCGGGGGCCCGGCCCGCCCATTCGGCGTCCAGTGCGCGTTTATCGCCCCGGGCCATCCTGGGTCCACGGGGCGGCGGCCGGCGACGGGGGCCTTGCCGCCGCCCCCTCATCCGGCCCGTGGCCGCCGCCCCCCTCACCGCACCGGCTGGGCGTTCACCCCGCGACGGTCGCACCCGTCGCCGCCGGAGCAGTCGTCGCCGTCGCCGTGAACCAGTGCTCGCGCACCGCGTCGGTGGGCCGCTGTTCGCCGAGGGCGCCGAGCCCCCACTCCCCCAGTGCCTCGATCACCGGCCGCAGTCCGCGGCCGCGCTCGGTCAGCTCGTACACCGTGGCGTTGGCCGGCCGCTCCAGCTTGCGGCGCAGAGCGAGCCCTTCGCCCTCCAGCTGCTTGAGCCGGGCGGCGAGGATGTCGGTGGAGACGCCGGGCAGGTCGGCGTGCAGGTCGGTGTAGCGGCGGGGGCCGCGCAGGAGTTCACGGACGATCAGGAGGCTCCAGCGCTCCCCCACCGCGTCCAGGGCGCGGGCGACGGCGCAGTACTGGTCGTAGCTTCGGCGTGACATGTGGATCAGCATAGCCAAGAGGTTGGACTTTCCAAGTGCCAACTTGGTAGAACAAAGCTGAAGCAACGGAGCGGTGGTGACGGTCGGGAGGCCGCAGATGGAGTTTCGCCAGTCCAGCAAGCTGAATGGCGTGTGCTACGAGATCCGGGGCCCGGTGGTGGACCAGGCCAACGCCCTGGAGGAGGCCGGGCACAGCGTGCTGCGGCTGAACACCGGCAACCCGGCCCCGTTCGGCTTCGAGGCGCCCGAGGAGATCATCCAGGACATCATCCGCAACCTGCCCTCGGCGCACGGTTACAGCGACTCGCGCGGCATCCTGCCGGCCCGCCGCGCGGTGGTGCAGTACTACCAGCAGCGCGGTGTCCAGGGCGTCGGCGTCGACGACGTCTACCTCGGCAACGGCGTCTCCGAGTTGATCCAGATGGCGATCACCGCGCTGGTCGACGACGGCGACGAGGTGCTCGTCCCGATGCCGGACTACCCGCTGTGGACGGCCTCCGTCCGGCTGGCCGGCGGCAAGGCCGTGCACTACCTGTGCGACGAGCAGGCCGAGTGGTACCCGGACCTCGACGACATCGCCGCCAAGATCACCGCCCGCACCAAGGCGATCGTCGTCATCAACCCCAACAACCCCACCGGCGCGGTCTACCCGAAGGAGCTGCTGGAGGGCATCCTCGACCTGGCCCGCCGCCACCAGCTGATGGTGCTGGCCGACGAGATCTACGACAAGATCCTCTACGACGGCACCGAGCACCACTGCCTGGCCGCGCTCGCCGACGACGTGCTCACCCTCACCTTCAACGGCCTCTCCAAGGCCTACCGGGTGGCCGGCTTCCGCAGCGGCTGGCTGGTCGTCTCCGGCCCCAAGCAGCACGCCACCGACTACCTGGAGGGCCTGACCATGCTCTCCGGCATGCGGCTGTGCCCCAACGTGCCCGCGCAGTACGCCGTCCAGGCCGCGCTCGGCGGCCACCAGTCCATCAACGACCTCGTCCTGCCCAGCGGCCGGCTCACCGAGCAGCGCGACATCGCGGTCAAGGCGCTCAACGAGATCCCCGGCGTCAGCTGCGTCAAGCCCAAGGGCGCCCTGTACGCCTTCGCCCGGCTGGACCCGGCGGTGCACCGGATCGTCGACGACGAGCGGTTCGTGCTGGACCTGCTGCTGCGCGAGAAGATCCACGTCGTCCAGGGCACCGGCTTCAACTGGCCCCGCCCGGACCACTTCCGCTTCGTCACCCTGCCGCGCGCCGACGACCTGGAGACGGCGATCAACCGGATCGGGCGCTTCCTGGCGACGTACAAGCAGGTCTGAGCGCCTACGATCCACCGTCATGACCACCCTGCGCTCCATCGCCCTGTTCGCCGTCGCCGCGCTCGCCGAGATCGGCGGCTGCTGGCTGGTCTGGCAGAGCGTGCGCGAGCAACGGCCTTGGTGGCTGGCCGGGTTGGGCGTGGTGGCGCTGGGCGCGTACGGCTTCGTCGCGGCGCTCCAGCCGGACGCGGACTTCGGCCGGGTGCTGGCCGCCTACGGCGGGGTGTTCGTGGCCGGCTCGCTGCTCTGGGGCGTGGTCGTGGACGGCTTCCGGCCGACCCGCTTCGACGTGCTGGGCGCGCTGGTCTGCCTGGCCGGGGTCGGCGTGATCATGTACGGGCCCCGGCGCTGAACCCGGGCTGGCCCCGGCGCTGAACCTCCAGCGCCGGGGCACCGTCACGAGCGCGGGGACCTACCAGCCCCAGCCGCCGCCCTGGCCGTCGTCGTCGCTGTCGGAGTCCCAGCCCTCGCCGACCGTGCGCAGGATCGTGCAGTTGTCGATCCGGGTGCCGTTCTCGGCCAGCGCGGTGACCTTCATGACCGACTTCCGGCCCAGGTGGGCCGGGGTGACGTCGACCTTGACGAAGGAGTAGCCGGTGTAGCGCACCCGCGACCACTGGATGGTCTCGGGGGTCTTCACCCGGCCCTTGCTCCAGTAGGAGGTCTGGACCTCGTCCTGGTGGTTGGCTCGGGGCGGGCGTCAGGCGGAGGGCTCGTCCCAGAGGTTCGCCGACCGGTTGCCGGTGCCGTCACAGGTACGGCAGATCTCGTCCCGGTAGGGCTGCTTGGCGCCGGTCGCGTCCACCCGGTAGCGGACGTACACCCCGGTGCCGTCGCAGAGGAAGCAGTTGCCGCCCCCGCCGCCCACCTCGGTGGTGCCGGTGCCCTGGCAGGTACGGCAGTTGAGGCCGGCGGTCCGGCCGGTGCCCGCGCAGATGCGGCAGACCGTCGTCATCGTCTTCCTCCCTTTGCGCGGAACCGCTCGATGCCACCGGTCATGGTAGTGGCCACGCCCCGACACCGCCCCGGGGCGTGGATCTGACGAACCGTCAGCACCGGCCAGGGCGTCCGGTCATTCCGGCAGGCCCTCGCGGACCCGGCGGGAGACCGAGATCAGCTGGAGGTCGAGCAGCCCGGGCGGATCGGCCAGGCCGGGCCCGCCCGCCCGCACCCAGGCGGCTATGTCGTCGATCATCTCGTCCATCAGCACGAAGCCGAGCCAGACCGGACGGCCACCCGCCGCCCGCCCCTCGCTGGACGGGCCGACCACCACCACGTTGGACTGGGAGCAGACGTCCAGGCACTTGACCGCACGGACCCGGCCCGCCGGGCCGACCGCCGTCCGCAGCCGTTCGTACTGCCCCGCGTGGTCCACCCCCGGGTGCTTCGCCTCGGTGCCGCAGCAACAGCCCCGGCAGACGGTGACGGTCACCGGGGAGCCGGCACCCCGCCTGCCCTCGCGGTCACGGTCGCGGTCGCGGTCGCGGTCTCGGCGGCTCATCCGCTCTGGTCCCCCTCCTGGTCGGCGGGCCCGGTCGACGGCACGCTCTGCACCGGAACTGTACCTGTCAGGCCGCAGGGTCCCGAGGGCAGCCCGAGCGCCCGAGCCGCCTGAAATAGGATCCGGCGGAGGAACGGTCGGGGAAAGACGAAAGAGGAACGGGCGGATGCCGAAGCAGAGGGCCCGGGGCCCGTGGTTCGCGGTGGCCGTGGCGGTGTTCGGCCTGCTGTGCGGGGCGCTCGGACTCTCGGTGGTGCTCACCGGCGGCTACTCCGTCCACCGCATGGACGGCACCGCGATGGCGCCGGACCTCCGGCCGGGCGACCGGATGCTCGCCGACCGGGTCGCGGCCGCGGACGTGCGACGCGGCGGGATCCACATCGTCGACTCCCCGTGGGGCCTGCCCGGCTCCCCCGTGTTCCGAGTGATGGCCCTCGGCGGCCAGCGGATCGCCTGCACCGGCGGACAGCTCAGCCTCGACGGGTCGCCGCTGGACGAGCCGGCCGATCGCCGGGCCGGCACCTGCGCCCACGACTTCGACGTCACCGTCCCGCCCGGGCGGGCCTTCCTGATGGGCGATCACCGCGACACCGCGGTCGACTCCCGGCAGCACGTGGACGACGCCCGGCAGGGCACGGTCGACCTCGCCCTGCTGACCGGGAACCGGGTGGTCTGGCACTCCGGCGGCGGCTCCCCCGCCCTGCCCGGCAAGCTGATCGGCGCGGCGTTCCTGATGGTCCTGGGGGCGCTGGTCACCGTGACCGGCCTGCTCGCCGCCGTGGTACTCGTCTCCTTCGCCGCCGCCCGGCGGCGGCCCGCGGCCGATCCCGCCGACTGAACCGAATTCCACTCCCGCACGTATCGCCTGCGCATACCGCCGTTGAATCGACGCCAATTCCGAAACGCGGTGGAGCGGAATTCGAAATGGCACCCGGTGCCATCTGACGGGATTTCCGGAAATCCCGTCGAAACCGTGGACGACGACGAAACCTGGCAGTAACTTACCTGCGAGTAGCTGTGGCCCGGCTCGGCATGACCCCCACCCGTCGTTTCTCTCCCCCAGGAGGAACCGTGCTCCGCCCTGCCCGGAATTCCCGGCGACTCCGCAATTCCGGCGTTCTCGCCGCCGTCGCCGTGGGCGCCGCCCTCGCGCTCACCTCCACCACCGCCCAGGCGGCCACCCCGGCCCCGAAGCACTACGTGGCCCTCGGCGACTCCTACGCCGCCGGCGCCGGCGTACTCAGCCCGTCGGCCGGTCTGTGCCTGCGCTCCGACCACAACTACGGCCACCTGGTCGCCGCCTCGCTCGGGGCCGGCGGCTACACCGACGTCACCTGCGCCGCCGCCAAGGTCAAGGCCATGACGCAGCCACAGTACGACGCCTTCATCCGGGTCAACGACCCCCAGCTGGACGCGGTGACCGCCGACACCGACCTGGTCACCCTCGGGATCGGCGGCAACGACCTCGCGACCAGCGACCTCGGCCTCGGCGAACTGGTCGCCACCTGCATCGCCGGCGCCGTCGTCAACCCGCTCGGCACCCCCTGCAAGGACGTCTACCACCACGGCTACTGGGACTGGCGCACGATGTCCTGGCAGTACGGCAACGACGACCTGGCCGAGCGGATCAACACCACCATCGCCCCGCAGATCGCCACCACCCTGCGGCAGATCCACGCCAAGGCGCCCAAGGCCAAGGTGTTGCTGGTCGGTTACCCGTCCGTGCTGCCCGCCGACGGCAACGCCTGCGTCCTGCGCCAGCCGGTGACGCCGGGCGACGTCGAGTACATGCACGGCGTGCTCGACGAGCTGAACGCCGCCCTCAAGTCCACCGCGGCCGCCAACGGCGCCACCTACGTGGACACCGCGACGCCGACCCGCGGGCACGACGTCTGCTCGGACGACCGCTGGATCGAGGGCGCACTGCCCGGTTCGCCCGCCGTGCCGTTCCACCCCAACGCGACCGGCGAGAAGGTGATGGCGGACGCGGTGCTCACCGCGCTCGGGTAACCGCCGCACGTGAGTCGTAGGTGACTCCGGAAAGCCCCGAGGGGCCGGTGACCAGACCCCGGTCACCGGCCCCTCGGTTCCTCCTCGGGCGCGCCGTCCCGTTTCGGCGGCGCTGTTCCGACTCGGCGGTGCTATTCCGACTCGGCGGCGGAACCGGCCGCCAGCCCCGCCGACCACTTCTCCTCGACCCGGCCGAACTTCCAGAACGCGATCGCCCCGGCCCAGGTCAGCACGAACAGTCCGACGATCGCGTAGCCGACGAAGTTGAGGTCCAGGCCGCCGACCCAGGCGATCGGCCCGCTGGTGATGTCCAGCTTCTCGCCGAGCAGGCCGATCAGTTCGACCAGGCCGATGACCAGCGCCACCAGCACCGACAGGCCGGTGACGGTCAGGTTGTAGTAGATCTTGCGGACCGGCTTGGAGAACGCCCACTCGTAGGCGAAGTTCATGAACGAGCCGTCGATGGTGTCCAGCAGGCTCATCCCGGCCGCGAACAGGATCGGCAGCGTCAGCAGCGCGTACCAGGGCAGCGAGAAGGCCGCCGCGCCGCCCGCCAGCACCAGCAGGGACACCTCGGTGGCGGTGTCGAAGCCCAGGCCGAACAGCAGGCCCACCGGGTACATGTGCCACGGTTTGGTGACCGCCCGGGTCACCTTGCCGAGGATCCGGTTCATCAGCCCGCGCCGCTCCAACTGGCGCTCCAGCTCGGCCTCGTCGTACTCGCCCAGGCGCATCCGGCGGAACACCTTGAGGATGCCGTTGAAGGCACCCAGGTTGATCAGGCCGAGCAGCAGCAGGAACGAACCCGAGACGGCCGTGCCGATCAGGCCGGTCAGCTTGTGCAGGGTCGAGTCGTCCGCCTGGACCTGGTCGGCCAGCGTGCGGATGCCGAAGGCCAGCAGCGCGCAGAGGCCGAAGACGATCGAGGAGTGCCCGAGCGAGAACCAGAAGCCGACCGACAGCGGCCGTTTGCCCTGGCCCATCAGCTTGCGGGTGGTGTTGTCGATCGCCGCGATGTGGTCCGCGTCGAAGGCGTGCCGCATGCCGAGGGTGTAGGCGGTCAGGCCCATGCCCGCGCCGAAGACCTGGCCGCCGACGTCGTAGTGCTCGGGCGCGACCAGCGCGAGCAGCGTGAACCAGCCGATGACGTGCAGCGCGAGGATGAAGCCGCCCATCCCGGCCAGCCGGATCCACTCCTCGCGGGTGAGCCGGTCGCGCCATCGGACGGCTGCGGCGCCTGCCGGGGCACCTGTGGCGGCGCTGGGCATCGTGTGGTCCTTTCGGGTGGGTCGGGTTCGGTGGTCCGGGCGGAGCTGGGCCATCTTTCCCCCCTCGGGCAAGCAGTTGCAAGTCATGTGCAAGTGCTGGACGGCGGCGAACCGATCCACGACGGCGCAGGCCGGGGGCGCGCGACGCGCGGCCGCACTCTGCCGGGGTGTCACCACCGCAGGGCTTTCATCAGGAAATCGGGCGGTTCCTCCCCTAGGGTCGGAATGCCGAGCCCGCGGCGCGATCCCCGTCCGCGCCGCGAGCCGCTCGGCAGTCACCGGCCCGGGACCCCGATGGGAGCGGCCATGCCGTCGTACCCGTTCCACACCACCCGCGAGGATCTCCGCATCCCGCTGCCCGACGGCACCGAGCTCGCCGCCCGCCTGTGGCGCCCGGTCAGCGACGAGCCCGTCCCCGTCCTGCTGGAGTACTCGGCCGACCGCCTCGCCGACCGCACCGCAGCCGAGGACGCCCGCCGCCACCCCTGGTACGCCGGCCACGGCTACGCCGCCGTCCGGGTCGACACCCGCGGCCACGGCAACTCCGGCGGGCTGCCCGGCGAACCCGGCGGCGAGCAGGAGCTCACCGACGGCACCGCCGTCGTCGACTGGCTCGCCCGCCGCCCCTGGAGCAACGGCCGGGTCGGCCTGCTAGGCGTCGGCGCCGCCGGCACCACCGCGCTGCGGCTCGCCGCCCGGGTGCCGGAGACCGTCGGCGCGGCCGTCACCGCCTGCCCCGAGGGCGGCCACCGCCTCGGCGGCGCCGTCCTCGCCGCCGACCTGCACACCCGGCTCACCACCCTGATCGCCGACGCCGCCCTCCCCCCGGACCCGCGCCACCTCGGCGACGCCTGGCGGCCCGCCTGGCTGGCCCGGCTCGAATCCCTGGAGCCCCCCGTCGACGCCTGGCTCGCCGCCGGGGACACCACCGTGCCGGTGTCCGTCCCGGTGTTCGCCGTGGCCGGCTGGGGCGACCCGTCCTGCTCCTTCGTGCTGCGGCTGCTCGCCGAATCCCCCACCGCACACGCCCTGCTCGGCCCCTGGCCGCACGGACTGCCCGAGGCCGCCCTGCCCGAGACCCTGCGCTGGTGGGACCACTGGCTGCGCGGCGTCGACACCGGCGCCCTCAAGGAACCGGCCCTGCGCAGCTGGATCGGCACCCGCTGGACCGGCGACGACACCTGGCCCTCCCCCGACGTCCGGGAGATCCACTACGACCTGGACGGCCAGCTGCGCACCGCCGGCACCGCCTCCGACGACCGGTACGTCCACGTCCGCTCCCCCCAGCACACCGGCCTCAACGCCGGCGCGTACGTCCCGCACGGCCGCCCCGCCGACCGGCCGCCGGACCAGCGCGAGGAGGACGGCCGCTCGGTCTGCTTCGACTCCCAGCCGCTGCCCGAGCCGGTCGAACTGCTCGGCGCACCGACGGTACGGCTGCGGCTGCGGTCCGGGGACGCCCCCGTCCAGGTGGTCGCGCGGCTGTGCGCGGTCGGCCCGGACGGCACCTCCGCCCTGCTCACCCGGGGCGTGCTGACCACCACCGGCCCGGACGCCGAGGTCGACCTCGCCGCCTGCGCGGCCAGCGTCCCGACCGGGCACCGGCTGCGGCTCGCCCTCTCCTCCGTCTACTGGCCCTGGGTGTGGCCCACTCCCGACGACACCGGCTACGCCCTCGACCCCTCCCGCTCCACCCTCAGCCTGCCCGTCCGCCACCTGGCCGCGGACGTCGGCGCCGCCCCCGTCACCCTCGCGACGCCTTCGCTGCCCGACCCGCTGGACATCCACCTCACCGAACCGCTCACCGCCCGGCCCGAACACGTCACCGTGCACGACATCGGCCGCCACGAATGGCGCACCGAGCTCTCCCCCGCCACCGACGGCACCCGCACCCACCCCGACGGCCTGGTCCGCGACGAGCACACCGTCACCGCCTACCGAGTCCTCACCGGCGCCCCGCTCAGCGCCCAGGCCCGCACCGACCGCACCGTACGGCTGGAGCGCCCGGACCTCGGCTGGGACGTCACCGTCCAGACCCGTACCCAACTGCGCTGCGACGCCGGGCACTTCCTCAGCACGGTGCAGCTGCGGGCACTGGAGGCGGGGTCGGTGGTGTTCGCCCGGGAGTGGCAGCACCGGGTCGCACGGGAGAGCGAGTCAAACTAATCCTTATACAATTGCTTTCTGTGCATCAATTGCCTTATAACTAGCCGCATGAAAACCCTCGGCCTGATCGGCGGCATGAGCTGGGAGTCCACCGCCGAGTACTACCGCACCCTCAACCAGCTCACCCGGGACCGCCTCGGCGGACTGCACTCCGCCCGACTCATTCTCTACTCCGTCGACTTCGCCGCAGTCGAGGAACTCCAGACCGCCGGGCGCTGGGACGAGGCCGGCGCGGTCCTCGCCGACGCGGCCCGCGCCCTGGAGGCGGCCGGCGCCGACCTGCTGCTGATCTGCACCAACACCATGCACAAGGTCGCCGACCAGGTGGCCGAAGCCGTCTCCATCCCCCTGCTGCACCTCGCCGATGCCACCGCCGGCGCCGTCCGAGCCGCCGGACTTCGCCAAGTCGGCCTACTGGGAACGGCGTTCACCATGGAACAGGACTTCTACCGCGGCCGCCTGGCCTCCGGCGGCCTGACCGTCCTCACCCCCGGGCCCGCATCCCGCGCCCTGGTCCACCGGGTGATCTACGACGAACTGTGCCTCGGCATCGTCCGCGAGGAGTCCCGCGCGGCCTACCGGCAGATCATCGCCGAGTTGGTCGCCGCGGGCGCCGAGGGCATCATCCTCGGCTGCACCGAGATCGAACTCATGGTCCGCCCCGAGGACAGCCCCGTCCCCCTCTTCCCCACCGCCCGGCTCCACGCCGAGGCGGCGATCGACGCCGCACTGTCCGCATGGGCCGGCACCGCGGAGAAGGCCGAGCCGCCGGTCGACGCACAGGACCACCCCGTCGAGTCGCCGATGGACCTCCGCACGGCCCACGTCACGGTCGACTGACGCCCGAGCCGCGGGCGCCGGCTCAGGAGGCCAGCAGGGACTCCGCGATGCCGCGGGCCCGCCATGCGGCCTCCGGGGTGCCCTCGCGCAGGGCGGTGACGATGGCGCCGTCCATCAGGAGTGCGAACTGCTTGGCACGAACGGCTGGTTGGGGGATGTCCGCGTCGCGCAGGAGCTGCTCGACGAGTTCGATGACGCGGGTCTTGTGCAGGGCCGCCATGCGGCGCGCCGGACTGGACGGGTCCGCGATCTCGGTCATCGTGTTGATCGCGACGCAGCCGCGGTAGTCCTGCGCCGCGAAGCGTTCGGCGAGCGCGTCGAAGACGTTGAGCGGCTGGCCGCCGTAGGCCGCGACCCGCTCGCTCAGCCAGGCGCGCCACCGTGCGTCGCGCCCCTCCAGCACCGCGGTCACCAGAGCCTCCTTGCCGGCGAAGTGCCGGTAGAAGGAGGCCCGGCCCACGCCGGACTCGGAGAGGATGCGCTCCACGCCGACCGCGCGGATTCCGTTCGCGTAGAAGAGGGACTCGGCGGTGGCGAGCAGGCGCGCCCTTGCATTTACTGCCATGCACTCGATCCTAACCACCCTTGACGCCAAACGGCACCGATCGGTACCGTCCTGCTGTCGGTACCGATCGGTACCGTTTTCGGGGGACCGCATCACCTCGGGGGAGAAGTCGTGCAAAAGTCCGTGGACAAGGCCGAGTTGCTCGAACGCGTACAGAAGCAGCTGGGGCGGGTACCGAATCTCTACGCCTCGATGGCCGAGGCGCCCGCCGCCCTGGAGGGCTACCTGGCGATGCGCGACCAGCTGGGCCGCGGCGTGCTGCGGGCCAGGATGCGCGAGCAGCTCGCACTCCTGGTCGCCCAGGAGAACGACTGCACCTACTGCGTCAGCGCCCACTCGCTGCGCGGCAGCACGATGGGGCTGAGCGACGAGGAACTCCTCGCCACCCGCGACGCCTCCGACACGGACCCGCACGCCCAGGCCCTGCTGGCCCTGGCCCGCGAACTCATCCGCACCCGCGGACAGATCGGCGACGAGACCCGCGCACTGATCAGCGCGGCCGGCGTGACGGACGCGGAGGCCGGAGAGGTGGTGGCGCACGTGGCGCTCAACACCCTCTCCAACTACTTCAACCACCTGGCCCGTCCGGAGCTTGACTTCCCCGAGGTGACGGCATGAGCGAGGACTGGACCGAGGCGGCGGTCGAACTGAACGCCGGCTACACGGTGGTGAACGCGGACGGCGCGGCCGTCTCGTCCGCCCCACGGGCACTGGTGGCCCTGCAGGGCGGCTTCGCCAAGCTACGCCTGCCAGGCACCGACACGGTGCAGGTGGTCTCGGCCCCGGCCGTCCGCCTCATCACCCTCCGCCCCGCGTGACCCTGGCGGTCGGAGCTTCGACCGCCACCCCCATACCTGCGGCTGCGCGGCCGCCCGGGTCGGGACGCCCCGCAACCGACGTTGCGCGGCCGCCCGATCCGGGACGCCGGGCAGCCGCGGCCCGTCCTGGTGGAGGACTGAACTACCCGAGGAGGAGCGTCACTTCCCTCGCCAGCCAGTCCAGGTACCAGTCCGCGAAGTCCGGCCCGGGATTCAGGCCCTCGCCGTACGCGAGGTCGTCCGACCACACCTGGCCGCTCGCCTCCCCGGTCACCACCAGCCGCAGGAACCCGCCGCACCCCAGCTCGGCCAGCAGCATCGAGCCGGTGAACCAACAGGGATCGAAGGCCTCGTCGTCGGGGACGTGCCGAGCGCAGACCTCCAACTCGGGCCAGGGCTGGAAGCGTTCGACGTGCGGGAAGGGGACGGCGAACTCGTCGGCCCAGTCGGCACCCAGGTCGCTCTGCAGCCGAGCCCAGACGTCACCGCCCCAGCGGTACAACCCGTAGGCCGGCCCGGCACCGCCGCGTCCCACCGTGGTGATGAACGTCCGGTACGACAGCGGGAGTTCGAAACCGTGGGCCCGCTCGAAGCGGGCGACCTCCGCCTCCGCCACCGGCGGATCCAGCCGGTACCGGTGCCGCACCGCACCGAACCGCTCGTTCTGCGGGTCGGCCTGCGCCAGCTCCCGCAACTGCGCGCGCACGCCCTCGACGTCCCACATGCCGCCATGCTCGCACGGAGCGGCCGCACTGCGGCACTACTCGCCGACCCGGCGCAAGCCCTCAGGGCGCGGACCCGCCCCGGTTCAGCGTTGGGCGATCGCCGCGGCCAGGAGCATTCCGGCGGGGAGCGGTGCGAGCAGGACGAGGAGGAGCCCGAGTATCCGCCCTCCGGAGACGTACCACCGGGTCGGCTTCAGCCCCAGGATCGTCATGGCCCACGGTGACACGTAGCCCGCGCCGTGCCGGCGCACCGCATCGGCGATCAGCTGGACGTCCCGGTCGGCGACGGTGAGGATCACTCCCCCACCGGAGCGGTCCGACAGCCGCACGAACGTCACCGAGCCGGACCTGGAGAGCGCCTCCCAGGCGCGCACGGTCGCCAGGTCCGTCAGGTCCACCTCCCGCGCACCCGACCAGGTGCGGGCTCGGACGATTCCTCCGGCCACCCGCCAACCCGTCCGCCGCGCCGTCCCGGCGTCCAGCACGATCGCGGGACCGATCACGGCCACCAGCCCGGGTACGATCACCGCCCCCGAGCGGCCGAAGGCCGGGCCGACCACCAACGGCGGCACCACGATCGCCAGCAGGAGCACCCCCCAGCCGACGGCGAAGAGGACGCGCCGCCTTCGGACGGAGTGAGTCGAAGCGTTCACCGCGCAAACGTAGACCCACCGACCCCTCCGAGACCATGGCCACCGGAGCCTTCTAGCCGGGCCGATCAACCGTCGCCGTGGGCTCGACCGGGTTCTCCCCGCGCACAGTTCGCAGGACCTGAACGAGGCGCAGCGCCTCGGCGAGCCCGAAGCGGAACGCCAGCAGCAGGAAGGTGAGGAGCGGGACGGTGATCGCCGCCAGGGGCGCGGTGACGAAGGCGGGGAGGCCGAGCATCCCGGCCGTGACGGCCACCGAGAGGGTGAGCAGCAACGCCGTCGCGGCGGCGACGGCCAGCCTTCGTCCGTCGGCCCGGTCCGGCGACTCGGGGGCGCTCGTCGGCAGCTCCGGGGGCTGCCCCATCGCGCCCAGGAGGTCGGCGAACCGCCCGTCGGCGGTCTGCTCGGCGATCGCCCCCGCGAGCTCCGCCAGCTTCCGGGTGGCATGCTCCCGGTCCGGCAGCAGTTCGTCGGCGGTCCGTTCCAGCAGGGCCGCGACCTGTCGGGCATGGTCGAGCAGGCGCTTGCGGGTGCTCGACCGGGAGCCGTAGTCGGTCGCGACCCGGCCGGCCGCATCGATCAGCGCCTGCCCCAAGGCCTGGGCCTTGACGCTCAGTTCGGCCGCCTCCTGGTGCCCCGCCCCGGGTTCGCGCACCCGGGCGCACGCCCGCAGGACGGCGAGCGCGGGGAGCACCGGCTTGTGGGAGGGCCGGACGGCGACGGCCCGCACCGCGCTCCGCACCACGGTGGTGACGACGAACGCGGCGGCGCAGATGCCGACGATCTGCGCGACCTGCACCTTGTCCCGGTGGGTCGGGCAATGACCGAGTTCGGCGCCCGCGGAGGGAAGCAGCCCCCCGGGCGTGCAGTTCCCCTTCATCGCCGCGAGGATGAACCCGACCACGATCACCGCCGCGTACCCGGTGGCGAGGATCCGGGGCACCATGTCCCCGGCCGCTTGGTGGGCCAACGCACGGCGCAGCAGACCGACGTCGAGCGGCGTCCCCAGCACCGCCCGGAGGTCCTCGGCCGCCGTGGCCGTGCGACGTTCCACCGTCCGGTGGTGCAGGCGCCGAAGCGGTCGCCACAACGGCGGTGCGGCGGGCGGCGGGGACTGAGCGATCGTCATGGAGTCAGCTTGCCGCTCGCCTATGACAGTCGGCCGGCGGCAGGCGATATCCGCTTGGGCGCAACCCGGCCCGCCCGGTACCGTCCAGGGACGATCGAGGGGGTGCGACATGGTGCGGCCGCTGCTGTTGCTGGACGTGGACGGTCCGCTGAACCCTGACGCGGCGAAGCCGCACCGGCGGCCCCCGGGGTACGGCACCCATCGGTTGATGACGCCGCGCTGGCGGGCCGCCGAGCGGCGCCGGCTGGCGGCGTGGGGCCTGCCGCACAAGGAGCCGAAGCCGCTGCGGGTGTGGCTCGACCCGAGGCACGGGCGGGCGCTGACCGCGCTGCCCTTCGACCTGGTGTGGGCGACGACGTGGGAGGAGGAGGCCAACTCCTTCATCGGGCCCGTCCTGGGACTGCCCGAACTGCCGGTCATCGCCTGGTCCGACCCGCGGCCCGAGCCCGGGGGCGGGGTGTTCTGGAAGACCCCGGAGATCGTCGCCTGGGCGCGGGGCCGTCCCTTCGCCTGGGTCGACGACAACATCACGGAGGCGGACCGCGCCTTCGTCCGGGCCCACCACGACGGGCCGGCGCTCCTCCACCACGTCGGCCCGAAGACCGGGCTGACGGCGGACGACTTCATGCAACTGGCCGACTGGGCAGGCACGCTGGACTGACCGCCGTGCGCGGGAAGTCGGCCGGGCCGACTTCCCGCGCACGGTGACTCGGCGGCGGCTCAGCCAGGGCGGTGAGCGACGGCGACGAAGAGCGTCACCGACAGGTGGAACGCGCCCTGCTCGGCGGCGGCCGTGAGGTCGGCGTACAGCCCGTCGCGCTGCTCCTCGGTGATCAGGCCGCGCCCGAGCGCCGCCGTGGCGAGACCGCGGACGATCGGCCAGGTGACGGCACCGGGTTCGTGCAGCAGCACGTCCGCGCCGACGCGGTCGACGCTCAGACCGGCCGCGGCCAGCCAGCCGGTGAGTCGGCGCCCGGCATCCGGGGTGGCGGCGGTGCCCTGGGCGATGGTGGTCAGCGCGGGCCGCAGTTCGGGGGCGACCGGGTGGAGCACGAAGGTGGCCCAGTCGGTGTCGAGCAGCGCGACCCGGCCGCCCGGGCGCAGGACCCTGGCCATCTCGGCGACGGCCCCCGCCGGGTCGTTCAAGTGCTGGAGCACCCGCTCGCACCAGACCGCGTCCAACTCGCCGTCGGCCAGCGGCAGCGCGAGCGCATCGCCGGCCAGGAACTGCGCCGGGCTGCCCACCGCAGCGGCCCGCTGCTCGGCGACGGCCCGCAGGCCGGGGTTCGGCTCGATCCCGGTCGCGGCACCGTCCGGGCCGACCGCCGCCGCGAGCACCAGGGTCTCCGAACCGGTGCCGGAGCCGACGTCCAGCGCCCGCTCCCCGGGGCGCACGGCCAGGCACGCGTGTGCCCACTCGCGCAGCCGCCGCACGCCCGGATTGGCGGCCTGGACGTCCAGTGCGGCGACCAGCCGGTCGGTGACCGCCGGGTCGGCGTTGGGTACGTGGAAAGCGGACGTGGGGTGCTGTTCCGACACGACGTCCAGTGTAGGAGGAGGGCGCATGGTCGTCCTCGATCCTGGGGTGCGGTGATACCGGAAGCAGGTCAGGGGGTGGGGCCGGTGGTCGCCAGGGGTGGCCGGATCGCGTAGGTCACGAACTCGGTGCGGACTTCGGCGGGGGTGAATCCGGCCTTGAGGAGGACGCGGCCCGAGGCCGGGTTGTCGGGGTGGTGCCTGGCGTGGATCGACGGCAGGCCGAGGCGCCCCAGGCCCAGGGCGAGAGCCTTGCGCACGCCTTCGGTGGCGTAGCCCCGACCCCAGGCGTCCGCCCGCAGGATGTAGCTCACGGCGGCGGCTGGCCGGTCCAGGTGGAGTTTGACGATCCCGAGGACATCGCCGTCCACGGTGAGGCCGAGAGTGTGGAGCGTGCGCGGAGTGCGCTCCGCCGACGCGATGGCACCGGCCACGTACTCTCGCGCTTCGATGCTGTCCATAGTCCCCCGGCCGAGGTACCTGACCGACGCGGGACCGTAGATGAGCTGGACCGCCCCGGCGTCGTCGGGGATCAGCTCCCGCAGCTCGATCACCCGGCCACCGCTTCCACGAGTTCGGTCAGCTCGGTGGCGGTCGGCCGGTCGTCGGGGGCGGTCAGCAGGACGGACCGCAGCCGGGCCTGGAGGGCGGGCCAGGGCATCGCGGTGGACATCGGGACGGCGCGGTGGGCGATGGCCTTGCGGATGGCTTCCACCGGGGTGCCCCTGCCGAGGCCGGCCGTCTCGTAGTCCAGGGGCCACCTTCCCGTGGCGCAGGTCCACAGGGTGCCGGCGAGGGCGTGGACGTCGGCCGTCTGCGTCGTGGCGACGGGCTGGGGGCCGTTGATGATCCGGGCGGCCAGTTCGGGGGCGGCGAGGTGGATCATCGTGCCGTCGAACGTCGACCACGGGGTGCTGTCGAGTCTACCGGCCCAGGCGAAGTCGAGGAGGCGGACACCGTCGTCGGTGTGGACGCCGTGCTGGGGCTGGAGGTCCCCGTGTACCCAGCCGTCAGCGTGGAAGTCTGCCACGGCGCGGCACAGCCCGACGGCAGCGGCCAGGGCCTCGTCGCGCCCGCCGTCGTCGTTGCGCACAGGGCGGAAGACCTCCCAGGTGGAGGGCCCGACCAGCCAGGGGGTGACGTACCAGGTTCCGTCCGCGAAGCGCCCCGCCTTCTGGAGACGATCAGCGAGCGCCTTGCGGGCTGCTTGGGCGCTGGACGACGCGGAGGCCGGCGACATAATGCGGGTGGTCCGGTATTCGTAGTGTGGACGGTCAGACAGAGAACTTCTCGTGAGGGACAGCCCGGTGCCACACGGATTCGAAGGCGGTGGAGCAGAGCTTCACCACGTCGGGCTCGGTCCGCAGTTCCTTGGGCGGCTCGGCCCATTCCCCGGCCCCGGTGAAGTGGTTGAACTGGACGAGCTTGCCGTCGAACACCCAGAAGTCGTTGCCCGGCAGCGCGATGTCAGATGCCAGCCGGCGCGGGAGCCAACGCACCAGTTCGCCGGAGGCGAGGTTGACGTTCGTGCCGCCGTGTTCGTACCGGATGTAGTCGGTCACCGGCTCCGAGACGATGCGCGCACGCCGAATGACCACACCACGGTCAACCGTGGCGCGGATCATCTCCACCCAGTCACGCCAGTGGTCCGAGTTCGGGTCGTTGTCGCGTTCCCCGGTGCGAAGCCAGTGAGTGAAGCCCGACGACTCGTCGCCGACACCGTAGGCGTCACGCATCTCCAGGTGCACGGCCGACTTCGTCGTCGCCCTGAGCAGCGTCTCGAAGTCCGGCACGTTCGATTGCATCGCAGGCCTTCCTGATGAACGGGATCATGCTCTCGGGGACACTGACGACGGACTCATGCGTGGGCACGCCTACCTTGTGCCCGGCGACCCACTCGGTCTCGTTGACCTCAGCGAACTCGTCCCCGGTGAGGGTGTCGCTCTGGATGACGAGCCGACGCTGGGCGAGGTCCGCCCAAACGGTGGGAGAGCCCTCCTTCTCGGTGTCAGGGTCGATCCCGAAGAACTCTAGGCTCATGGCTGCCTCTCCTGTCATGCCGCTTGCGGGATCTCGCGTGAACCATCGTGGCGCGTACGCGTAGGGGCTGTCAGCGTTTCAGTCGACCTGATGGGCCCTGGCGCCAGCGCCTGATCTACAAACCCGTGACCAACGTGGATGTCGTGTCGACGAGGGCCTGCCGCCCGGCGGGTCCGGCCGGGCGGCGTGGGTTTCAGCGAGGGTCAGGCCGCCGGTTGGCGGTCGCGGGTGGGGGTGGGGGTCACGTCGTCCGGGCGGTGGGGCATCCGCAGGACGGCGAGCGCGCCGAGGCCGACGACGGCGATGGCGAGGAGAGGGAGGGCGAGGAGGGCGAGGCCGATCAGGAGTCGCACGGGTCGATCGCCTCGGTCTTGTCGTGCTTGTCGTGGTCGCGGAGGAGGGCGAGGAGGTTGAGGACGGTGCTGGCCGGCGCGTTGCCGAAGCGGACGAGGACGCGGCCGTCCACGACGCTGTCGGTGGTGGCGGAGGGCCAGACGAGGCCGAACTTGCGCCCACGATCAGCGAGTTCGGTGAGCAAGTAGGCGACTTCGAGCTCGGTGTAGGTGCGCATCAGCGGGTCGGCCGGCTCGATCGGGCGACTGCTGCGGTCGTCGGCGGTCACGCGGCGGCGTCCAGCTCGAACCAGACGGACTTGCCGGTCTTGCGGGGCTCCGTGCCGAAGCGGTGGGTGAGCGAGCGGACGAGGCGCAGGCCCCGGCCGGAGAGGGCGAAGGGGTCGGAGCCGTCGCGCTGGACGGGGAGGACGGGGCTCTCGTCGCTGACGGAGACGCGGAGGACCTCGCCGATGATGAGGACGACCACGATGGGCGCCGCACTGCCGCCGTGGCGCCAGGCGTTGACGAAGAGTTCGAGGAGGGCGACCTCGGCGTCGGCGACCAGGTCGGGCTTCCACCCGGCGCGCGAGGTGGCTTCGCGCAACTCCTCGCGCGGGGAGGACCAGTCAGGGGGGAGTTCGAGGGAGAACACGAAGGAACCTCCGTGGGGGCGAATTGGATCACTCATCGCCGCATACCGGCAGGCACGCCTTGGGCAAGGGCGAGATCACGGGCCGCCGCATACAGAGCGCACACGGCCAGCTACGCTCAGCATGGGGCCTATGTGAGGCGCAGCGCAACTCCTTCGCCAGAAGTCGCATATATGCAAATCGAACCTGAATTCGGCGGTCGGGACTACCAGTTGTTGGTAGCGCTGGTGCCCTTCACACAGGCAGACTGGTCAACTGACAGCTCAGGAGGGGCAACATGGCAGTCTCGACCGTTCGCCGCAGGCGGCTCGGCGGCGTGCTGCGAAAGCTGCGTGAGGAGCGGAAGCTCACCGCGGAGGTCGTTGCAGAGGCCACCGGCATGAGCCAGCCCAAACTCACTCGAATCGAGACGGCTCACACCGCAGCCAAGATCGAGGACGTCAACAAACTCCTCGACTACTACGGATGCGACGACGAGGACTTCCGAGCCGGGCTGATCGCCATCACCAAGGACGGCAGCAAGCGAGGATGGTGGCTGAGCTACCGAGATGTCCTTCACGCGACCGCCACGGACCTGATCCTGCTGGAGTCAGATGCTTCGACGCTGAGGACCTACGAGCCAGCATTCATCCCCGGACTCTTCCAAACTCCCGAGTACGCCCGCGTCGTCATCGATCGCCTTCGGACCGAGTCCAGCGGAACGGTCGAGGACATGGTTCAGGTCCGGATGGCACGGCAATCAATCCTCACCCGGCCGAATCCCGTCCAGGTATGGGCCGTCATCCATGAAACGGCTCTGTGCTCGAATGCCAACCGTCCCGACATCATGTCTGCTCAGCTGGACAAACTGATCTCGTTGAGCCGCCTGTCCAATGTCAACATTCAGGTCATGCCAGCAGGAGCTGCAGTTCACCCCGGCATGGCAGGCGCCTTCGCCCTGCTCGGGTTCCCCCAACGTGCGGACCTGGACGTCGTCCTCGCCGAAGCCCTGATCAGCAGCCTGTGGGTCGAGGATCCAAGCGACGTGGAGATCTACCGAGCGAAGTTTCAGGAGATCACGGCTGAGGCTTTGCCAGTCGACTCATCGCTCGATTTCATCACCGCACAGAGAGACAAAGTCAAGTGACCTACTACTACCCCGACGCTTCTGCCACTGGACTCGCTTTCCGGAAGTCGAGCTACAGCGGGGGTAACGACAACTGCGTTGAGTACGCGCTGCTTTCCGGGGAAGTCGTGATTCGCGACAGTAAGAACCCTTCTGGCCCTGCTCTGGGCTTCGGCCGTGCGGCACACGAAGCCTTCATCGAGGCCATCTCCGCGGGAGAGTTCGACTTCGGACTCCTCTGAGCGCCACTGAGTGGCGCCTCGCCCGGCTCCGGGCGAGGCGCCACCACCGGTCACTCCTCCTCGGGGACCTCCACGATCAGCAGCGTCCCCCAGCTGCCCGCCCGCACTGCGTGCCGCGCGCCCGCCGGGATTCGGTACAGCTCGCCGGCGGCGACCGTCAGCTCCTCCCCGTCCACATCCAGCTCCAGGACGCCGTCGGCGACGAACAGCGCCTCGGCCGTCCCGTGCGCCTCCTGCTCCAGCTCGCGCCCGTCCATCCGGAGCACCTTCACCGCCGCCGTTCCGACCCGGCCCAGGACCACCGAGCGCCAGGCGCCGGGCAGTTGGGCCGCATGTTCCTTCACGTCCACCAGGCTCATGACCAGGGACGCTATCGGGGCCGACCGCTGAGTTGGTCGACCGTTTGGCAAAACCTGCCAGGATCTCCGGAGTGAATGCTCGCGCGCTGTACGAGGCGCTACTCGACGACGACCGCCCCTACGAGGACGTCATCGGCCCCTGGCTCGCACAGACCATGGCCACCGACTACCGGGCACGCCTCCAGGCCGCCGCCACCCCGCACGATCAGTGGTGGGCCGAGGACCCGGACCTCCTTGAGGAGCTCTACGCGCTCAGCCGGGTCAGCGACTTCCTCCTCCTCGACCCGCAACTCCCGCCCTACCTCCACCTGTTCATCGCCCTCGGGATGACGCAGATCGAGCCGTCCCCCTTCGACCCCTTCCTGCACGAGATCACCGAGGTCGAACAGGCCGACGACGCGGACGCCCCCATCGAGATCCTCGACGGAGGCCACCGCTGGCCCGCCCTGATGCTCGGCGAGCTGCTGTTCAGCCGCGCCGGCGTCCGGGTACGGGCCGGCGCCGCGCACGCGGAACGCGGCGTGGCCGACCGCTGGCCGCTCTACTGGACCCACCGCCGCGCCCACCGCCCCACCCGCGACCTCTCCCAGGGATGGGGCGACAACTCCCAGTGGCGCACCGACTTCCGCCTCGACTACCGCACCCCCACCGGCGACCTGCTGAACGTCGCCGAGTCCGCCCCCATCGACGGCGACCCCTCCCGCGACCCCGATGGCTACGGCAACCTCGGCCCCGACGAACGCCTCCTCACCCCCGCCGAGCGCCGCGAACTCCTGCGCCACCGCACCTTCCTGCGCACCCCCGCCACCCCCGCCGCCTCGCCCGCCTGGGCGGCGGACCTGTGGCCGTTCGAGTGGCGACTGTAGGACCTTCGGGCGGCGTGCCGGTCCGTGGTCGCCGATACAGGACTGAAACGCTCCGTATCGGAATCGATCGTTACCGATGGAAGGATGAAACCTCCCCTAGACGGAAATCTGACGTCCCGTTCCTAATGTGCCACCCATGCCACAGACGCATAGGACCACCAGACGAGCGCTCTTACAAGTCGCCCTGACAGCAGTCGCCTTGGCCACCGGGCTCGCACTGTCCCCGCCCGCAGGGGCCGCGCCGGAGGTGGGCCCCGCCGGGAGCCGGGTGACCGTCCACCCGGAGGCGGTCACGGCCGCACAACAGCAGGCCGTCCTGGACTACTGGACCCCGCAGCGGATGGCCGCCCTGACCCAGCCGTCCTCCGACAACCCGCCCAAGAGCGGTCCCGACGGCGCCCCGTGGAGCGGCGCCGACACCCTGAGCAGGACGGTGGGCCGGCTCTTCTTCACCAACCACGGCGCGGACGAGAGTTGCACGGCGACCGTCGTGGACAGCGCGAACCGCAGCACCGTCGTCACGGCGGCGCACTGCGTCAACGGTCCTGACCTCCTCGGTGACGACAACGAGTGGCCGGCGAACGAGCTGTTCGTTCCCGGCTACCGCGACGGGCGCGCGCCGTACGGCACGTTCGTCGCCCGCGCCGGGGTCGCGGACGCCACCTGGCTCCTCAACGACGAGCAGAACGGCCTGAAGTTCGACGCCTACGACCAGGCGTTCCTGGTCCTGAACACCAACGCCGCGGGCCGGCGCGTCCAGGACGCCGTCGGCGCCGCGCAGCGCATCGGTTTCGACCGGCCGGGCGGCGCGCCGGTCCAGCAGTTCGGCTACCCGCGTGCGGCCTCCGACGATCCCGCCCGCGCGGGTCTGCCCGAGTACACCGGGGCCAGGCTCGCCCACTGCGCGGGACGGCCCCGCGAGTACCCCGGCACCACGGAGCACCCGGAGCCCCGGGGCCAGTGGGGCGTCCCCTGCGTGATGGGCGGCGGCTCCAGCGGAGGCCCCCGCATCGCCGACTTCGACCCGTCCTCCGGGACCGGCACGGTGGTGGGCGACGACACGCGAGGCGGCTACCTCGACTCCTCGGGCCGGGTGTGCGCGCCGGGCACCCCCTCCTGCGCCCGGCACCTGGTCGGCCCCCAGTTCACCTCCGCGATCACGAAGCCGCTGTACCAGGCCGCCTCAGCCGCTTAAGCCGCCCGAACAGCCCCGACCGCCCCGACCGCCCGGCTGAGCCGTGGGTCACGCCTGATCACGACCGTCCACCGCCACGAACCGTCCACCGCCACGAAGCACCCTCGCCCAACCGACCCCGACCAACCACCCCCGACCACGAAGGACAACGATGTCAGCCACCCACCGAGCGTTCCCCCGCAAACTCGTCGCCACGGGGGCCCTCCTGTTGAGTGCGACCACGGCGGCGGTGCTGCTGCCGACCGTCGCCCTCGCCGCGGAGCCGGAGCCCGTGACAACGCACTCCGGCGCCACCACCGCCCGGGAACGCAGCCGGATCGACGCCTACTGGACCCCCGCGCGGATGAGGCTGGCGGGCGCCCTGGTCCCCGAGAACACCCCCGTGCCCGAGGACGACAACACGCCCGACGACCCGCACCCGCTGCCCGCGGACACCCCGGACCCCGGCGCCACCTGGACGCATGGCGGCGAGGTGACCCGGAGCGTCGGCCGGCTCTTCTTCACCTTCTCCGACGGCTACGACGGCAGCTGCACCGCAACGGTCGTCACCAGCGCGAACCGCAGCACAGTGATCACGGCAGCGCACTGCCTGCGGGGAGTCGGAGCGCCCGCCGCCGACGACACGTGGCGGCACAACCTCTACTTCGTGCCCGGCTACCGCAACGGAACGAAGCCGCTCGGCGGCTTCAGCATCAGGAGCATGGCCACCTCCTCCCGATGGGACGCCGATCCGGGCACGACGACGTCCACCGACGTCGCGGTGGCCGGCCACGACACGGGGATCCTCGTGGCGAACCCCTCGGCCGAGGGACGGCGGGTCGCGGACGTCACCGGCAGCCAGCGGATCGCGTTCACCAAGCCCGTCCAGGGCGAGTTCATCCACGCTTTCGGCTACCCGAAGGACCGGCTCAACCTCCCCGACGCCAAGTACGCCGGATCGCGAATGATCCACTGCGCCGGACCGTCCCAGCCCGGCCCCAAGGCACCCCTCCTGTGGGGTGGGTCCTGCGACATGGGGCACGGCGCGAGCGGCGGCCCCCACCTCGCACGGTTCGACACCCGGACCGGCGTCGGCACGGTCGTCGGCGTCACCACCACCACGGACGACCTCGCGGGCGGGCCGGCCGGCACGCTCTACGCCACGCGGCTCGGCGACGGCGCCCACCGCCTCTACGACTGGGCGCAGCGGCAGTCGGTCTGATCCGGTACCCGGGCCGGCCACGCGCTCGTTCCGACCGCCCGCGCCACCGACCGCCCCGCGCCACCGACCGCCCCGCGCTACCGGGCGTCCGGTCCGGGGCGTCGGTCGGCGAGCAGTTCGCCGATCACGTAGCGAGCGGTGTCCGCCATCCGCCGGTTGGTGTCGCGGTAGTAGTCCAGTTCCATCAGCGCGACGGACAGCGCCCAGCCCCTCCCCCGCTCCCAGGCCGCGTCGTCGGCGCCGACGGCCGTCCGGAAGGCGTCGCGCGCGACGGCGGGCAGCACGTACCAGGCGGGCAGCAGGTCCACGGCCGGGTCGCCGAGGCCCGCGCAGCCGAAGTCGATGACGGCGCTGAGCCGGCCCGCACCGTCGACCAGCAGGTTGCCGGGCTGGAGGTCGGCGTGGATCCAGACCGGCGGGCCGAGGTGCTCGGGCGCACCGAGTCCCCGCTCCCACAGGGCGGTCACCTCAGCGGCGTCCACCATCTCCGCCAGCGCCGCCACCGCCCGCCGGACCGCCCCGTCCCGCGCCGCCAGCGGCTCGCTGCGGTAGGACGCCGGGCCGCCCGACGGCTCCACCCGGTGCAGCGCGGTCACGAAGGACGCCAAGTCGGCTGCCAGCACGTCAGGTTGACCAGAAGCACCGGCCGCCGGGTTGGCCCCGTCCAGCCACCGCAGCACCGACCAGCGCCACGGGCAGCCGTCCACCGGCTCACCCAGGGCCATCGGCACCGGTACGACGAAGGGGAGTTCGGGAGCCAGGCGGCTCAGCCAGGTGTGTTCCTTGGTGATGTCCTCGGCCGCCCCCGGGATGCGCGGGATCCGTACCACCAGGTCGGTGCCCAGCCGGTACATCGCGTTGCTCGTGCCCGCCGAATCCACCGACTCGACGGGCAGGCCGACCCATTGCGGGAACTGATCGGCCACCATCCGCCGGACCAGCGTCTCGTCGACGTCCAGTTCGTCCGCGTGCATCTTCCGAGCCATGGCACCCGACCCTGCCAGCAACCACGGCGGCCCGGCAATCCGATTACCAGGGCACGACCTGCCCCAGGTGGTCCACGAAGTGCAGGCCGGGCTTCCCCCGGTGCCGCTCGATCGTCTCCGCCACCCCGGGAACGCTCTCCTCCACGCTCAGCTCGGCCTCGGACCCGCCGAGTCCGGTGCGCACCCAGCCCGGGTCCATCAGCAGCAGCGTCCGCGCACCGTCCGCCCGGCGGGCCGCGTAGCAGCGCATCAGCTGGTTCAGCGCGGATTTGCTGGCCCGGTACAGGTCCTGGCCGCCGTCGTCGTTCAGCGAGATGCTGCCCTGGTCGGAGGACATGACGCCGATGGTCCCGGTCGGTGCGACCAGCGGGCCGAGCACCTCCACGACGCGCATCGGGCTGAGCGCGTTGGTCACCATGACCTCGGTGAACATGTCCGTCGGGACCTCGCCGATCGGGAGGTCGCCGCGGGTGATGGCGGCGTTGACGAAGAGCAGGTCGAGGGTGCGGCCGTGCAACCGGTCGCGCAGGGCGGCGATCTGCCCGGGGTCGGTCATCTCCAGGGACTCGACGGTCAGCCGCCCGCCGGCGGCGTCCGCCAGGTCGTGCAGGCCGGTGCGCCGGGCTCCGCGGGCGGTGCCGATGACGTCCCAGCCGCGGCGGAGCAGCTCGGCGGCGAGTCCGAGGCCCAAGGTCCGGGAGGCGCCGATGATCAGGGCGGTGTTACGAACGTCGGTCATGGTCCGAGTCTCCGAGCCGGAGGGGCGGGCGTCCAATACCCTTCCGGGCGCATTGATACCGTGCGGGCATGGATCTGGACCTGCGCAAGCTCCGCTACTTCGTCGCGGTGGCCGAACACGGCGGGTTCGGCCGGGCCGCGGGCGCGTTGTTCATCGCCCAGCCGGTGCTCAGCCGGCAGATCCGGGCGTTCGAGCGGGAACTCGGCTGCATCCTGTTCACCCGGACCACCCGCAGCGTCGAACTGACCGCCGCGGGAAAGAAGTTGTACGAGGAGGCGGCACGGATCACCGCCACCGTCGACACCGCCCTGGCCCGCGTACGGGAGGCCGCGCGGGGCGAACAGCTGCTCGTGGTGGCCTTCTCCCCCGGCCTGCACGTGTCGGAGGCGATCCGGGCGTTCACGGCACTCCACCCCGGGACCGGCATCGACGTGCTCCCGCCGCAATGGTGGGAGCGGGACGCACCGCTGCGCGACGGCCGCGCACACGTCGGCTACCTGCGGCGCCCCTTCGACGACACCGGGCTGCGTACGATCCCGATCGGCCGGGAGGCCAAGGTCGCGTGTCTGCCCGCGACGCACCGGCTGGCCGGCCGGAGCAGCCTCACCACGGCCGACCTCGACGGCGAGCCGATCCTCGACGGCCGGGCCCGGCGGCCCCACACCCTGGACGAGAAGTTCGAGCTGATCGCCGCCGGACGGGGCGTCGCCCTCGTGCCGGTCAGCATCGCGGGCTCCTACTCCCGCCCCGACCTGGTCTACCTGCCGGTCACCGACTTCCCGCCCGTCGAAACCTGCCTGGCCGTCCCGGAGGACGGCGACCGACCTGGCCCCGTACGGGACTTCCTCGACCTCGCCGTCCCCGTGCTGCGCGGCCGGGTCGCCGAGTAGCTGGGTAGCCGGGCCAGGGCCTTCCGTCAGGCCCGCCCACCGCGCCCGGCGGCCGTCGCGCCCACCGCCCGCCGCGACCGGCGGCCCCGCTCACCCCCGTACCGCGAGGTCCTGGCTCCCCACCACCTTGAGCAGTCGCAGCGCCGAGTGCGAGGGCGTGCCGGGGGCGGCGGTGTAGAAGGTCGTCCACTGATCACGGTGCGGGTCGTACAGCGCCTCGCAGTCGAGGTCGAGCCTGCCGACCACCGGGTGGACCAGGCGCTTGGTCGTCGAGCGGCGCATCTCGACGTCCTGGCGCGCCCACAGTTCGCAGAACTCCTCGCTGGTGGCGAGCAGTCGGTCGACCAGCCGGCGCACCCCGCTGTCGGCGGGGTAGCGGGCGGAGGCGGAGCGCAGGTCGGCGACCGCCCGGCGACCGAAGCCGTCCTGGTCGGCGGGCTCGTAGAGGGCGCGGGCGGACGGGTCGGTGAAGAAGCGCCAGACGAAGTTGCGCTCGCCGGGCGGCAGGGCGGAGAAGTCGCCGAGCAGGGCGGCGGCCATGGCGTTCCAGGCGAGGACGTCGCGGGCGGCACTGCACACCATGGCCGGGGTGTCGTCCAGCCGGTCGAGCAGGTGCAGGACGCCGGGCCGTACGTCGCGGGGCAGCACGGTCGGCGGCAGCGGCGCCTCGCCGACCAGGTGGTGCAGATGGGCGGTCTCGTCCTCGGACAGCCGCAGCGCCCGGCTGATCGCCCCCACCATCTGCCGGGACGGCCGCGGGCCCCGGCCCTGTTCGAGCCGGATGTAGTACTCCACCGACATGCCGGCGAGCTGCGCGACCTCCTGGCGGCGCAGGCCCGGGGTACGGCGTCGGCCGCCGGCCGGCAGGCCGACGTCGGCGGGCTGGATGCGGGCGCGCCAGCGCCGCAGGAAGGCGGCCAGCTCCGCCCGGTCCACGTGTTCCACGCCCCCAGTCTGACCTGCCCGCCCGGTCCGGACCATGGGACCGCCGATACCACCATCGACAGGGCTCTCCCGGGCCCGGCACCGCCCGGCCAGGGTGGTGCCCATGAACGACAACGACCACCGCATCGTCCTGATCACCGGCGCCAACAAGGGCATCGGCCTCGCCACCGCCGGCGAACTCGCCCGCGCCGGGCACACCGTGCTGATCGGCTCCCGCGACCCCGAGCGCGGCGCCGCGGCCACCGCCGGGCTCACCGCCCGGGGCCTGGACGCCCACGCCGTCCGCCTGGACGTCACCGACCCGGCGACCGTGGCCGCCGCGGCCGAACGGATCGCCGCCGAGCACGGCCGGCTCGACACCCTGGTCAACAACGCGGGCATCACCCGGGACTTGGGCCTCACCCCGGAGCAACTGCCCCTGGACGACCTGCGCGCCACCTACGAGACCAATGTGTTCGGCGCCGTCACCGTCATCAACGCGATGCTGCCGCTGCTGCGCAAGTCCCCGGCCGGCCTGATCGGCAACGTCTCCAGCGGCCTCGGCAGCTCCTCCGTCCTCGCCGACCCGGGCACCCCGGTCGGGGAGTTCGCGGCGCTGCTCGGCTACAACACCTCCAAGGCCGCGCTGAACGCCGTCACCCTGGTCTACGCCCGCACCCTGCGCGCCGAGGGCATCAAGGTCAGCTCACTGGAGCCGGGCTACTGCGCCACCGACATCAACGGCCGCTCCGGCCCGTCCACCGTCGAGGAGGGCGGCCGCCGGATCGCCCGGCAGCTGGGTGAAGCCCTGGCCGGACCGACCGGCCGGTTCTTCCACCCCGACGGCGGCAACTACCCCTGGTAGGCCGTGATCAGGCCGGGCAGCTCCCGCATGTCGTCGAAGACGACCGTGCCCGGCCCGGCCAGCCGCTCCGCCGCCGTGACGCCGCCCGCGTAGCCGAGCGCCCGCATCCCGGCGGCGCGGGCGGCCGTCACGCCGGGCCCGCTGTCCTCGACCACGAGGCAGCGGACCGGGTCGACGCCCATGCTCCGGGCGGCGTGCAGGAACAGGTCGGGCGCGGGCTTGCCGCGCCCGACCTCGGTGGCGCTGAAGATCCGGCCCTCGAAGCGCCCGTACAGACCGGTCCGGCCCAGGGTGTGCCGCATCTTCTCGTGGGTGCCGCTGGACGCCACGCAGGTCGGCAGCCCGAGCACGGCCAGCGCGTCCAGTGCCTCCGGCAGGCCGTCCACCGGCGTCAGCCCGGCGTCCACCGCCTCGGCGTGCAGCTCCCGGAAGCGCTTGTCGAACAGCGTCGCGGCCTCCTCCCCCAGCCGCTCGGCGACCATCGCGTGGTTGGCCGCCTCGGATCGTCCGACGAACCGCTCGATCGCCTCAGCCTCGGTGAGCGGCCAGCCGAACTCCTCCCCGAGCCGCACCAGCACGCGGACGGCGATCACCTCGCTGTCCACCAGGACGCCGTCGCAGTCGAATATCACCAGGTCTATCGGCTCGATCATCCGATCAGCATAGGGGTGGGTCGGGAGCGGTCAGGGCCCCGGCGACGGGAAGTTCGCCGCCGACCCGGGGACGCCGTCCGGCAGGTGCAGCGGATTCGAGCAGGGGTAGTCCGCCACAACGGCCGTGGCGTACTTCAACGCGATGTCCAGAACGGCCCGGCGAGTCCTGTCCGACTGCGGACGGGTGAACGCGAGGACCTGCCCCCCACGTACGGCCTGCCCGGGCGCGTGCTCGTGAGCGATCGAAGGGGCCCGGCGGCCGAAGCCACCGGGCCCCCACCGACCGGGTGTCAGCTGGTCTGGATCGAGGTGTCGTCGATCACGAAGCTCGTCTGCAGCGAGGAGTCCTCGGTGCCGGTGAACTTCACGGTGACGCTCTGGCCCGCGTAGGCCGAGAGGTCGAAGGTCCGCTGCTGGTAGCCGGCCGCCGCGTCCGCGTTGGAGTAGGTCTTCAGCGCGGTGCCGTTCACCGTCACCGCCAGCTTGTCGTACGCCGTCGAGCCCGACTCGGCGGTGTCGATGTGCAGCCAGAAGCTCAGCGTCGCCTTGCAGCCCGCCGGGATGGTCACCGTCTGCGACAGCGAGTCGGTGTGGGTGCTGCCGTACCCGTCCAGGTACGCCTTCCAACTGCCACCGTGGGCCGGCTCGGAGGAGCTGTTGTCCACCACGCCGCTCGAAGCCGTCCACGGCGAGGCCGTGCCGGTCTCGAAGCCCGCGTTGCCGAGCAGCTGGGCCGGGGTGCAGCTGCCGCCGCCACCACCCGCGACCGTCCAACCGAAGCTGGCGGTGGCCGACTTGCCGGCGGCGTCGGTCACCGTGACGGTGACGGTGGAGCTGCCGGCCGTGGTGGCGGTGCCGGAGATCAGACCGGTCGAGGAGTTGATCGACAGGCCGGCGGGCAGGCCGCTCGCGGCGTAGGACAGCGGGGCGGTGCCGCCGGAGGCGTTGAGCTGCAGGTTGACCGCGCCGCCGACGGCGGTGGACTGGTCACCGGGGCTGCTCAGCGAGACGGAGGCACCGGCCGGCTTGGTGAGCAGGCAGCCGGGCACGTTGAGGTCGATGGCGCGGGCGGAGTTCAGGCAGGTGGTGAACCAGTAGGTCTCCTCGCCGTAACTCTGGCCCTTGACGGCCTTGGTGGAGCCGTCGGCGGCAACCTCGCAGGGGTTGTTGAGGGTGCACATCTCACCGTCGTCGTTACCGGTGTTGTTGATGCCGACGATCCGCCCGCTCGCGGAGTCGATGATCGGCGAACCGGAGGTGCCGTGGGTGGTGTTGCAGCCGGAGCTGTAACGCAGCGAGTCGTGCCAGGTCCACTGGTCCTCGCGCAGGGTGGGCACGAACCCGTTGACGGAGCAGTTCCAGACCTGCTTCCAGTACGAGGACGGGATGTACATCGAGGCGCCGTCGGTCGGGTGGCTGTCGTTGACCGTGAGGGCCGTGGCGCCGTACTTGGAGGTGATCGAGGCGTAGGTGTCCGTGAGTTCGTAGAGGGCGACGTCGGTGCCGGTCATCGTCGCGTAGATCACCTTGTCGGCCTGGACGGTGCCGAGGGTGTTGCCGGCGCCGTCCAGCAGGGTGCCGCTGCGGCTGGCGCTGACGTTCTGGATCACCTGGCCGTACGGGGGCATGGACGGCAGGCAGTGCCCGTTGGTGAGCATCATGGCCCGGTCGCCGGCCGCCGAGACGGGGAACCGGACCAGCGAGGCGGAGCAGTCGTCCAGGGCGATGGTCGACGTCAGGTCGGCGGCCTGGACGGCGTGTGCGGGGGCGGCGGCGAGGACCAGCCCGCTCGCGACGACGGCGCTCGTGCCGGCCATCGCGACAAGTCTCTTGAACATGGCTCTCCTTGTGGGGGATCGCGGACTGCCCGGCTGGTCGCCGAGGCCCGCGCCCGCACGAAAGTGCCATGGTCACTTCAAGCGGTCAACAGTTCCCGCACAACTCGCCACTGCACGGGACGGGTTGTGCCACCGAATGGCAACAACCCGTCCTGGTATGCCCGTTACGGGCGGTGGCGGCGAACGCTACGGCTGGGGAAGCGGACTGGATTTCATCCACTCGATGTCGCGCCGGTCCTTACCGTCCGGCGAGATGACGGTGAGGGTCCAGATCGTGCCGCCCTGGTCCGGCGTGAAGTCGTGCGTACCCGTGAACCTGGCGAACGCGCAGCCCTGGGTGAATTCCTTCGCCCCCGGATCCCAGTCCACCCCGGTGGTGAAGTAGAAGTCGTACACCCCGTCCGCGATGCCCTCGATCGCGGCCTGCTGCCCCTTGGCCGCGTACACCGACGCCACCGCGGTGCCGTTCGCGGCGATCGTGAAGACCGCGTCCGTCCGCCCGGTGTTGTCGACCTTCACCACGCCCTTGCCGCCCTTGCTTCCTTCCCGGACCGCGGTGCCGTTCTCCAGGCTCCGCGACTGCGCCTGCGGCTTGGGCAGCTCCGGTACGGCGAAGGCGGTCCGGTAGCCGGCCGCCGTCAGCTCGGCGAGCGCCGCCGGCGGCGGACGGCGTTGCCACTCGGCGCAGCCGCACCGCCGCCCCCGCCCGAGCACGCCGCGAGCAACAGCACCGCGCCGACGGCCAGACCGGACCCACCCATGGACCCCGAGAACTTCACAACCCCACCCAGCTGGCACCGTGCGCACACCCCGTGCACATGCGGAGCGAGATGACGCCGATCACCAACCGCCCTGGTCAAGCCGTTTCGGGCGACCACCCCAGGGCGCCGTCCCGCGCTACAGCTGCGGGAAGGAGTTCGGGTCCACGTCGTTGGTCTTGGCGTTGCCGTCGGCCACCGGCTGCAGGGTGATCGACCAGGACGTCGAGGTACGGCCGGTCTCGAACGGGAAATCGTCCTCGAACTTGGTGAACGCACAGCTCTGGGTGAAGGCTTTGGTCGCGGAGTCCCAGTCCGCCCCCTCGGAGACGTAGACGTCGTACGTCCCGTCCTCCACGCCCTCGATGTCGGCCTTCTGCCCCTTGGCCACGAACACCGCGTGCACCGTCTTGCCGTTCAGCGCCAGCGAGACGACAGCGTCCTTCTTCGTACCGTTGTCGACCTTGAAGACGCCGTCACCGCGCAGCTTGCCCTTGCTGACCATCGTGCCGTTGTCCAGCGAGCGGGACTGCTGCTTGGGCAGCTGGGGGACGGCGAAAGCGGTCGAGTAGCCGGCCGCCGTCATCTTGCCGAGGGCCGCGGACACCTCTGCCAGCCCCTGTGAGGCGCCCAGTTCGGCCCCGGCCGAACTCAGGGCGCAGACGCCGTGGGACTTGATGTCACTGCGGACCGTCGTCGCGTCCTTGGCCAGCAGCCTCAGCGCGGCCACCAGCGCGGTCTGGTCCGTGGCGACCGCGGCCGGCTGGTTCGCCCGGCCCAGGGTGGTGGCGGCCGTCTGCGCACTGCTGGAGACGGCGGTGAGCGCGGTGCCGAACTCGTTGAGGTCCTTGGCCCCCGCCGCCTGGGTGAGCGCGGTGCTGACCGGGTCGATGCTCCCGCTGAGCACCGGGCCGTACGGCGTCGGCGTGGGCGTCGGCGTGCCCTTCGTCGCGGTCACGCCCCCTCCCGTACCGGTGGACGAGGCGTCGGTCGAACCGCCCCCGCCACCCGAACAGGCCGCGAGCAGCAGCGCCGAACCGATGGCCAGACCGGCCTTGCCGATGGACTTCATGACCCCACCCCCAGTGTCACCCGGCGCACACGATGCGCGCACACCGCGCGACATGGTCCCGGGCACGAACCACCCCGGTCAACCCGTTTCGGGCGAGCACCCCGAACGGGCCGTCCCGGGCCGCCCGTCGGGGTCGATGTCGGGGTCAACTACGATCGGCCCGTGCTCAGTCTCACCGGACTCCCCCTGCAGATCATCACCTCGGTCATCGCGATCGTCGTCTTCGCCGCCACCATGTGGTTCTGGCCGAAGTTCGGCGGCAAGGGCTGGAAGTCCTGGGTGGGCCGGATCGGCGCCTTCCTGGCCACCCAGCTGGCGGTGCTGGCGGCCATGGGCCTGATCGCCAACAGCTACTTCGGCTTCTACAGCTCCTGGACCGACCTGCTCGGCACCAGCGGCGGCCTCGGCACGGTGGTCGACCACCAGCCCAACGCCTCCGGCGTGACCGTCACCGGCGAGCAGAAGTTCTACTCGTCGCAGGGCTCGGAGCCGGACCGCTCCGGGCAGATCCAGAAGGTCGACGTCAAAGGAGCCGGCACCGGTCTGAGCACCGAGGCGTACGTCTACCTCCCGCCGCAGTACTTCCAGCCGGACTACGCCAAGCAGCGCTTCCCGATGGCCGTCGTGCTCACCGGCTACCCGGGCACCCCGGAGAAGCTGATCTCGCTGATGCAGTACCCGGCGTCGACCCTGGACGCCATCGAGCAGAAGAAGCTGCCGCCGACCATCCTGGTGATGACCCGGCCCACCCTGGTCGACAACCGGGACACCGAGTGCGTCGACGTGCCGAACGGCCCCCAGGTCGAGACCTTCTTCACCACCGACCTGCCCAAGGCCCTCGCCACCACCTACCGGATCGGCACCGACCCGGCGAACCGGGCCGTGATCGGCAACTCCACCGGCGGCTACTGCGCGCTCAAGTTCGCCCTGCGCAAGCCCGACTCCTACCCGGCGGCGGTCGCCCTCTCCGGCTACTACAGCGCGGCCCACGACCCGACCACCGGCGACCTCTTCGGCGGCGACGACAAGCTCAAGCAGGAGAACGACCTGCTGTGGCGGCTGAAGAACCAGCCGGCCGCCCCGGTCTCGCTGCTGCTGACCACCGCGTACGACGAGAACAACTACGACGAGACCAAGGCGATGGTCGCCGCCTTCAAGGCCCCCACCAAGATGTCCACGATCACCCTGGACACCGCGGGCCACAACTTCCACACCTGGACCCGGGAGATCCCCCCGGCCCTGGAGTGGCTGGGCAAGCACATCACCATGCCGGCCGCCGCCTGATCCCCGAGGCCGACCGGACGCCGGACGCCGGACACCTGACACCGGATGAGAACCGGCTGAGCCTGTCGCCGGAGGGGTGAAGCGGGGCACATCACACCCGTCTCACAGCCGTATCTCACGGTTCTCTCAGCCACGCCACGCACGGTATGGCGCATGACCACGAGCAGCTACTCCCCTCCGGCCGGCGATCCGTGGCCCGAGGCCGCGAACTACCCGCCGCCGGAGGTGCAGCCGGACGCGGCCCGGCCGGACCCGGCGCCGCTCTTCCCCGAGCAGCCCCTGCCGCCCGTCGGCCCCAAGGGCCCGGCCTCCTGGTCCGGACGGCTGCGCACCCTGCCGGTCCGCGCCTGGCGCGGGCGCGCGGACGACCCGCGCTGGGTGCGCCCCGCCCTGCTGGCGCTGCTGGCCGCCACCGTCGTGCTCTACCTGTGGGGCCTGGGCGCCTCCGGGTGGGCGAACGCCTTCTACTCGGCGGCCGTCCAGGCCGGCAGCCAGAGCTGGAAGGCCTTCTTCTTCGGCTCCTCCGACGCCGGCAACTTCATCACCGTCGACAAGCCCCCGGCGTCGCTGTGGCCGATGGCGCTGTCGGTGCGGCTGTTCGGCCTCTCCTCCTGGTCGATCCTGGCCCCGCAGGCGCTGATGGGCGCCGCCACCGTGGGCGTGCTGTACGCGACGGTGCGCCGCCGCTTCTCCCCGCTCGGCGGGCTGCTGGCCGGCGCCGCGCTGGCGCTCACCCCGGTCGCGGCGCTGATGTTCCGCTTCAACAACCCGGACGCGCTGCTGGTGCTGCTGCTCACCCTGTCCGCGTACGGCATGGTGCGGGCGGTCGAGACGGCGAGCACCCGGTGGCTGCTGTTCACCGGCGCGATGTTCGGCTTCGCCTTCCTCGCCAAGACGCTGGCGGCGTTCCTGATCCTGCCGGCCTTCGCGGTGATCTACCTGGTCGTGGCGCCCACCGGCTTCTGGCGGCGGCTGCGGCAGACCCTGCTCGCGGGCGTGGCCCTACTGGTCTCCGGCGGCTGGTGGGTGGCGATCGTGGAGCTGCTGCCCGCCTCGGCCCGCCCGTACGTCGGCGGCTCGCAGGACAACGACTTCCTGTCGCTGACCTTCGGCTACAACGGCCTGGGCCGGGTCGACGGCAACGAGCGCGGCAGCGTGGGCGGCGGCGGCCGGATGCCGGCCGGGCTGGACCTGCCGGCCGGCGCCGGGCACAACCGCGGCTGGGGCCAGACCGGCATCACCCGGCTGTTCGGCAGCGACATCGGCGGGCAGATCGCCTGGCTGCTGCCGGCCGCGCTGATCCTGCTGGTGGTCGGCCTGTGGGCGACCCGCCGCTACGCCCGTCCGGACACCGCCCGCGCGGCCTTCCTGGTCTGGGGCGGCTGGCTGATCTCCACCGCGCTGATCTTCAGCTTCATGTCCGGGATCTTCCACCAGTACTACACGGTGGCGCTGGCCCCGGCCGTCGCGGCGCTGGTCGGCATGGGCGTGGACGGACTGTGGCGGGCCCGGCACCGGCTGCCCTACGCGCTGGTGCTGGCGGGCGTGCTGGCGGTGACGGCCGGGTGGGCGTTCGTCCTGCTCGGGCGCAGCTCCGGCTTCCTGCCCTGGCTGCGCTGGGCGGTGCTGATCGGCGGGCTGGCCGCGGCGGCCGCGCTGGTCGCCGGGCAGTTCGCCGGCCAGGTCTCCGGACGGACCGGGGCGCGGATCGCCTCGGTGGCGGGCCTGGTGGGCCTGGCGGCGGCGCTGGGCGGGCCGGCCGCGTACGCGGTGGACACCGTGGGCACCGCGCACAACGGCTCGATCATCACGGCCGGGCCGTCCGTGAAGGGCGCGGGCTTCGGGCCGGGGTCCTTCGGCCGCAAGGGCGGCAACGGCGCGGCCGGCAACGGCCGGATGTTCCCCGGCGGCGGCCAGGGCGGCTTCCCCGGTGGCGGTCAGGGCGGCGGCCAGAACGGCCAGGGCTTCCCGGGCGGCTTCGGCGGTGGCCAGGGCGGCTTCGGTGGCGGTCAGAACGGCCAGGGCTCGCACCGTCCGGGCGGCTTCGCCGACGGCTCCGGCAGGGGCTCCGGCGGCACCGCCCCCGGCGGCCGCCACGAGCGCGGCGCGGGCGGCTCCACCGGCTCCGGCGGCGCCACCGGTGTGCCCGGCTTCCCCGGTTTCCCCGGCGGCCAGGGCCCGGAGGGCGGTGCGGGCGGCTTCGGCGGCGGCATGGGCGGTCTGCTCGGCGGCACCAAGGTGAGCTCCGAGGCGGCGGCGCTGCTCTCGCAGGATGCCGGCCAGTACACCTGGGCGGCCGCCACCACCGGTTCGCAGAACGCCGCGAGCTACCAACTCGCCACCGGCAAGCCGGTGATGGCCCTGGGCGGCTTCAACGGCACGGACCCCTCGCTCAGCCTGGCGGGCTTCCAGAAGTACGTCCAGGAGGGCAAGGTGCACTGGTTCATCGGCGGCGGCTCGCACCGCGGCTTCGGCGGGGGCGGCGCGAACGGCGAGGGCGGCGAAGGCGGTCAGGAGACCGAGGCGGCCCAGATCGAGGCCTGGGTGACCGGCCACTTCGCCGCCAAGACGGTCGGCGGCGCCACCTTCTACGACCTGACGGCCCCGAAGTCCTGACCCCGGAGTCCTGAACGACGGAGTCCTGACCCCGGAGCCGTCGTCCCGCGACCCGGGCTCCCGGAACCCTGGCCGGGAGCCCGAACTCCCCAGGGGGCGTACCGCGTTCGCGCGGCACGCCCCCTCTCGCGTTCCCCTCTCGCGTTCCCCTCTCGCGTTCCCCTCTCGCACTCCCCGCCGTGTTCCCCCGCCGCGCGGCCCGGCTCAGTCCGAGGCGCAGTGCGCCCCCGCGGCCGGCAGCGCGCCGTCCACCAGGAACGCGAGGACGGCGTCGCGCACGCACCCGCTGCGGTCCCAGGACATGTGCCCGTCGCCGTCGCGGGTGAGCAGCACGCCGTGCTGCAGTCTGGCGGCCATCCGCTGCGCCCACGGGTAGGGGGTGACCGGGTCCTCCGTCCCGCCGATCACCAGGATCGGGGCGCTGCCGGGGGCCGTGACGGTGTGCGGCCGCTCGGTGGAGCGGTACGGCCAGGGGCGGCAGTCCGGGTCGAGCAGGGTGACCCGGGTGTCGTGCCGGCTGATCAGCGGGGCCCGGGCGGCGAGGTCGGCGAGAGCCGCGCGCAGGTCGGTGTCGGTGGGGGCGAGCGGGGCGTCCGCGCAGTGGATGGCCGCGTAGGCGTCGGCGGCGCTGTCGTAGTGGCCGTCCTCGTCGCGGCCGGTGGTGGCGTCGGCGAGCTTGAGCAGTTCGTCGCCCTCGCCGCGGTCGACGGCCGGGTCGAGGGCGGCGCGCAGCCGGGGCCAGTTGCGGCGGCCGTCGGCGAGCGAGTCGGAGACGCCGGTCCAGGCGAGGGCGGCGGTGACGGTGCGTCCGTCGCGGGCGGGCAGCGGGTGGTCCTTGAGGCCGTCGAGGAAGGTGGCGAGCCGTTCGGGGGCGGCGGCCGGGTCGCTGCCGAGCGGGCAGCCGTCGTCCTCGACGGCGCAGCCGGCGGCGAAGGCGCGGAAGGCGGCTTCGGTGGCGACGGCCTGCTCGCCGTTGAGGTGCATCAGGTCGGTGCTGCGTTCGACGGCGCCGTCGAGGACGAGTCGGCCGGTGCGGTCGGGGAACTCCTCGGCGTAGAGGGCTCCGAGGTAGGTGCCGTAGGAGAGGCCGAAGAAGTCGAGCTTGCGTTCGCCGAGGGCGCTGCGCAGCACGTCCAGGTCGCGGGCGGTGTCGCGGGTGCCGAGGTGGGGCAGCACGTCGGCGTACTTGGCCTCGCAGGCGTGGGCGAGGATCCGGCCGCGGTCGTAGGCCGGGTCGTCGGTGCTGGTCCACTGTTCGCGGGTGCGGTCGTCCAGGCAGTGGACGGGGAGGGTGCCGCCGGCGGCGCGCGGGTCGAAGCCGACCAGGTCGAAGCGCTCGTTCAGCGGGCTGCCCTGCCAGCGCCGGGCCATGCTGACGCCGGAGATGCCGGGCCCGCCGGGGTTGATCAGCAGGGGGCCGATCCGGTGCGCGGGGTCGGTGGCGGGGACCTTGGCGACCGGGACGTCGATGCTGCGGCCGCCGGGGTCGGCGTAGTCCAGCGGGGCCTTGAGGGTGGCGCACTGGGGGGCCGTCTCGTCCTGGTCGGCGCCCGGGTCGGCCGCGCCGTCGCAGGGTGTCCAGTCGAGCCGCTGGTCGTAGTAGGCCCGTAGGGCCGGGGAGGCGCCGGCGGAGACCCGTTCGGCGAGCGGCGGACGGCTCGTCGGTGCGCCCACGGCGTGCGTCGCGCCCGGGCCGGAGCAGCCGACGGGCAGGGCGAGCAGCAGGGCCGCGAGGGCGGTCAGGGCGCGCCGCGGCAGGCGGCGGGTCATCGGGGGCACCGCCCACGAATACCATCCGGCGTGCGGTCGGGTCACCTCGCCCTCCCCGTCCTGCCGCGTTCTTGGCGCGGCCGCACGACCGAGGGGGTGTCCGGCGGGGAGGATCGTTTCCTCAACCGCCGCACTGCTGGAGCATCGCCTTCTTGTCGGCCTCGGTGACCGGCAGCTGGTACTTCAGCGAGACCTGGGCGAAGCGCACCGCGTAGGAGCAGCGGATCTCGGTGCTGGCGGGCAGCCAGTCGGCCGGGCCGGAGTCGCCCTTGGAGCCGTTCTGCGAGCCGTCGGCGGGGATCAGGTTGAGCGGGTCGTTGGCGATCCGGACCCGCTTGGCCTTGTCCCACCGGGCGGCGCCCATCTGCCAGTCGTACGACAGCGGCATCACGTGGTCGATCTGGATCTTCGAGGCCTGCTGCTTGGTCCACTGGACGGTCTTGCCGGTGTACGGGTCGTGGATGGTCATCGCGGTGACCACGCAGTCCGAGCCGTCCTTGCGCTCGACACCGCTGCCGTCCCGGGCGAGCAGGTCGTTGCGGGTGTCGCACTTGTTGCCGCCGAACGGGACGCCCTCGACGCTGTCCGTCCAGGCCGGGCCGAACTCGTTGCGGTCGTAGCCGTCCTTGGGGCCGGTCCGGGCGGTGACGACCCCGGCGATGAGGTCCCGGGCGGCCTTATGCTCCGCGGGCGTGGTCAGCGGCGCCAGGCCGGGCTTGGTGCCGTCCGGGTTCTCCAGCGGGCTGGTGCCGATCCCCGCCGCGGAGCTGCCGGTCGACGCGCGGTCGCGGCCTTCGACCAGCCAGCCGACCAGGGCGAGCACGCATATCAGGAAGACGGTGGCGGCGGACAGCCAGGTACGGCGGGCGGGCACGGAGAACTCCCGAGGTCAGGGGCGGGTTGACGGCGAACCAGCAGACCAGCGACCCCAAGAGGAGGTCAAGCCGACGCCACGGAGAGGCCAAGGAGCATGTCGAAGCTCACACCCCGCCAGAACGGTTCGCCCGAAACCGAGTCCGCGGCACCCCCGCGCCCCGCCGCCCAGCCGCCGCCCGCCCGTCCGCGCCCCCGCGCCCCGCCGCTCAGCCGCCGATCGCCGACATCGGCCGCTCCGGCCGCACGAACTCCGCGCTGCCGATGGCGTGTCCGGGCCCCTTGCCCGCCACCGAGGCCCGCCAGGCCGCCTCGATCCGCGCATCGTCCGCGCCGCCGCGCAGCAGGGCGCGCAGGTCCGACTCCTCGGTGGCGAACAGGCAGTTGCGCAACTGCCCGTCGGCCGTCAGCCGGACCCTGTCACAGCCGCCGCAGAACGGCCGGGTGACGGAGGCGATCACGCCGATCACCGCGTCCGTCCCGGCGATCCGCCACTCCTCCGCGGGAGCGTTGCCGCTGCGCCCCACCGGCACCAGCTCGAAGCGCTCGCCCAGCCGAGCCAGCACCTCCTCGGCCGTCACCATCGCGGCGCGGTCCCAACTCCCCTGCGCGTCCAGCGGCATGGACTCGATGAAGCGCATCCGGTAGCCGTGCTCGACGGCGAAGGACGCCAACTCCGGTATCTCGTCCTCGTTCACGCCGCGCACCGGCACCGCGTTGACCTTCACCGGATCCAGCCCGGCCGCCTTCGCCGCCGCCAGGCCCGCGAACACGTCGGCGATCCGGTCCCGCCGGGTGAGCGCGGCGAACCGGTCGGCGCGCAGGGTGTCCAGACTGACGTTCACCCGGCCCAGCCCGGCCTCCCGCAGGCCGGCCGCGGTCCGCGCCAGGCCGATGCCGTTGGTGGTCAGCGACAGTTCCACGCCGAGCGCGGCCAGCCGCCCCACCAGGCCCACCAGGCCCCGGCGCAGCAGCGGCTCCCCGCCGGTCAGCCGCACCGAGCGCATCCCCAGCCGCTCCACCGCGACCCGCACCAGCCGGACCACCTCGTCGTCGTCGAGCGTGTCCGCCCGGGGCAGCCAGTCCAGCCCCTCCGCCGGCATGCAGTACGTGCAGCGCAGGTTGCAGCGATCGGTCAGGGAGACCCGCAGATCGGTGTGGACCCGTCCGAAGCGGTCCACCAGCGGGTGCGGTGCGGTGTTCATCGCCCCAGTACAGGGGCAAGCGCGCCGCGGGACCAGCGGCCGAACCGCCGGGGAGCACCCGCGACCTGCGCCTTCGCCTTGTGGATTCGTACAACCGCCGACCCGCTGCGCGACCGCCCCCGAACCGGGCAGGCTGGGCCCATGCAGACCCCGAACGGCCCGGCCCCCGCCCTGGCAGCCGCACCCTCCGCCGTCCCCGCCCTGGTGCTCGCCGCCGGGGGCGGGCGGCGGCTGGGCGGGCGGCCGAAGGCGCTGCTCCGGTACGCGGGGCGGCCGCTGGTGGAGCGCGCGGTGGCCACCGTACGGGCCGGCGGCTGCCCGGACGTCACGGTGGTGCTGGGCGCGGACCGCGAGCGGGTGCGCTCCACCGCGCACCTGCCGGGCTGCCGGCTGGTCGCCAACCCGGACTGGGCGCAGGGCATCGGCTCCTCGCTGCGGGCCGGGCTGGCCGCGCTGGCGCCGGGCGCCCCGGCGGTGCTGGTGATGCTGGTGGACACCCCGGGCGTCACCCCGGCCGCGGTGGCCCGGCTGCTGGCCGCGCACCGGGGCGGCGCCGAGCTGGCCGCGGCGGCGTACGGCGGGAGGCGCGGGCACCCGGTGCTGATCGGCGCCCGGCACTTCGCCGAGGCCGCCGGGGGCGCCACCGGCGACGCCGGGGCCCGCGCCCTGCTGGCGGCGCACGCCTCGGAGCTCGTCCTGGTCGAGTGCGCGGACATCGCCGTCCCGGACGACCTGGACACCCCCGCCGACCTGGCACGCTGGTCGGCCGGCTGACCACCGTCCGTACGCCGACCGCACATCCTCCCCGCGAAGGGTCCGGCCTCAGCCTGCCCGGTCACCGGCCCCTGATCCATCCCTGAGGATTGCCCCATTCCGCGCCCAGGACCGGAGGTTTCGGGGAGCATGGGAAGCACCCACCCACCCCACACCGACGGACGGAGCCCGCGATGGCAGGACTGCCCGACGACTTCACCGGACACGACCCCGCGCGGCCAGGGCCGGGGGCGGGCGGTGCCGCCCGGGCGATCCGCTGCCCCGCCTGCCGCCGCGAGCACCTGTACGAGCCGCCGTCGCTGCCCTGCCCGTGCGGCGCCTCGCTGAAGGTGCCGCTGCTGCGCGGCGGGGTCCCGGTGCAGGTGCGGTTCCGGTCCTGGGAGGACTCCTGGCTGAGCATGCGCTGCCCGCACTGCGGCCGCTCCGACCAGTGGCCGCAGCCCGAGTTCACCTGCAACTGCGGGGCCACCGTCCGGCTCCCGGTGGACCGCACCACCCGGCTGAGCGGCGGTACCGCCGGTCCGCTCGCCGCCCCCGGCCCGCAGGCCGCCCGCCCGTACCCCGCCCACCCGGTGAACGCCCCGGCGCCCGCCCCGCCCGCGGCGCCCGGCGGGTCGACGGCCCGCTCCCGCCCGTTCCGCCACCGCACCCCGTTCCGGCCGCACCCCGTGCGCACCTCCCAGGACGCGGTGTTCACCGCCGCCCGCTACCTGGAGTGGCTGGGCTTCGACGACCTGGAGCTGACCGAGGCCCAGGAGCGCGAGGGGGTCACCCTGCTGGGCAGCCGGATGGTCGCCCAGGTGGACACCTGGACCGAGCCCGCCGACGTGAAGTCCGTCGAGTGCCTGTGGCTGCAGACCCTGCACGCCGAGGAGATGGCCGCCGCCATGTTCACCCTGGCCGGCTACTCCCACCAGGCCACCGTGCGCGGCGAGCAACTGCTGGTGGCCCTGTTCAGCCTGGACCTCGCCGGGGTGCCGCAGCCCGCCAACGGCGCAGCCGAGGCCCTGATGGAGACCGGCTGGACCTCCTGACCACCGACGGGCCTCTCTAGATCATCTCCTCGGGAAAAGCAACAACCTCCGCTCGTGATCTGGTGCACAAGCTCACCCCCGTGTTGAATTGCCGCCACAGCGTGGGCCTTTCGCCCTGCCGTCGCCATGCCGCTGTGCTGCCGTTGTGCTGCCGTTTCGCTGCCACAGCGCAGCCGTTCCGCAGCGGGCGGTCGCGCACGACAGGGCACCAGGGGCAGGCCCGCGTCCTGCTGGATGGCGCACACAAGGAGGTGGCGTTGTCAGAGCACGGATGGAGCCCGAGCGGCCCGGAGGGGCGGGGGCGAGCGGCAACGGGGGAACCGGGCGACACCGTGTGGCGACTGCGGTCCCGGGCGTGCTGGCAGGAGGCCGCCGAACTGCTGCGCCCCGCCGCCGAACACGACCCGCCCGTGGCCCTCGCACGCGCCGAACTCCTCATCGAACAGTGCCTGTTCACCGCCGCCCAGTGGACCCAGGCGGAACAGGCGTTACGACTGGCGGAGGCCCTGGCGGAGGGCACCGAACAGCGCGCCGCCGCCGCCTGCGCCCGCGGCTTCCTCGCCTACCTGGCCAGCGTGCTCGGCCCGCGCGACCGGCTGGACGAGGCCCAGGCCGCACTCGGCCGCACCTCGGCCCTGCTGCCACCGGACGCACCGGGCCGCCCACTGCTGGACTTCCGGCGCGGACTGGTGGCCGAGAACCTGCTGCGCGACCGCAGTGCCGCCTGGATCGCCTACCGCCGGGCGCACGAGGGCGCCGGGGAGCACGGGGACGAACTGCTGCGCTCCTACACCTGGCGCCACCTGGCCGCGCTGGCGCTCTCCCGGGGGGACCGCGGCAACGCCCGGGAGGGCTTCGACGCCTCACTGCGACTGCGCGAGCAACTCGGCTTCACGGTCGGGGTGGCGCCGGCGCTCGCGGCGCTCGCCGAGGTGTCCGAACCCGCCGAGGCGGCGCGGCTGCGCGCCGAGGCCACCCGGCTGGTGCACGCCCTGGGCGGGGTGCCGGTCTGGCTCGCGCGCCAGCTGGGGCGCACGCCGGGGCCTCCCCCGGACGGGCGCATCACCCGCGAGACCAGGGGGACAATCAGCTAAGGTGAGCCTTACCTGTCCGGGGTGAGCAGTACCCCGGACAGGTCGCCTTGCTGTCCCCCGGGCACCGCCGTGCCCCGGTCCGGCAGGCCCCGGCCCGGCGGCCCCACGCCCCGGCCGGGCCCGCCGGACGGTCCGCACGCGGCCCCGGTCGACCCGATGGGGCCCGCCCATGACCGCGAGCAGCACCCGGCCCGGCCCAGCGCCGTGCGCCCCCCGCACCACCGAGGCGCACGACCACGCCCACGCGCCGGACAGCCCCGCCCCCTGCGCGCCGTCGTACCACCGGCTGTCCGCGCTGACCCCGATCCTGAGCGTGCACTGCACCCCGCCCCGCAGCGGCGACGGCTGGCTGCCGGTCGCCGACCTCACCACCGACCCGGCGGCGGTGCGCGAACTGGTCGCCCACGACGCCCGCCAAGGCCTCGCCCGCTACGGGCGGCCGCTGCGCCCGGACGTGGCGGCCGGCTTCGGACTGCACCGCTTCGTCTGGCCGGTCTCACTGCTGTTCACCCTGCCCTGGTTCCTGGAGCGGCGCGTCCCGCTGCTCGGCCCCGGCGGGGTCTCGGTGCGGCGCGGCCCCGGCTCGATCGAGCTGACGGTGCTCCCGGAGGCCTTCGTCTGCCTGCCGGACGACTCGGCGGCCGGCTCACCGGTGGCCCGTACGGCGCCGGACGAGAAGGCACTGGCGGCCGAACTGCGCTGCGCGCTGGCCGAGTTCCTCGCACCGGTGCTGGCCGCCTTCGGGCCGGAGGCGCGGCGCGGGCCCCGGGTGCTGTGGGCGATGGCCACCGACGCGGTCGTGGAGGGGCTCTGCCACGCGGGCGGGCTACTCGGGGAACCGGAGCGGGCGCGCACCGAACTGTCCGCGCTGCTGGCACCAGGGCCGTCGAGCGCGCCGTCGGCGCCGTCCGCGCCGGGCGCGCCGTCCGTGCCGCCGCCGCCCGTGCCGTCGGCACCCCGGGGGCGGGCCGCGCGCACGCCCGGCGCGGGCCGGGGGCCCGCTCCCGCCCCGGCCCCCTTCACCCCGGGCGCCGGTTTCGCACCCCCGGCGCCCGGCCGCACCGGTGCTTCGGGTACGGACCGGGCCCGAGCCAGCTGTTGCCTCGTCTACACCGCCGAACCGGGGGAGATGTGCGGCGGCTGCCCCCGCGTCACGCGACGTTGACGAAAACACGTCCGATTACGGATTCGAAAAGCCCGTGATTCCGGGAATGCCCCACCCTAAATTCATATGACAATCCGATTGGCGACAGGTCAGAAATCCCCCTCCCCAGCGCATTGACAGCGAATCAGTCATTCCCTCGCCGAGCATCCGTCATGATGGTCCCCGCCGCGCTGCTGGAACGCAGTGGGCGGCGCAGGACGCGACGCAGAAAGCGAGGCTGGTTCCGGCAATGAAATTGTCCGACATACCGCTCGGCTGGGCCGTCACCGGGGTAGCGGGGCTGCTGGTCAGCGCGCTCCTGGTGGCCCTGGCCCGAAGCCGGGGATCCGCCGCCGGCGCGGATTCCTGGGAGCGTTCCGAGGAACGGCGCCGCAACAAGGAATCCCTGTACGGCGCGGCCTCCTACACGCTGCTGTTCTGCTGCGCCGGGGTCGCGGCCGCACTCTCCTTCCACGGCCTGGTCGGCTTCGGCGTGCAGAACCTCGGCCTGTCCGGCGGCTGGGAGTACCTCGTCCCGTTCGGGCTCGACGGCGCCGCGATGTTCTGCTCGGTGCTCGCCGTCCGCGAGGCCAGCCACGGCGACGCGGCGCTCGGCTCCCGGCTGCTGGTCTGGCTCTTCGCCGGCGCCTCGGCCTGGTTCAACTGGGTGCACGCCCCGCGCGGCTTCGGCCACGCCGGCGCCCCGCAGTTCTTCTCCGGCATGTCGCTGTCCGCCGCGATCCTCTTCGACCGCGCGCTCAAGCAGACCCGCCGGGCCGCGCTGCGCGAACAGGGCCTGGTACCACGGCCGTTGCCGCAGATCCGGATCGTCCGCTGGCTACGCGCCCCACGCGAGACCTACGCGGCCTGGTCGCTGATGCTGCTGGAGGGCGTGCGCAGCCTGGACGAGGCGGTGGACGAGGTCCGCGACGACAAGCGGGAGCGCACGCTGGAGAAGGAGCGCCGCAAGCTGGCCGGGCGCCGGGAGCGGGCCGAGATCCGGGCGATCAACCGCAGCAGCGGCTGGCGCGGACGCGGCGGCGCCGCACGGCAGTTGGAGTCGGCCGGCTCGGAGCCCGCGATAGCCGGCGGGCCCGGGGCGGAGCGGCCGGCGGGCGCCCGGGAGGTCGGGCCCGCGGGCTCTCCCGAGGCGGGCGCGCGCGAGGTCGAGGCGGGCACCCGCGAGGTCGGTGAGGTCGAGGGCACGGTCGTCCAGCCGGGCCTGCCGGCCCGTCCGGAACGGCGCACCATCGATCTCACCGTCGACGAGGACACCGTCACGCTGCCCCGGCTGGACTCGCTGGAGCGCAAACTGAAGGACCTGGAGCAGCAGTTCGGCTGACCAACCCCCCAGGGGGTGACCCCGGGGGCGGTCAGGCCGCGCTCGTCCCGCTGAGCTCGAACCACATCCGCTTGCCGGACCCGCGCGGCTCCACGCCCCAGGCGTCGGCCAGCGCCTCGACCAGCATCAGCCCGCGCCCGGAGGAGGCCTGCTCCCCCGGCGTCCGGCGGGTCGGCCAGAGGTCCGACTCGTCCTCCACCTCGACCCGCAGCCGGGCCCGACCGCCGTCCGAGGCCGACTCCCGGTAGAGCCGGGCGGTGAACATGGCATCCCGGTCGGTGTGCCGGATCGCGTTGGTGACCAGCTCGGAGGAGAGCAGTTCGGCGGTGTCGATGAACTCGGCGACGCCCCAGCGGCGCAGCGCGTCGCGCAGTTCGGCCCGCACCTCGGCGACCCGGGCGAGGTCCGCCTGGCCGATCCGGCGGCGCAGCTGCTGGGCGGCCAGGCCGCCCTCCGGGCCGTCCCAGCGGAGCAGCAGCAGCGCTATGTCGTCCTCGCGCTCGTTGGAGTCGGCGGCCTGCGAGGCGATCCGGTCGGCCAGTTCCTCCAGCGGGTCGCGGGCCGCCTGGTCGGCGACCGGCAGCGGACCGGCCAGGACGCGGGTCAGCCGGCCGATGCCCTCGTCCAGGTCCATGCCGCGCGCCTCCACCAGGCCGTCGGTGCACAGCAGCACCGTCTCGCCCGGGTCCAGGCTGAACCTGGTCACCCGGTACTCCTGGTCCGGGTCGATGCCCAGCGGCAGCCCGCCGGCCACCGGCAGCACGGCGGCGGTGCCGTCCGCCCGGCGCACCATCGGGTCCAGGTGGCCGGCCCGGACCGCGTAGACCACGCCGTAGTCCACGTTGACCTCGGCGTAGGTGCAGGTCGCGAAGTGGTCGGTGTCCAGGTCGGCGAGGAAGCGGGAGGCCCGGGCCATCACCGCGGCGGGCGGGTGGCCCTCGGCGGCGTAGGCGCGCAGCGCGATCCGCAGCTGGCCCATGATCCCGGCGGCGTGCACGTCGTGCCCCTGGACGTCGCCGATCACCAGGCCGACGTGCCCGCCGGGCAGCGGCACCACGTCGTACCAGTCGCCGCCGATCTGCAGGCCGGAGCCGGCCGCGAGGTAGCGCACCGCGGTGGTCACCCCGGGCACGGAGGGGACGGTGCGCGGCAGCATCACCCGCTGCAGGCCGGCCGCCAGCTCGTGCTCGGCGTCGTGCAGCCGGGCCCGGGCCAGCGACTGGGCGACCAGCCCGCCCAGGGTGGACAGCAGGGTGCGCTCGTCCGCGTCCAGCTCGCGCTCGTCGTCGAAGCTGACCACGCAGACGCCGATCGCCCGGCCGCTGGCCACCAGCGGCAGGTACGCCCAGGAGCCGCGGCCGGTGCGGCTGGTCTGCTCCCAGACGTCGGGGTGGCGGTCGCGGAAGTCCTCACGGTTGGAGATGAAGACCGGGGCGCGGTACTTCAGCGCCTCGGCGGCCGGGTGGCCGGCCGGCAGCACGGTGCGGTCCCACACGGCGAGGGCCTGCGAGCGGTAGCCGGAAGCGCCCAGGATCCTGGCCCGGCCGGCCTCGAAGGAGGCCAGCACCAGGCCGTCCGGCGGCAGCCCCGGCAGCGGCAGCTCGGTGAACACCCGGGCCACGTCACGGACGGTGACCGCTTCGGAGAGGGCGCGCGCGGCCTCCTTGATGAACCGGGAGCGCTCCTCGCGCAGCAGGGCCATCCGGTCGGCGCGGTCGCGTTTGTGCAGCTCGACGGTGGCGTCCCAGACGAAGCCCACCATCCGGGAGGCCCGGCCGAAGGCGTCCGCGAGCACCCGGCCGCGGAAGCGCACCGCGCGCATCGTCCCGTTCGGCCCGACGGTGCGGTAGTAGGCGCCGCACTGGCCCAGCTCGGCCACCGCGCGCTCGACCCGGCGGCGCACCACGGGCGCGTCCTCGGGGTGCAGCAGGGACAGGAAGGAGGCGGCGGTGCGGTCGAAGCGGTCCCGCTCGACGGCGTCCAGACCGATGATCGCGCAGGCCCGCTGGTCGCCCTCCAGGACGTCGCGGCGGATGTCCCAGTCGAAGGAGCCGATGCCGTTGGCGGCCATCGCGGGCTCCAGCCAGTCCGGCATGGAGTCGGTGGAGGACGGCGGCAGGCCGCCGGACAGCACGGGCGCCAGCCGGCCGGAGGCGAGCACCGGGGGCGTGCGCGCGGAGTTTCGGCGGGTGGCCTGCGCGGGCGGGCGCGGGGCTGTCGGCTGCGGCTGGTGCGGCTCTGCGGCGGACGCGCCGGGAGGAAACGCCGGCCCCGGCGACTCGGGCTCAGTGGGCATGCTGCTCCTGCCGCTGCCGTGGCGGACCGCGCCGACCGTCCGGACGGGCCGCATGGCGGTGTGATGGGTCGTGCTGGATCGGACGGTGCCGACGGACGGTGGTCAGTCGAGGTTCGGTCTCCCCGCTGCTTCCCGCACGTGGACACACATTCCCACCATCCTGTCCAATGTTCGGCCGAGCGGCAATGGCAACGGGCCGGAAATCTTGCGCTCCACCTTGCGTTCAGGGCTTGCTTCGGGAACGGATCGATCGACGGCGAACAATCGTACGGGCAGTGCGTTCCGGCGGTGCGTACGGACACCGCGCGCGGGCAGCGCGTACGGGCAGTGCGCACGGATGCTCCGGGCATGGCCGGGACGGACCTACGGCAGGGCGAGTTCGAACCAGGTGACCTTGCCGTCCCCCCGCAGCTGCACCCCCCAGGAGTCCGCGAGCGCCTCCACCAGCAGCAGCCCGCGCCCCGAGGTCGCGTACTCGGCCTCCGGATCGCGCCGCCGCCCGGGCAGCCGGCTCGCGCCGTCCTGCACCTCGATCCGCAGCCGGCCGTCCGTGTCGAGCACGGCGTCGAAGACCGCGCCCTTGCCGGTGTGCAGCAGCGCGTTGGTGACCAGCTCGGACGAGAGCAGTTCGGCGGTGTCGGACAGCTCCGGCACCCCCCAGTGGCTCAGCGCCGTGCGCAGCCGGTGCCGCACCGAGCCCACCGCGACCAGGTCGGCCGGGTCGAGCGCCAGGTGCAGGCGTCGGTGCAGTGCGCACCCCGGGGCCGAGGCGCCCGGCAGGGTCGTACCGGCGCCGACGGCCGGACCCTGGGCCGGCCCGGACCGGTAGGCGTCGCCCGAACTCGTCCGCTGCCGCGGGAATCGCGACTGACCGTCCATCAACACATGCCCCCGCCCTCAAATCCGGGCCCCCGCCTCCGGATCCCCCGCCGGCCGGGTGGCCCCCTCGTTCTGACCACCCATCCTCATGCCCAGTTGACGGCGTTTGCAACAGTGTGCGTCCGATCACGTGGGGTGAAAGGGGCACGGGGAGGTTCACGTGATCCAACTGCCCGCGCCGGACGGGTTTGCGAAGCGCAGAGGCTGTTTTCGAGCCCGCCCCCGCCCGATCCCGCGCACACCCGGCGCCCGTACGGACCGTACGCGGGGCCGCGCGCCCCGCGCTCCGCCGCGCCGTGCGCCGCCCTCCACCCCGCCGTGCGCCGCCCTCCCGCGCCGTTCTCGGGCGTCGCCCTTGCGCGCGGCCCGTCCCGGCCCGCTCACCCCCGCTGCCCACCCGGGGAGCCGAACCCCCGGGGAGCGGCAACGCTGGACACGGCGCCCCGGTGCGGGTTCAATGACCCCGAGATGTTTGAACGCCGTTCTAACATCATCCGGAAGCCACCGGCCCCTAGCCGACCCCCTCCCCGGCGACCGCGAGCGAGGAACCGTGCGACTGACCCCCACCGAGCGGGACCGGCTGCTGATCTTCACAGCAGCCGAACTGGCCCGCGCCCGCCGTGCCCGGGGCGTGCGCCTCAACATCCCCGAGGCGACCGCCCTGATCGCGGACACCGTCTGCGAGGCCGCCCGCGACGGCCGCCGCCTGGCCGAGGCCATCGAGGCCGGCCGCTCCGTACTGACCGCCGACGACGTGCTGCCCGGCGTGCCCGACGTGGTCACCGTCATCCAGGTCGAGGCCGTCTTCGAGGACGGCACCCGCCTCGCCGTCGTCAACGACCCCTTCAAGGGCGCCGGCTCGCTCGGCGACGAAGCCCCCGGCGGTGCGCTGGCCGGCGACGGCGCCGGCTACGACCCGGTCGAGGAGACGCTGGTCATCCCCGTCCACAACACCTCCCAGGTGCCGATCTCGGTCACCTCGCACTTCCACTTCTTCGAGGCCAACCCGCGCCTGGCCTTCGACCGCGCCGCCGCCTACGGCACCCACCTCGCCGTCCCGGCCGGCTCCTCGGTGCGCTTCGACCCCGGCGCCACCGTCGAGGTCGGCCTCGTCCCGATCGGCGGCGCCCGCGTCGCCATCGGCTTCGCCGGGCTCGTGGACGGCCCCCTGGACGCCCCGGGCGCCAAGGCGGCCGCCCTCGCCAAGGCCCGCGCCACCGGCTACCTCACCGGCTTCGACGACACGGAGGTGCCGTCATGAGTTCGATCACCCCGCACGACTACATCTCCGTGCACGGCCCGCGGGCCGGCGACCGGGTCCGGCTCGGCGACAGCGGACTGATCGTCCGGGTCGAATCCGACTCCCAGGCCCCCGGCGACGAGTTCCTGGCCGGCTTCGGCAAGACCGCCCGCGACGGCCTCCACCTCAAGCCCGCCGCCGTCCACGACACCTGCGACGTCGTGATCAGCAACGTCCTCGTCATCGACGCCGTCCAGGGCATCCGCAAGACGTCCATCGGCCTGATCGGCGGCCGGATCGCCGCCATCGGACGGGCCGGAAACCCGGACACCCTGAACGGCGTGGACGTGGTCGTCGGCACCGGCACCACCATCGTCTCCGGCGAGGGCCTGATCGCCACCGCCGGCTCGGTCGACACCCACGTCCACCTGCTCTCACCGCGGATCATGGAGGCTTCGCTCGCCTCCGGCGTCACCACGATCATCGGCCAGGAGTTCGGCCCGGTCTGGGGCGTCGGCGTCAACTCGCCCTGGGCGCTGCGCCACGCCTTCAACGCCTTCGACGCCTGGCCCGTCAACATCGGCTTCCTCGGCCGCGGCTCCTCCTCCGACGAGGCCCCGCTGATCGAGGCCCTGGCCGAGGGCGGCGCCTCCGGCTTCAAGGTGCACGAGGACATGGGCGCGCACACCCGGGCGCTGGACACCGCGCTGCGCGTCGCCGAACAGTACGACGTCCAAGTCGCCCTGCACACCGACGGGTTGAACGAATGCCTGTCGGTCGAGGACACCCTGAAGGTGCTGGAGGGCCGGACCATCCACGCCTTCCACATCGAGGGCTGCGGCGGCGGACACGTCCCCAACGTGCTCAAGATGGCCGGCGTGCCGAACGTCATCGGCTCCTCCACCAACCCCACCCTGCCGTTCGGCCGCGACGCCCTCGGCGAGCACTTCGGCATGATCGTCTCCGCGCACGACCTCAAGGTCGACCTGCCCGGCGACGCCGCCATGGCCCGCGACCGGATCCGGGCCGGCACCATGGGCGCCGAGGACGTCCTGCACGACCTCGGCGTCATCGGCATCACCTCCTCCGACGCCCAGGGCATGGGCCGCGCCGGCGAGACCGTGCGCCGCACCTTCGCCATGGCCGGCAAGATGAAGGCCGAACTCGGCCCGCTCGACGGCACCGGCTCCTACGGGACCACCGAGAGCGGCGACGACAACGAACGCGTCCTGCGCTACATCGCCAAACTCACCATCAACCCCGCCATCGCCCACGGGCTCGCCCACGAGGTCGGCTCGATCGAGATCGGCAAACTCGCCGACATCGTGCTCTGGCGCCCCGACCACTTCGGCGCCAAACCGCAGCTCGTCCTCAAGTCCGGCTTCCCCGCGTACGGCGTCGTCGGCGACCCCAACGGCTCCACCGACCGGTGCGAACCCCTCGTCCTCGGACCGCAGTTCGGCGCCCACGGCGCCACCGCCGCCGACATCTCGGTCGCCTTCGTCGCCCAGGCCGCCGCCGACGCCGCGTACCTCGACCGCCCCGCCGACGGACTCCCCACCCGCCGGCGCCGCGTCGGCGTCCGCGGCACCCGGGGCATCGGACCGCGCGACATGGTCCGCAACGCCCGGACCGGCCAGGTCGAGGTCACCGAGACCGGCCTGGTCTCCCTCGACGGCGCACCACTGCGCTCCGAACCCGCCGACAGCGTCTCGCTCAGCCGCCTCTACTTCCTCTGACCCTCCCCGTCTCCTCCAAGGATCCGATGATGACCACCCCCACGCCCGCCGCCCTCGGCTACCGGATGCCCGCCGAGTGGCACCCCCACGACCGCACCTGGATGGCCTTCCCCACCGCCAACCCCACCTTCGACACCCCCGAGAGCCTGCACGCCGGGCGCCAGGCCTGGGCCGCCGTCGCCAACACCATCGTCCGGTACGAGCCGGTCACGCTGGTCGTCAACACCGGAGAGACCGCCGACGCCCGCAGGTACGTCACCGAGGCCGTCGAGATCGTCGAACGCCCCCTGGACGACGCCTGGATGCGCGACATCGGCCCGTCCTTCCTGATCGACGGCAACGGCTCGCTCGCCGCCGCCGACTGGGTCTTCAACGGCTGGGGCGCCCAGTCCTGGGCCCGCTGGGACAAGGACCAGCACATCGCCGAGCACATCAGCGAACTGACCGGCGTCCAGCGCTTCGCCTCCCGGCTGATCAACGAGGGCGGCGGCATCCACGTCGACGGCGAGGGCACCGTCCTGGTCACCGAGACCGTCCAGCTCGGCGAGGGCCGCAACGCCGACTGGACCAAGGAGGACGTCGAAGCGGAACTGCACGCCCACCTCGGCACCACCAAGGCCATCTGGCTGCCCCGCGGACTCACCCGCGACTACGACGAGTTCGGCACCCGCGGCCACATCGACATCGTCGCCTCCTTCGTCCGCCCCGGCGTCGTCGTCGCCCACGTCCAGCCCGACCCGGCCCACCCCGACCACGCCGTCTGCCAGGAGCTCGTCACCATCCTGCGCGCCGCCACCGACGCCCGCGGCCGGCAGCTCGACGTCATCGAACTGCCCGCCCCCACCGTCCTGCTCGACGAGGACGGCGAGCCCGTCGACTACTCCTACATCAACCACTACGTGGCCAACGGCGCCGTCGTCCTGTGCGCCTTCGACGACCCGCGCGACCAGGAAGCCGCCGACATCCTCGCCAAGGCCTACCCCGGCCGCACCGTCGAACTCGTCGACGCCCGCGAGATCTTCGCCAACGGCGGCGGCATCCACTGCATCACCCAGCAGCAGCCCAGGGCCTGAGGTTCGCCAAGGTCAGCACCCCTGACCTGCACATACGGCAAATCAGACATGGCAGGATCTAGCAATAGCTAGCAGGGTCTGGCAGATGCTCTCCAAGATCATCTCCCATTCACTCCCAGTGGATCATGGAGTAGTGCCGGGGTCGGGTCGCAGTGCGACTTGGGGGCGCCCTTCTCGACCCGACCCCGACGGACTGTGGCGACGGATCCCGTCTCCCCCGCCACCTCCACCCCCCGATAGAGGCGGAAGCTGCGACGGGCGCCAGGCAGGCCGCCTGGCGCCCGTCAGGATTCGACGCCTAGCCCCAGGTGGAGTCCGCCAGCGTGATCTCCGGCGTCGGCGTCGGGGTCGGGTCCGGCGCGGTGAGGCCCCACGTCGAGTCGGCCTGCGTAGACTGCACCGACCGGCCCCAGGTCGAGTCCGCCAGCGTCGAACTGGTGGCGCCGATACCCAGGGCGGCGGCGACCACCAGGCCTGCGGCCGCGGCTCCGATGACCGTGCGCTTCATGCGTACCTCCTGTCAGCGGCAGGTGCGGCGCCGCCGAGGTGATGAGTGGTATGCGACCAGCCTGACGCCTGTACAACGCTCAATCAAGCCTTCTATGCTGCTACTTATTACATCTGCGACAAATAGCAGGAGTTGACGAAGGTGAGCAGCAACGTCGTCTCGGGGTACGCGCTCGACAGCGACATCAGCGCCGGCGCCCGCGAGCTGTATGTCCTGCTCTCCATCGCCGGCGGAATCGCCCCCGACCCGGTCGCACCAGAGCTGACCGAGCTGCTGGCCTTCGGGCTCATCACGCCGCACCCTGACCAGCCCGCCGACCGCTATCTCGTCCTGAACCCGACCCTCGCCGCCGCGCGGCGCCAGGCCGAGCTGTACCGAGCCGCCCGGGACGCGATCAGCGCGGCCGAGGCACTCCCGGACGCGCTGCGTGACCTCTCCATCTCCTACCGCAGCACCGAGCGCCCCCGGGTCGGCGCCGTCGAGTACCTGGAGGGCACGCAGGCGATCAACGCCCGGGTCAGCGAGATCATCGCGGAAGCCACGCAGGAGCTGCTGACATCCCAACCGCACGGGCCGCGCCCGCGGGCCCGACTCGACATCTCCCGCCACCGTGACCTGGACGCCATCCGTCGCGGGGTCTCCATGCGCACCCTCTACCGGGCCACCGCGCGAGCCGACGAGACCACTGCGACCTGGACCGCGCAGATGACCGAGGCTGGCGGCCACGTCCGTACGCTCGACGGCGGATTCGCGCGAGCGATCGTCGTCGACCGGCACTGGGCGGTGATCGACGACCCCACGGCGCGGGCGGACCAACTGCAGGCGGTCTTTGTTGAGGACATCGCTGCCGCTGGCTACGTCGCAGATCAGTTCGATCGGGACTGGCGCCGCGCGGCCCCATGGACCGGCAAGGAGCCACGTGAAGGCGAGCGGGCGCTGACGGACCTGCAGATCTCCATTTGCCAGCTCCTGGCGACCGGTCAGGATCAGCGCCAGATCGCCCGGGAGCTGGACGTCAGCCACCGTACGGTGACGCACCAGATCGCGCAGATCAAGGACGCCGCCGGCGTGACATCGATCTTTCAGCTCGCGATGTGGTGGGAGCGGCGCGCGGACGGCGGGTCGTTCGAGGGCTAGCCTCGGCAAGCAGAGTGCCGCTCGACCCGTCGCGTGATCGCATTGATCGCGGCGTTCGCACGCTGCACCTCGGCGGCTTGCTCGGACGTCCCGGTGGGATGGCGGCCGTGGGCGGCGAGGATCTGGGCCGCGGCGATGATGTCGCGTGCGGCCTCGCCGAGGTCGAAGGGGCGGCCCAGGCTCCAGCCTGGTGGGCGGTTGATCATGCGAGGTACTCCCAGTCCGGTCCCCCCGGGCTGCAGTGGGTCGATCCTATCGAACGAATGCGCGATAAATGGCGGCATACTGGTACAGACTTTTGATCATGGTGCCGTCAGCGTCGAGAGGTGCCAGCCCCGTACGAGCCCGACGACCAGCAGATCCGCCTCCGGCGCGACGTGGGAGCGCGCATCCTCTCCCTCCGTCGGCGCGCCGGCCTTACCCAGGAGCGCCTCGGCGAGCACGCGAGGATCGACCGGCGCACGGTTGGCAGGATCGAGAATGGCGCGGTGCCTGTGACGCTTGATCAGCTCGGGGCGATCGCCCGGGCCATCGGCGTGCCCGTGTGGCGGCTGGTCCGAGACGAGTAGGGCCTGGCCGACCGCACCGCCGTACGGCCGGCCAGGAGTCGGTGCTACTCGGTAGGCGGTGGTGTCGGCGGCGGCGGGCTGGACGGCCCCGGCGCCGGCGGCGGCGGGTGACCCAGCCCGCCGGGGTTGCCGGACGGCTTGCGCTGTCCGTCGTCCTGCATGGCGTCCTCCTCGTGTTCCTCGTCCGCCGGAATCTGGTCCGGCGGGGGCAGGGTGGGGTGCGTCGGCACCCGGTTGGGGCTGCGGGATCCACGGCCGCGCTGGCCGCGCCACCGGCCCTGGGCGTTCGGGGGTACGGTGCCGCTCATGGCGTCCTCCTCGTGCTGATGGGGGGTCACCATCGTGACGCGACTGGCCACCCCGCGTGCCCGGTACGACTATCCGGCGTCCATCTCCCTGAGCCGATCCACGGCCTCGCCCGCCCGCCCGCACGCGTCGTCATACGCCGCGTCAGAGCCCGCGCCCCGCCCATCTCGGGTAGCCTCCGCCAGATTCTGCAGCTGTTCGAAGAACGCGTCGTCCGGGTCACTCATACACTTCTCCTCGGTTCGGTCCCCTGGGCGTCCAGGGGCGGGCAGTGCTCGACCACCGACATGTACTGGGTGAGGTCCTCAAGGAATCGGCCCTCGACGTAGCGCCCGCAGACCGGGCAGACACCCCACTCCGTCGACTCATCGGCCTCGACCGGGGCCCCGTCGACGACACTCACCGGGCCACCCCGGGCAACTGCCGGTACCCGGCGAGGTTCACCCGCGCACGGATCCAGGCATCGGCGATGTCCCGAACCGAGAACTCGAGTGGCCGGGCAGCGGTACCGGCATGCACCAGCCAGCCGGTGTCGGAATCCCGGATTCCCCACCGTTGCTGACCTGGGCGGGTGGTCGGCAGCTCCTCGACGGTGTACCGGCTGGCGACTCGCTGGGCGTGGGTCAGCCCGTCACCGTGACTCACCCGAACGATGGCCATACGGCCGTCGGAGAGAGCGATCGGCACATCCGTGACCGCGTCATCGCCCATCCAGCGCTCGAGGTCGGCCGTGCGGCCGGAGCCGAACAGGCACTCCATCGCGCGACGCTGACGCTCGTCCATCGGAAGCGAGCCCACCACCCGCCACAACGTGTCCAAGGCCTCCAGCACGGGCCGGGTGACCCGCTCCAGGTGGCCGTCCACCGCAACCGTCAGAGTGCCATCGAGGTTCATGCCTCGTCTCCTACAGCGTCATGGAACGGTTGGCTCAGTGCGTCCGTCGCGACGGCACAGGGCCACAGGGCACTGCAGCGCACGCACAGGCCGCCGTTGCTGCGGTGCTCGTCCAACCGCATGCGGGCCGTCGCCGCGTCGGCGTGGTGCTGGGTGTCCCGGCGGGGCGACCGCAGGCGCCCGCGCGGGACGATGTTCACGAGATCGGCAGTACTCACGCGGTACCTCCCGATAGATGTCGGCCGCACGCGCAGCCGGTGGCAAGGCAGAGGCAGGTCAGGACGGCGACGCGGGCCTCATCGCGGAGGCCGCCCGGGCACCCGTGATGGGCGCCGAGCTGACACTCCGCGCTGACGTACCGGCCAGCGGCGCGGACATCGAGCGTGATCACGATGCTGTCCGGCGGTGGCGGCCAGCTCACGACGGCCGTCACGACTCGCCCTCCAGGCACGCGGGGTGGGCCACCACGGGCCAGCCGAGCGGCGCCGTCGTCTCGCCGGTCGACGTGTAGACGTGCCCGGCAGAACAGAGCGGGGCGTTGGAGGTGCCCGAGCCGCCGCACGTGCAGCACTGGCGTGCGTGTAGCTGGTCGTCCGAGAGCCCGGCCGCCGAGGGATAGCCGCCCGGCAGCAGGGCCACCAAGTGGTCTGCCATGGCACGACGGTAGGGGTCGGCGATTCTCGGATCGACCGCTGATGCTCGATGATTCTCCGGCAGCCAAGAACCGTTCTTGCTGATGCTCAGCCGGGGTTGAGCATCGCCCGGGCTCGGCCGATCAGCCGATGGGCCTGATACCCCGAGACGGCGCTCTCGGCCAGCCAGTCCCAGGCGCGCCGGTAGAGCGCGATGTCGGGACCATCGTCGAGCCAGAGTTCCGCGTTGATCGTCTCGACGATGACGAGCCGGTCGTCGTAGATCCAGAAACCGTGAGCAGGCGTCCGACGAAGAGATGCCCCGAGAGGAATGATGCTGATCTCAACCGTGTCCAGGCCGAGCAGCCCGACAAGCCGATCAAGCTGGGCAACCATCACCGTTGGCGGCCCGACAGCAACGTGAAGCGCCGCTTCCCAGAGCAGGAAGCGGAAACGCCTGCCGGACTCGTAGAGCGCCTCTTGGCGCCGTATCCGGGAGCGGACAGCCTCCTCGGTGTCCCGCGGCGACTCGATGAACTCAGCGCTGGCGAGCAGCATGTGCCGCGCATACTCCGCGGTCTGCAGGAGTCCCGGAATCCGCGCCGCCTCGAACGCATCGATCCGCGAGGTCCGGCGTGTCTCCAGGACTGCTGCTTCCTGGCGCTCGCGGTGGCCACCGGCCAGCTGCCGACGCCACGAACGGTACTGCGTCTCCAGGCCCCGGAGGCGAGCCTGCAGCTCCGCCGTGACCTCCGGGCGGCCAGCAGCAGTTGCCCACGCGGATAGGTCGCCTGGGCTCGGTGTCTGGCGGCCGGTCTCGATCTTCGACACCTTCGACTGCACCCAGCCAAGACTCGACGCCAACGCGCGCCCGGACAGGTTCGCCTCGGCGCGCAGCTCGCGCAGCCGCACGCCAAGGGCGATCCGGCCCTTCTGGAAATCGGTGCTCACACGCCGGACGCTACCGCCGCGGCGAACCGGTGGGTGGGCACTGCGTAGTGCCAGGCAGCATCACGCGCTTGGCATCCGGCCAGCACCTCCGCCGGGTCGGAGATCAGTTCGACGCCGAGGGTGCGGTCTTCCTCGTCGAAGTGAAACCTGGCGAGGGTCGTGCTGTCGAAGAGCCAGAAGTCGAAGTTCGGCAGGTCGAGCCGGTCCGCGTCCGCGCGCCAGATGTTGCGGATGTCCTCTCCGGCCTGGACGTTGCCCAGACCGGACGCGAGCAGGAAGCGCTGACCGTCGGTGATCGGGTTGTCGACGATCCGGACCCGCTCGAACCGGCGGCCCGCCGCGACGGCCGTCCGCACGTTGACGTTCCACGCGACGTCGGGCTCGTACTCCGGCATCTGACCAGCGAGATAGGCGCGGTAGCGGGCCCCGGCTCGGTCGGAGGCGTAGCCGCGGCGGGTCTCCAGCCTGAACGCGGTGTGCTTGAAGGTGGTGAATAGGTGGCCGGCCTCGGCGAACGGGACGATCTCGGGCACCGTCTACTCCTTCGGGGCAAACCGGGTCAGCAACTCCCGGGGGATGACCACCCAGGTCTCACCCGGCTTGACGTGCTTTAGCTGGGCGATCGCCTCGGGGTCAGTGAGCTGGTCCCCCTGGACCACGATGTCGCCCGTATCGGTCTCGTACAAAGTCGGGCAGTCACCGTGCTCGCTGGTGCTACCGAGGAACCTGAGCTGCATGGCGCTCTCCCTCTCCGCTGGGTGGGGTACCAGGATGGCCCTGCCAGTCCAGGAGCGCGGCAGGAATCACCGAATCAACGGGCTCGGAGCTTGGTCACAGGTCAGTCACAGCGGGACGGCCCCACAGAGGCGGACCGGTAGGTTCGTGACCCACCGGCCACTGGAGGACCCGTGCCCAAGATCGTCAGCAGGCGCCCAATGGGCCCGTTCGCCCTCACCGGCCACATCGTCATGATGTTCTGCACCGCCGGCCTGTGGATCCCCGTGTTCTTGATGGCGCGCCGAGGCCGCAAGACCGTCACGAAGTACAAGGGGTTCGACGGCCAGTACCCGCCGCAGGGCTGACCCCACCCACGACAACGCCCCCGCTCGGCCGGAGCTGAGCGGGGGCGTACGTGCGGATGCTCTCAGTCTTGCGGCCGCACCGCATCCTCGATCCGGTTCACCGCGTCCCGCAGCGACGACCCGCTGTTCGGATGCAACTCGTGCTCGATCCGATCCAGACGCTCCATCACCCCCGGGCGCGCCGGAACACCCGGGCGCGCCGGAGTGCCCTGCCAGTCCTCGGTGAACGTCTCCATCGTGCGCGTGAGACGTCGAGCCCAGCGTCCCACCCACGCCAGCGCAGCCGCCGCTGCAGAGCCCACCGCCGACCAGGCGACCAGGGTTTCGACGCTCACTGACCGTCCCGGATCTGCGGGAGGTCAGCAGCCCGAGCCGCGTCCGCGTCCGCGCGCGGGGTGTGCCGGGCCTGGTACGCCGCCACCCCGGTGACAGCGGTCGGCAGCAGCGCCAGGAGCCACGGCGCCAGCCACCCCGGCAGCCCACCGAGGAGGCTGGGCTGGTCCTGCAACGTGGTGAGCACCTCCAGCAGAGCGGTCGACCCCAGGTAGGTAGCGGCCGCGGCGGCCTTGACCTTGGTCTCGATCGGTCCATTCGCCATGATCAGTCCTCCTAGGCGGTTACGGTGAAGTCGTGGACGGCGCCGAGGCGCTGGAGCGATTCGCGGCCGGGGATGCCGTCCGCGTCCGACCCGGAGTAGCCGCAACGGCGCTGCCACGCCGAGTAGGCGCTGACGGTGCGGGTGCCGAACGAGCCGTCCACCCAGCTCGGGTCCAGCAGGCCCTCGTCCGCCAGCGCCTGCTCGACGATCTGCACCTCGGGTCCGTAGGTCTGGTGGCCCTGCTCGGCGCCCGGATCGGTCTGAGCGGCGGCGATCAGGTGCGCGAGCGACAGCGCCCGTGCGCCGGGCAGCGACCCGAGCAGCCGCTGCAGCGAGTCCGGGCCGGGCACGCCGTCCGCGTCGCTGCCGCTGTAGCCAAGGCTCCGCTGGAAGTCGGCGTAGTTCTCGGTGTCCGCGTCCGTCCAGTCCGGGCCCGGGCCCTGCTGGTAGTGGGCGCCGTAGCCAGCCGCGACCAGCGCCCGGCCGACCTCAGTCACCTGGTCGCCCTGGGCTCCGTAGCCGTACATCAGGCCGTTGATCGTGGTCTGGTACCGGGCCGGGACCGGGACCGGGGTGGGCTGGGTCGGAGTCTGCGGGGTGCCGACCTGGGCGGTCGGGTTGCCGCCGAGCGCCGGGTCCGCGCTGATCGTTCCCTCGGGGTAGTCCGGGGCGCCGTAGCCGTACGGGCTGCCGGGGCCGCGACGCGGGCGCTGGCGGGCGTACACGCCGTCGCCCTGGGCGGACCCGTTGTCGTTGGTGTTCCCCTCGATGGTGAAGATCCACTGGTCGTCGTAGCCGGTGACCACGCCGACGTGGTCCTGCCCATGGCTGCCCAAGTAGAACGGGCCGCCCAGCACCGGGTACTCGGTCCATCGGCTGTGCTGCTGCCACCAGTTCACGGCGTCCGCGCACGACGCGGTGATCGGCCAGCGGTCGCTCATGCCGGACTGGGTGGCGCCCCATGCGGTGAACGTTGCGCACCACGCCTGGCCCTGTGACCACTCCAGGCCGGGCGTCGCGGGGCTGAACTTCTGGATGTTGTTCCACGTGCCGTCGGAATCACGGCCCTCGTGGTAGCCCTCCTGACTCATGAGCAGGGCGACAAACTCGTCACGCATGGATGCCTCCTGGGTAGGCGGAGATGCCCCCGGGAACGGCACACAGGGGCCCAACTCCTCCGGAGCGTAGGGAGATCACCCACAGGGGCACCCTGGCTACCAACAGCCCCTACGCGCCCAGCAGGTACGCGCCGACCATCTCCGCCCGGATCGTGCCCCCGTTACCGTCCACACCCCCGGTCGTCGCACCCGACGTCCGCTGCACCTGCACCGCGACCCGCACCCACGTGCCGGGCGCGTACCAGGGGGTCAGATCGACCGTGACCTGCGGATACACGTAGTTGAAGTTGGCCGGCACCTGGCCCGAGGCCACGGTGGTGGTGCTCGCCACGACCACCCGGTAGTCCCCGCCCGTGTTCTGCCCGCTCACCTGGTCCCCGACCAGACCGACGGTCAGGGCCAGACGCGGGCTGTCGCAGGGCACCTGCGCGACCAGCAGCTCCTGCCATGAGGCGTTCGGGGTGCGCGGGCTCGCGTAGTAGCCAGAGCCGCCGAACCCCACCGGCCTCCAGGGGTACGAGACGCCCTTGCCGCTAGTCGTGTCCGCGCTGATGACGAAACTACCGGCCCGGTCGTAGATGGCCAGGCCTTGCGACCCGAACCCGGGGTGGCTCCAGGAGCTGGCGTCCTGCTGGGCGAACAGCAGCTCGTTCCCCGGGGTGTCCCGGCGCATCTGGATGCCCATCTGCGGGGTTCCGTTGGAGTCGGGCATCCGGATATCGCCGATGCGGATGACCTCCCGGGTGGGGTCCTGAGCGGACATGACGATGATGGCGCCGCCCTGCCGGACCCTCAGCGTCCCGTTGGTCAAGGTGGTGGAGCCGACTTGGTTGGTGCGGATCAACTCGGCGATGCGCCGCTCCAGCTCCGCCACCCGGTCCTCCAGGGTCTGCTGCCGCAGGTACTCGGGCATGCCGTCACGCTCCGCAGGTCAGGGCGACCTTTTCGGGGCCGCCGGTCACACTCACCTTGATGCTGAGGATCCTCAGCTCCTGCACCACACCGGCTGGGTAGTACGTCCCCGGGTCGATCGCGAACAGCGCACTGTCGCCCACGGTGTAGGAGCCGAGGACGGGGTCGGAGTCGGCGTCCACCGTGAACGTCGGCGCCGTCGTGGCCTGCGACCGGGCGTTCAGCGAGGCCTGCGCGTGGGCCTGGATGGTGTTCTGCTGGGTCACTCCGTCGAACGTCTCCACGGACTCCATCAGCGGAACGCCGGCGCCCCACTGGTCCGGGGCCTCGGCGACGCCGGTCACCACGTCCTGGCCGGCACCCGACCCGCGGGCCCAGCAGCGGTTGGCGTACTGCATGCCGTCCTCCGGCCAGTCCGGGGCGACGATGTTGCCGCCCGGCCCGTACTGGAAGAGGTACCCGGTGGCGGCGGCGGTCCGGCCGCGGCGTGGGGACCAGACGGCCCACCGCCGGTACCGGCTGCCGTCGCTGTTCCAGCCGGCCTGGATCCCCCAGTCGAACCCTCCGTCGACGGCAGCGAGTTGGCGGATCAGGGTGAGGATGTCGGTCCGCTGCTGGGCCGGGTCGTACGTGCGGGTGCGGGTCACCCCGGTGGGGTTGACCAGCGGGTTGGTGTCGACGTGGATGGTGCCCGCGTTGCTCGGGTCGGCCTCGGCGTACCGCAGCAGCGACCAGACGATCCAGGCCTGGTCGTCGTACATGCGCTGGCCGTCCGGGACGTACCGGGTGTCTGCGCCGTTGGCGACCAGCAGGCTGTAGTCCGTGCTGAGGAGCCTGTTCACGAACCGCTTCTGCCAGTACGACGCGAACTCGGCGCCCCCCAACTCCATCCCCCAGATGATGCCGTTCGCAGAGGTCAGCGGGCGCCTGGTCCAGATGATCCCGGCCCACACGATCACGCCGTCACGGTCGATGTACAGGGCAGTACGGCGCGGGATGGTGGCGTCCATCGGGCCGAGCTGCGCGATCTCGTCGGCCAGCGGCACGGTGCCCTTGAACGTGCCGACGCCGTTCAACTCCGTGCTGTACTCGGCGCCGATGACGGGCAGCTCGGCCAACACCCGGTCCGTCACCAAATCACAGAACAGATAGGTGTACCGGTGGACCGGGGCGCCGGTGGGCGTGGTCATCAGCTGGCCGCCTCGTACTCGATCTGCGCGTGAACGGCGGCCGAGGATGCCCACCCGTAGACGTTGGTCGGGTTCGCCAACTGCTGGGTGTTCGTGTACCCGAAGATGCTGGCCGTAGTGGGGCTGTTCGAGAACGTGATGACAGCCACCGGCCGGTACGCGATGCCGGGGTCGTCCCACCACCCCGAACTGTGAGCGCTCTGCCCCGCGCCAGCGGCGGGCACCGGCAGGCTGAACGTCACGCCGCCGGACATGGTCGAGCTGGTGCCCCACACGAGGGTCGCCTGGGCGGTGATCCGGCGGCCGATGCGGCACCACCGGCCGCTGGAGACGCTCGCGCCCATCGTCACCCCGGTCCACGCCGGGGTGTAGGTGTTCCAGGCGCCGGCGGTGATCTGCTCGTCGGTCATGACCTGCCGGGTGCTGCCGTCGGACCGGCCGTACCGCAGGATGCTGGTGTCGGTCAGGTACATCACCTGCCCGGGGGCGGGGTGGTCGGGCACCGCGGTGGAGACCACGGGCAACACCCCGCCGGCCGCAACCTGGAACTGCCGGGCGTCGGTCACCTTCGCCGAGGTGATGCTGGCGACTCCGGCGTCGACCGCGATGTCCGCGAGGATGACGCTGTTCGGCGGGATCGTGCCGCGCGTCGTGGCGCCGGCCGAGGCCGCGTACGGGCCCTGCACCACCACCAGGGAGGCGGAGTTGATGGTGCCCAGCGTCTCGGCGTCCAGCACCTGCACACACACGCTGTCCTTGCGGTACTGGCTGCCGGACGATGCCGCGATGGTGAGGTTCACGGTGGCGTCGTTCACTACGGTGTACGCGCCGTAGTTCGCCAAGTCCCGGTTCTGCACGTACGCGATGCCCGCGCTGACCTGGACGGTCATGTTCGGCGTCGCCTGGGCGGACACCGCCAGCTGCTGCTGCTGGTAGCTCGGGCGCACGCCACCGCGGGTCCGCAGCGAAGCCTCGTCCGCACTGGACCCGTGGTAGCCGAGCAGGCCGGTCATCACCGCGAGACGGTCGGTGCGGGCGGAGTAGGTGCCGGCCTGGAGCCAGGCCGGGGGCGTGATGATCGCCATGGGAATCTCTCCTTACAGGGTGGCGTCACGCCACGTGACGGTCAGGTAGGTGGGCTGGGTGCCATCGCCGTACGGGTCGCTGCGGTAGACGAACGTCGAGCTGCCGGGCGGCATGATCGGCCAGTCCGATCCAGCGATCACCCAGTCCCGACGCGGCGTGCTGCCGTTCGCGAGGACGGCCCGGTTCGACGTGTTGATCAGGACGTAGTCGCCCGGGTTCAGCGTGCTGTTGAGCTGGAGGACGGCGCCGGTCTCGGACAGCTGCACCGATGGCCGGACGCATGGGCCGTCGATCCGCAGCACCGGGTAGGTCTCGGAGGCGCCGTTGTTGACGCACGTCACCGAGCCGCCCGCGCCGCCCGTGCCGTACAGCCACGGGTAGGTGCGCGGGTAGGAACGGCCGGATGCCGGGGCGTAGGCCAGCACGGGGCCGCCGGTGTACTGGGCGAGGGAGTACAGCCTCGGGTCGGCACAGTAGAACTGCACCTGCGCCACCGAGGTCCGCAGCAGCGCGCCCGCGTCGTACGGCACCCGCCGCCGACGGACCTTCGCCCAGACCATCAGCCCGCGGTCCAGGAACTGCAGCTGCAGCGGCGCCGGGCCGGGCTGGAACGCGCGCTTGAGCGCGGTCGTCAGCCGGCCGAGGTCGTCCGGGTCCTGCCCCCGCAGGGTGATGCCCATTGTGATCACCCGCGCGCCGACGTAGTCCGGGCCCGTCCAAGTGCCGTGCGCGCCGGTGCGGTCGACGTCGTACGCCCGCACCTCCGGCATGTCGTCCAGGTCCGGCAGATCGCTGATGGCGTAGGCGGTGCCGGGCCCCATCGTGAGGCCGTTCCAGGTGACGCGTCCGACAGCGGCCACTACCGCACCCCCAGTCCGGCCTGCCAGGACAGCTCACGGCTGACGTCCTGGGCGGTGGCCTGCGATCCGTACATGTTGATCGTGTTCTGCTGCATCACCGGCCGGGCCCCGCCCGCGTACGCGCCGGTCAGCGCGCCCGGGGAGCCAGCCAGCGCGAGGCTGTCGCCGGTCAGCGCACCGGCGATCTCGGCAGTGATGCCCTGGAGTTGGTCGCGCAGCCGGGGCACGCGGGCGCCGATGCCGGTCATCAGGCCGTCGATGATGAGTCCGCCAGCGGGGGCGAGGATCGTCTTGTCTCTCTCCGCCGGGCCCTTCCAGTCGGGCAGCAGGTCAGTCAGCCCGGACAGGGTGTCCTTCACTCGGTTGAACCCCGACTTGAGGCCGTCGATCAGGCTGGAGATGATCTTCTTTCCGACGTCGAGCAGGGAGTTCGCGAGCCGGGCGAAGGCCTCGCCGAGCTGCTGCGGCAGGTCCCAGAAGACCTTGACCACGGCCGACGCCAGCCCGGACAGCAGCTGCTTGCCGGCCTCGACCGCGCCGGACAGGTCGCCACGCAGCAGGCTGGTGACCAGCCGGAGCGCCGGGACGAGGATCGCAGTGATCGCCTGGCCCAGCTCGCCCGTGAACACGGCCGCGAGGCGGACGATCAGCTGGATGATCGGCTGGATGATCGGCATCAGCGCGTTCAGCAACTGCCCCGCCAGCGCGGCCAGTTGGGTCAGCAGCGGCGCCAAGGCAGTGACGACCTGCACGAAGCACTGGGCGAGCAGTGGCAGCGGCAGCTCCTGGATCAGCTGGGCCAGGATCGGCAGCACGACGCCTGTCAGCGTCGTCACCAGCGCGACGAACGGCCCGATCAACTCGGGCAAAACACCCAGAACAGGCGAAAGGGTGTCGCCGAGCACCTGGGCCACGGCGGCGATCACCGGGGCCAGCTGCTGACAGATCACCGACACCCCGGCCAGCAGCGGAGTCAAGAACGGCAGTGCCGCACTAACCAGCTGACCGATCAGCGGCAGCAAGGGGGCGCCGGCCTTGGCCAGCTCGGACAAGGCCTGGGCGGCGGCGATCAGCACCGGGCCGCTGGCGGCGAGCACCTGCTGAAGGGCAGGGCCGAGCGCGGCCAGCAGGGCCTGCACCCCGGGGGCCAGCGCGGCGATCACCGGGCCCAGGATCTGCAGGGCCTGACCGAGCAACGGGGCTGCCACAGAGGCGAGTTGACTCATGGTCTCGAACAGAGACTTCAGCCCCTCCTGCACGGCCGGGGTGGAGAACGCGCCAGCCGCCGCCGCGGTGACCTTCTCCAACGTTGAGACGAACCCGGCGCCGGACTGCTGTGCCGCTCCGAACACGCTGCCGACGATCCCGCCGACGTTGCCCAAGACGTGGCCCATCTGCCCGACCAGGTCGACGGCCTGCTCGATCGCCTGCTGCATCCCGCCGCTGGCAAACGACTCGTTCATCCGCTGCTTGAGCCGGTCCAGGGCCGCAGCGCCGGCCGACGACAGCCGCTCGAAGCTAGGGCCCGCGGCGGCGCCGACCTGGACGAGGCCCTGCACGATCGTGGCCGGCAGCTCGTGCATGTCGGACAGGCCGCGAGTCGCGGAGTCGAGGGCCTGCCCCAGCACTCCGGTGCGGGCCATCGTCCCGGCGGTGTCCAGCGCGCCCTTGGCCATCAAGTTCAGGGCGCTGCCCGCGCTACTGAGCCTGTCCTGCAGCACCGGCAGCACCTGTTCGGCCGTGCTCCGCAGGCTGTCCGCCAGCCCCGCGAACAGAGCCTGCTGCACCTCCAGGCGCAGGCCGTCCAACCGGGGCTTGAGGGCGATCAGCTCCTCGACGAACGCGCGCGCCGCCGGCGCCAGGTGCGCGAGGGCCTCGCCGAGCTTGTCGACCCCGCCGGCCGCGCCTCCGCTCTTCTGGTTGAGGGCCTCCTGGGCGTCGGAGACCGCCCGCAGGCCCTTCTCGGCGGTCCTCGCCTGCTCGACCTCAGCGTCCATCAACGCCCGCTTGCGGTCGGCGAGTCCGCGGTCGGCGGCGGCGATACGGTCGGCGGCCTGCACCTGCGCGTCCGCGGCGGCCTGGGCCTTGTCGCCGACCGTGCGGGTGGCGTCCTCGACCTTGGCCTGCGCAGCCACCACCTTCTGGCTGCCCTCGACCCCGGCCGCGTTCGCGGCCTCGACCTGGGCCTGCAGCCGGGTGTACGCGATGCCCTGCTCGTGCAGCCGCTGGGTTGCCTGGTCGAGCGCCAGCAGGGCCTGTTCCTTCTGCCGTTCGGTGGCCGTCGGGTCCGCCAACGTCTTGTTGAGGGACTCCTGGGCCTCCTGCACCCGCAGCGTGTTCTCACGCTGGTCGAGCCCGGAGTCGGTCAACCGGTTGTTCAGGTCCTCCAGGTCCATGGACGCCTGCCGGCGGGCGTCGGTCAGCGCCTGCTGGGCCGCGAGGCTCGCTTTCTGGGCGTCGGCGAGATTCCGTTCCGCCTGGGCGACCGAGCGGGCGGCCTGCACCTGCGCGTCCGCGGCGGCCTTGGTGGCGTCGCCCACCGATCGCTGAGCGTCCTGCACGCGGCGCGCGGCCTGCTCGTTGGCGTCCGCGGCCTGCTGCATCGCATCCTGCACCGCCCGCTGGGCGTGCGCGGCCTGCTGGGCAGCCCCTGCCGCCGCCGCCGCGCCGCCCGCCGCCGGCGCCCACGCTGCCTGGACCGCCGCACCGATCCCGCTGGTGCCGATCTTGAGAGCCCCCACCGCCGAGCCCACCGACAGCAGGGCGGTCGCCGCCAGCCCGGCGGCCGGCGCCATCGCCACCAGCGCAGCCGACAACCCGGCCACCACCGGGACAGCGGAGCCGAGCACTGCGCCGACCGTCGCCCCCGTCGAGGCGATCGACGCCAACGGCCGGACCGCCCCGCCGGCCGAGGTGGCCAGTCGGTCCAGGCTCCGCCCGGCCCTCTCGGGGCCGTCGCTCTCCCCGACGTGCTCGGCGACCTCGTGCACTGCCTCCAGCTCGGCTACGGCCCGCCCGGCGTCGACGTCGACCTCGACCCGCGCCCGCATCTCGTCGATGTGGCGGACCGCGCCGGCGATGCTCTCCAGCTCGGCGAGGATCGCGTCCGTGTGCAGGTCGAACCGGATGTCCGGACGCTCGGCGGCGAGCCTGCGGAACGCGGCCTCGATCTCCTCGATCTCCGCCCGGGCCGCGGCGGTGTCGACCTCGACATCGACGGGCCGCTGCCAGATCTCGACCATCCGCGCGCGCAGCTCCTGCACCTCGCGCTCTGCATCGGACAGGTCCGCGTGCAGGTCGATGTCGGGGATCGTGCGGAACGCCTGTTGCAGCCGGGCCCGGGCCGACTCGCCCATGGACGCGCCGAGCCGGTTGCCGACCGCGGTCCCCTCGCGGGTCGCCTCGGCCTCGGCCCCGGCGATGCCGGACAGGTCGATGTCCAGGCCGGTGACCAGCCGCGGCAGGTCGATCCGCTCTCCGGCCATCAGGGGTCAGCCTCCAATCGGCATCTGGGAGAGGGCCATCAGGCCCTCGCGGGTGGCGAACATGCCCGGACCGTCTTCGTCGGGTTCGGCGTCTTGGTCGGCGGCGCCGGTGGCGATGCGGTGCCGGTCGATCAGGGCGTGCAACAGGACCGGGGACATGTCCCAGAACTCAGCGGTGGTACGGCGGAGCGGGACGGTGCCCAGGTAGATCAGGTCAGCCCAGGCGATGTGGTCGGGGCCGGGGCGTCGGCGTTTCCCGAGCTGCCGGTGCCGAACGCCTCGACGAGGGAGGTCTGCATCGCGGCGGCGTACTCGCGGATGAACTGCGGGGCAAGGAGGTCGCCGAGGTCGCTGCCGTCGGACGACCGCTTGTAGACGATCTCCTCGACGGTGCGGGCGCCGGCGGCGTCGACTCGGTGGCGGACGAGCGGGATGAACCCGCCGCGCTTGCCGACGAGCCCGGCGCCGATCAGGTCCATCAGCGGCCCGAACGCGGCACCGTCGCCACTCTGGTCGATGGCGGCCTGGATGCCGGTAACGGACCCGAAGCGCTGTTCGAGCAGGGCCAGGCTGCGGAAGCTGTACCGCAGCCCGGCCGTGCTGCCGTCGGCGAGCGTGATGTCGATGGGCTGGGCGATGGCCTGGGCGGCTGTGAGGTCAGACATGGTGAACTCCCCTGGGTGGCGTGGTTGGTGTGCTTCTCGACCGGCTACGGGATCGCGACGGCGGTCTCGTTGAAGGTGATCGACAGCCACCGGCCGTTCGAGGCGAGCGGCACCGCGGACACCTCGAACTTGGGGATCCTGTAGTCGTCGCCGGCGAACCCCAACTCGGGGAACTTGCTCAGCTGCACCTTGTGGAGGACGACGTGGACGTCCCCGCCGATCAGCGACGATCCGTTCGGCGGGGTCACGCCCTCGATCTTGAAGTAGTTCGGCGTCGAGGCGCTGGTGAGGTCCCACACGGACTTCTGTGCGGGGGTGACGCCGCTGTCGGTGACGGTGCCGCCGAGCATTACGGCGAGTGCGTCCAGGGACAGCAGGGCGTGCTCAGCGGCGCCGGTCACGCCGTCGATGTAGGCCGCCGTGTCCAAGATCGTGTTGTCGCCCCTGAGGGTCTTGGACTGCATGTTGCCGGAGACGGCCAGCGACTTGATGCCGGGCACGTCCACGGAGGTGGAGGCGTAGACCGGGGTACCTCCGGTCGGGTCGCTCGTGAGAGCAGTGATCTTGCAGTCGACGATGCTGAACATCTTCGTGACGTGGGACAGGCCGGGCATCAGATGCTCCCTTCGGGGTCGGTGTCGGCCAGCTCCTGGCCAAGGGTCGGCGGGGTGATCGGCGGTGTTGCCGGGCCCGGGTCGGTCGGCGGCGGGTCGGCCGGCGGCGTCGAGGGGGCGGGCGGGAGCAGACCGAGCGCGGCCTGCATGTCGTGGATGGTCCGCTGGACGGCGGCCGGCCACTGGGCGGCCGCGGCGTAGCGCTCCGATCCGGCCTGCCACGGCAACCAGCCGCCCCACACGTACTGGGAGGTACCGGGCATGCCCTGGGTGCCGGGGATGGCGACGGCCCCGGTGCGGCCGGCGTACCAGGCCGGGAGCTGCCAGGCCGGCCATGTCGGGTCCATGTGCGCAGGGTCGGCCGGGTGCCACCAGCCCTGCTGCTCGACCAGGGCCTGCGGGTACCAGGTCTGCCCGTCGGGGGTGGGCTCGGAGACGGGGCCAGTCGGTGGCGGGGTGGTCCCGGTGCCGCTGTCCGGCGGCGGGTCGGTGGGCGTGCCGGTGCCCGGGTCGGTGGGGTCGGTCGGGGTGCTCATCAACTGCCCTTCTGCAGGGTGCGGGTGACCATGACGGTGATCACGTGGCGGACGACGTTGTCGGCGATCGGCTCGCGGTGTGCGGCCGTGAACTGCACGGCGGTGATCTGCGACGAGCCGGGCCCGGGTACGAGCGGCTGGGAGCACAGCCACATGACCCGGTCGGCGAGCTGGTAGTTCTCGGCGTCCGGCGCGGTGCCTACGGCCTGCTGGCGGGCCTGCTGGACGACGTCGACCTGCACCATCTCCTGGATGGTGATCTGCCGGGCGGGGTCGCCGTAGTCGCCGTTCGCCGTGGGGTGGGGCAGGTAGTTGGTGCCCTCCTGCACGACGACGTATGGCAGGGCCTGCCCGGGGCGGGGCCCGTCGCGGAACACCGGTACGCCGCCGAGGAGCGGGGCGAGGTAGGCGCGGAACGAGCCCGCGGTCGTCTGCGGCATCAGCGGATCCCTTTGGCGTGGTTCCGCAGGAAGGTGGACGCAGCGGCGATCGCCGGGCGCATGAACGGCTGGGCCTGGGTGCCGGGGTGGTTGACCCGGGCCACGGGGTGCGCGGCGCCCGGCCAGAACAAGGCCTTCTTGTCCTTGGGCACGATGACGTGCGGAGCCGTCCCGTACTCGACGTCGGCCGCGTAGGTCACGTTCGTACCGATCGTCACCGAGAAGCGGAACCGGCCGCCGGACGGAACGGCCTGGATGCTGGACCGCAACCTGCCGGTGTCGACCGGGCACAGGCCCTTGGCCATGGTGACCATGTCGTTCGCAGCGGCCTCGGTCGCCTCCCGGGCTGCGCCGGACAGGCGGTCCAGCGCAGCCCGCAAGGCACCCTGGAACTCGGTCGAGTCGACGCGGTAGTTGAGGCCGGCCATCACAGACCCGCCAGCGCCGGACGGGCGTTGAGGTAGGGAGCGAGCATGACGTCGGCCTGGGCCGAGCCGGTCGACGGCCGGAACCCGACGACGTACTTGCCCTCCTCGTCCTGGGCCGGCTGGACGCGGACGTTGTTGCCCTCGTCGTCCACATCGAGGCCGCCCTGGTTCGCCGGGTCGCCGCCCGGCCGGGCCTTGGCCTCCAGGGCAGCGGCGACCAGCGCGGTGGCCTGGGCCACGATGGGCGGTGGGGCATCCCAGCCGAACGAGCCCGTGACCTTGACCTGCTGGGCGTTGTAGTAGCGCATCAGCCCCCACCACCCGCCGTTCCACGGCTCGGCGCCGGCCACGAGCACGTCATAGCCGCCGAACCCAACCTGCACCGCATCCACGTCCCCGGTCACCGCGGTGGAGCGCACGACGTAGGCGGTCGGCTGCAGCTGGACCTCCGGGGCCACCACGGGCAGCGGGTACGGCTGGATGCCGGTGACCGACCGGACCCGGCGCGGCAGCAGGACGAGGCCGTCCTGCTGCAGGTCGGCGACCACGGCGGTGTCGCGCGGCTCCCACCACTGTTGGGTGAACCGGTCCACGGCGTCCTGGGCAGCGAGGATCCAGGCCGTGACCTCGGCATCGGTGCCGGTCGCGCCCTGGGCCCTCGCCTGCTCCACCGTGCAGTACACGCTCAGTCCTCGGCCGCGGGTGTGAACTCTGCGTCGTCGAGGGCCTGGCGGGCCCACGCGGTGACGGTGCACCCGGCGGTGGTGATCTGCTGGGCGTGGCCGCCGGGGTGGTCGTGGACGACCGGGCCGTCCGGGTGGCCGGTGCTGTCGAGGGCCTGGTAGGTGTCGGCGGGGGCGATGCTGCCGGTGTCCCAGCCGACGAGCGAGGTGTACTGCTGGGGGCGGACGGTGGAGGGGACGGCGCCGGCCATGCCGATGATGCCGTCGGTGACGGGCGTCGGCGGGGCGTCAGCGGGGCGTTTGGCGGGCGGCATGGTGGTCTCCGTTCGGCAGGGGGTGGGCCGGGCGCCCGGGGAGTGGAGGCGCCCGGCCCGGCTCGGGGTCAGACCGTGGCGGCGGCGAACGTCACCTTCACGAACGCCTTGGGCTGGTAGACCGCCAGGTTGGCGCGGAACTCGGCGAGGATGACCAGCACATTCGCTGTGAAGAAGTCGGCGTGGCTGTCCGTCATCAGGACGCTGATGCCCTGGCGGGACCACAAGGTGGCGCCCTGCCGGAACCCGCCGACCAGCGCGGTTCCCTGCGCGATGGCCACGGTGGAGACGACGTTGAGGCCCCACACGCGCTGGGCAGCTTCACCGGCGACGTTGGCGATCACCCGGAACACGCCGCTGCCGGGGGCCTGGTCCAGCTCGATCGACTCCCAGTCCTGCGGGTGCACGACCACGCCGTCCGGGGGGAAGCCTGCGATCTCCGCGACGGTCTTCGCCCGGCGGATGTCCACCAGCGGCGGCTCGTCGGTGGCCGGCGCGGTCGGCTTCGGCTGCTGGTAGGTCCCGATGCCGGGCGTGGTGAGGATGCCCTGCATCTCCGTGCCGCCGTTGCCGGTCAGCAGCTGCCGGTCCCGCATGAACCGCAAGCCGTAGGTCAGTCGGCCCTGGATGTAGCCCATGAGCTGGCCGTTGTCGTCCGCAGCCTGCCTCGTGATGGGCATCCAGTGCGCGCAGGTCTTGAGGGTCGTGGTGATGGTGTCGAACGTCATGGTCGACATCGGCTTCTGCGTGCCCTCGGGCACGACTGCGGCCTTGTTCCACGCGGAGCCGGCGCCGGCCGGGCCGGAGGTGTCGCGGATGTACTCCAGAACGTTGTAGTCCGCGTTCTGCTGGTCGAGGAGGTCAGCCACCAGCAGCGGCAGGTCCGGGGTGGTGGGGACGATCCCGGGGACGAGCTGCGGCAGGTGCGGAAAGCTCGGGTTGGTGATGGTGCCGGCCGGGGCATCGGCGCGGCCGAGGAGCCGGTTCGGGTCGACGTCAGCCATCTCCAGCTGGAACTGGCCCCGCTTGTCGCGGGCGCGGAACTCGGCCAGCGCCTGGGACTCGGTGAAGCGCTGGGCCACGGAGCGGAACGTCGCGGCCTCGGCGGGGGTGAGCGGGGCGCCGTCAGCCGGGGGCTTCGGTGCGGGCGGGGCGGTACGCAGCAGCTGGGCGCGGGCGGCGACCCGGTCGGATTCAGCCTGGAGGGCGTCGGCGAGGCCTCGGGCCTCGGTCACGATCTCCTGGACCTGCTCGGTCGTCAGGCTGGTGTCGTCGAGGCGGGCCAGCAGCGCGGTGCGCTGTTCCTCCAGGGTGGGCGCTCCACCACGGATCGGGTAGATCGGGCGGCCATCCTTGCGGTAGCCGACCGGGGCGAGCTTCACCGTCATCGGTGGCTCCTTCGAAGTACGGGGCGCCGTCCAGGCACCCGAGCGAATCGGGGGACTCTGGACGGCAACACCCGCCTCTACGCCGACCACCGGACCCCGGCCTGCCAGCGCGCTGTCACCGTAGCCACGCGCTGATCAGGGGCAGCGCGGCTACACGTGCTACCGGCCGGTAACGGGCGTCAGCCCGGCCAGCAGCAGGCCAGCCGCGGCCCGCGCGCGCTCCAGCTCCAGCTCGGCCGACGCGGCGCCGCCGGCCGCCGGGGGCTCCTCGCCGCCGGTCGGCTCGGCCTCGTCGTCGGGGTCGTAGATGCCCATGACGTCCATCACCTGATCGACCACGGCCTCGGCGGCGACGAGGAGGTCAAGAGCCTGGGCGACTTCCTCGGGCAGGCCCTCGCGCGGGTACTCGCCGGCGAGCTGGACGGCCTGGTCGAGGATGCCGTCGAGGGCGGCGACGAGGGCGGTCGGGTCCTCGTCGGCATCGGCCGCCCGGATGTGGGCGGCGGTGCGGACGCCGGTCAGGGCGGAGCCGGGGACGGCGGCCATGCGGGCGGTGATCTGAGAGACCTCGACCAGCCGCGCGCTGCGGATGTTGGTCTCCAGGTCGGCGCGCTGCTTGTCGGTGAGGGCGTCGTACTCCTCCCAGGTGGCCGGGAGATCGGTGCGGATGAACCCGACGGACAGCTCGGGCGCGGATCCACTGAGCGCGCGGGCGCGGGCGTCGCGGCCGGCCTGAGTGTCGTCGTAGCGGCCGGAGATGGCGAGGTGGTCGCCCTTCTCGCGGGCGGTGAACGTTCCGATGGGCTTCCCGGGGTCGTGCATGTCGAGCAGGGCATACGTGCCGGCGTCCAGGCCGCCCTGGCGGAACACCCGGGGTTTGAACACGGTGCCGTAGGAGTCGACCACGCCGTACCGGCAGGCCACCCCCTCGAACGTGCCCTCGTCGCCCTCGGCGGCGCGGATGTTGAGCTGCTGCAGTGGAACCGTGCGGTACTGCACGCCGGTCCCCGGGACGGTGCGGCGGTTCACAGGGCCGGTCCGTTCTTCCGGGCCTGAGCAGCCTCCCAGTAGGCCTGCTGGACGCCGCCCATGATCCGGTCGTGAAGCGGCGACTTGGCGGGCGCGTACCGGTAGACGGCCACCCGGTCGGCGTCGTAGCCGTCGAACTCGTACGTGATGTCGCCCTTGGCGAACACCAGGTGCTCCGGCAAGCCGTCGCTCACGTCGACGGCGCCGCGAGTGCCGTCCATCGGGCCGCGGCGAACCTCGTGCGCGGGAACGCCGAACGGGACGGTGACGCCGCGCATCTGACGGGCGTCAGCGGCCTGCAGCACGCAGGCGCGCTCGGTGGGGGCCAGCTCGGTGGTCATCTACTTCTCCTTCGAGTAGGTGAGGGTGCAGCGGCAGTTGATCGACTGCGAGGCAGGGGCCGCCGGGTCGCCGGGCCACCGGGACTGGACCGCGGCGAAGGTGTCGCCGAGCGGGACGGTCTTGCCGGACTCCAGCCGGTGCGAGGCCCGGGTGCGGCTGTCCGCGGTGGCGAGCCAGGTCTTCGACGTCGCGCCAGAGCGCTCGGCGGCGACCAGGCCGGCAGCGTTGAACGCGCCGACGGTTTCGGTCCGGGCGATCATCTGCGCGCGCCAGTCGGTCAGGTCGCTGAACACCTTCTGCAGGCGGGCCCGCAGCTCGTCCACGCTTTCGCCCTGCTGGACGCCGTGGTGCAGCAGCTGGGCCCGCAGCGCGGCCTCGGTGGTCTGGTTGATCTGCCCGGCGAGGACGTCGAGCCGCTTGCCCAGCTCGGCCAGCACCTGCTCGTCCATGTCGAAGCCGTCGCCGAGCTGATCCGCGACGTGGCCGCCGCCGGTCCGCCACGCTGTCTCGTACCAGCCGCGCAAGGTGTCCTTGGTTCGGGCAACCCACTTCCGGGCGTTGAAGATCTTGCGGACGTTGATCCGGACCGCCAGATCCTCCGGCGCAAGGTCGAGCCGGGTCAGCCGGGCCGGAGGCTCGTCCTCGGCGTCCGGCGGCGCGAAATGGGCGCCCCGCTCGTACGCCTCGCCAGCCACCTGCCGGACGTCCGCCAGCCACAGCGCGGCGGCCCGCTCCCCGCGCATCAGCAGGTCGAACTCCCGCAGGGTCACGGCCTGCTGGCGGCGGCCGAGTTCCACCAGCAACGGCTGCAGCAGGGCCTCCAGGCGCTGGTACAGGCTCTGCTGCGGGTCCGGGCCCGGGTCATGGTGCAGCACGGTGGTTGCCCGGGCGGGGAGTTCGGGCAGCGGCCGGTCGGCGACGACGCGTTCCAGCAGGGCGAGCATCCGCGCGACCCCTTCCTCGACGGTCGGCGCCGGGGCGGGTGCGGGAGTGAACTGGGCGCGGTACGGGGTCAGGGTCATCTGGCCGATGCCGCCGGGCAGCGGATCCATGCCGATGGTGGCCCGGACCTCGTCGATCATCAGGACGTCGTTCTGCAGGTATCCCTGGTTGCGGCCGGCCTGGGCCTCCAGATCCTCTTGCAGCGCCGGGACGCCGTTGAAGTCCCAGGCGACCGTCCAGCCGACGTCGGGCAGCAGCTGCAGGTCCGTGATCGAGGCCATGACCTCCATCTGCGGCACCAACGTCTCGGTCCAGACCGCGGCCTTGGCCTCGGCCTGGTTCTCGTACGTCGAGCCGCCGAGCAGCGCATCCCGGCGGACGCCGAACGCCAGCATCACCTCCTCGGCGGAGTGCACCCGGCTGTTGAGGTAGTCCATCTCCGCCGGGCTCATGGCCAGGCTCGTGAAGCTGGCCCCCTGCCCCGCGGTGCCGGCATCGCTGCCCTGCCCGGCGATGAGGAGGTGCCTGCCAGCGTTCTGAACGCCCTCGACCTGGGACCGGAACGCGGCCACGGTCCTGTTGAACGTCTGCTCGTCCATGTCGCCGAGGTTGACCACGCCGCCCGGCCGGGCGCCGTTCTTGAAGCTCTGGCGCTGCCAGGTCGCGGCGTAAAAGTCGGCGTCAACCGCCGACCTTGCGGCCTTCCACGGGGCCATCACCGCGAGCGGGTCGTACGGATCCGAGAACCTCAACCACAGCATCTCCTCCGCCAGCACCGGCACGCGGACTCCGTCGGTGCGCTCGATGACGTAGCCGATGATCTGGGCCTGCGGGACGGCGTCGGCGGCGCGGGTTGCGACGATGGTCGTCACGCGGTCGTAGACGTACCAGAGTTCGTCGGGGGTGCCGACCGGGGTGCGGCCGTTGTAGTTCAGCCAGAGGTGGCATTGCCCGTCGAGCTGCAGCCGCATCATCGAGAGGGCCTTGAGCACCTGGGCGGGCATGGTCCTGTTCGGCATGACGTTCCAGAGCTGCGACAAGGGGTGTAGCTCGTCCAGGTCGCCGTCCGGGCCGCGCACGACCAGGTCCACGGAGGCGGCGTTGTTGGCGAGCATGCTGATGCACCGGTAGGCCACCGCGCTGTTGCTCCAGCCCTTGGCGCCGTTGCCAAACACGGAGTCCGCCGACCACGCGTTCCAGCCGCCCGCGCCGGACGGGAACGTCGTCACCGACACCCCGCCGCCGAGCAGCGAGTCCCGCCGCTGCACCTCGGCCGGCCCGTGGCCCCGAAGCGCGTCGTAGGCGTTCCTGATCCGTCCCAACGTGCGCTCTCCTTACGCGACCGCGGCGAAGCCGCCGCCGCGGGTCTTGACCATCAGGTGGGTGACCGCCCAGACCAGGGCGTCCATGCGGTCCGGGCTACCGGGTTCACCCGGGACCCACGTTGTCTGCTCGTCCTCCAACTGCGGGAACGAGCCGACGTGGTGGATGCGGTGCTGCTCGTACAGGGCGGCGACGGGCTCGGCCCGACGCTGTTTCCCCCGGGAGGCGGTCACCGCGGAGAACGGGGCGCCAGGGCGAACGGAGTGCAGGGTGTGGCGGATCATGTCGCCGCCGTTGTTGACCTCGCCGATGATCCGGTCGGCGCCCCACCGGTCGTAGGCCTCCAGCGCGGCGGCGGCCCACTCGTGGGGGTGGTAGCGGCCGGATAGGTCGTCGAGCACGTACGCGTGCTGCTGCAGCTGGCCGAGCTTGTCGGGCATCCGCTCGGCGGCCAGCCCGACCACGACGATCCCCGTCTCGTCCGACTCGGCGGTGTTCGAGACGGCGGGGTCGATGGCGACGACGATGCGGGACATCGGCATCGGGGCGCCGACCCGCAGCCGGTCCAGCAGGGGCCACGACCAGAGCGCGCCGTCCACGTCCTGCAGCACCTCGCCATCCAGCTCCTGCCGCTCCAGGCGGGTGCCGGCGTACTGCGCGACCAACTTCGTGCGCATCAGCTCGGGAAGGTGATGGGCGTCGCGGGTCCGGCCCCGGGTGGTGATGACGTCCGGCCGGGCGAGGAGTTCAACGATCTCGCGCCGGGGCTTAGGGGTGGTAGACGCGATGTAGTGCGGCCGAGGGCCGATTCGAAGGCCCATCGCGGAGTGCGCGAGGGCCGGGCCGAGGTGGCGCATTGCGGCGGCCTCCTCCAGCCACACCAGGCACCTGTTGCCGCCGGACCGCAAGCGCTCGATGTCGTCCGGGGTATGCGCCCCGAACACCTTGGCCTCGGCCCCGCTGGGCCAACGGGCGTAGGTGCCACCGACGGTGGTCCGCAGTACCACCCGCGGGTCGTGCGCGCGCAGCCCTGACGGGCCGTTGACGGCCGACTCGACGGCGTCACCCTGCGTCGGAGCGATGATCGACATGCGGTGGCCGCCGGGAATGCGGTCGTCGCACGGCGGCCCGTTGACGTGCGCGACCATGAACCTGGCGCACCCATCCGTCTTCCCTGTCCCCCTGCCTCCCAACTGCAGCCACATGCCGTGGGTCTCGACCTCGCCCGGCGGGATCTGCCACGGGTACGGCTTCCACCGGTCCCACCGGCGCTGCCAGAGCTGGGCGGCCAACTCCCGCTCCAGCAGCTCCAGCTCCTCCGAGCTGAGGGTCTCCAGCTCGGCCAGCTGCTCGGGGGTCACGCGCCGACCTCGGCGATCTGCTCAGCCAGCTGGCGGACGCGGGCGATGCGCTCGTCGGTCAGCTCGGCCTTGATCCGGACGGGGGCGTCGAGGCCGAACAGGCGGGCGTGCCGGTCCATGGCCCGCAGGACGATCTCGGCGGCCCGGGCGTCGCCGTTCGCGGCCTTGGGCAGCAGGCCGTCCAGGACGGTCTCGATGACGACGATCTGTTCGCCGAGGAGGGCGTCACGGTCGGGGGCGGTCTCGCGGGCCCGCTCGCCGAGCGCCTTCTGCACGTAGTTCCAGGCGGTCTTGCGGTTGACGCCGAGGGCGTCACCGATGGCCTGATAGGTCATGCCGAGGCGCCGCATCTCGACGGCATCGGACGCGCGGAACGCTGCTTCGGTGATGTCGGCTCGCTGGTGCGGCATGACGGAACCTCCCTGCCTGGGAGGGTAGGGAGGTTCCGTGATCAGGCAGCCTGGCTACCGCTGATCCAACAGCTCCTGCGCGGCCGCGCGTTCTTTCGCCGAGAAGCAGCTGGGGTTCTGCACGATCACCTGCATGGCCATCCGGGCGTTTCGACGTGCCTCACTGTCACCTGGGGCGCCCTTCTTGGCCTCGCTCAGGAAGTCGGCTGCCGACCTACTTGCCTCAGCGCAGGGCAGTGCGGTGGACGTCGGGGTTGGCGATGAACTGCCTACGCTGGCCCTGCCGATGGCGACACCCGCGGCGAAGAGCGCGATGGCTCCAACGGTCAGGACTGCGGTACGGCGCCCCTCTGCACGAGCGCGCTGGGCGGCCGATCTTCGTGTGGGCTCGGTGGCTTGGTCGATCGCGTCGTTCACGGAGAACATTCTCCTGTCACGCGGCACGCAGTTGCTGCTCGGCCGGGTATGTAGCGAGCACCGGTTCCAGCCGCTCGACCTCGGCCCGGAGCGTGCCCCGGATGGTGGCGTCGGAGAGTGGCCGACCGTCGGGGCCGAGGTGGCCGGCGGCGGTGAGGGCGGCGCGCATGGTGGCGGTGCCGGGCCGGTAGCCGCCGTTGTAGAGCGGCCGGATCACGCTGCACCGCGGGTCGGTGTACGCGACGGGCGGCAGGGCGGGCGGCTCGGTGGGGCGGGGCGGCAGCGACGGGGCGGCGACGGCCGTCATCGGGACCTCAACGGGGACAGGCCGCCGCTCGGTGGGCGGGACCGGGGCAGCTGGCCGGCCGACCAGGGCGCGGTACAGCTGGCGCATCAGCGCGGTGAACGCGAGCAGAGCAGCCGTGGGCGGGATCGCGGCCACGACCTGGGTGGTGGTGTCCACCCGGGAGCCGACGGAGACGACGTTGAGGATGATGGAGCCGGCCGACCCGGAGGCGACCAGGACCATGGCGAGCCAGTCCAGGCGCCGCATCAGGGAGGCACGCAGAACGAGCAGCTCGCCGGAGATCACGAAGCCGTCGAGGGTGGCGGGCCAGGCCCAGGCGCGAACTCCGCTCAGGTGGTGGCCGAGCGCCAGGTCGTGCAGGGATTCGTACGAGAGCCAGAACGCGCCGCCGGTCAGGGCGATGGTGACGAGGGCGGCGCCGATGGTGAGGCCGAGGACGGCCCGCTGCCGGTCGACGGCATGGGTAGGCTGGGTGATGGCCATGGGAGTGCGTGCTCCTGCGGTCATGGGCCGGGCCGGGGCTGCTATCCCCGTGCCTGGCCCGCTTCGTTTGTGCTGGTCAGTCTACCGTTGACGGGCGTCAACGTGCGGGAAGAACAAGGGTGTTCACGCCGCGAGAGACTGCCCGGTGCGGTAAAGGCGGATGCCGACGGCGTGCGCCGCACGGCAGGGGCCGCAGGGCGGGATGCCGAGCAGCAGGTGCAGGCGGTAGCCGCGGCGGGTCGGGCCGCCAGCACGCCGGTGCTGCGCGTCGAGGGCGTCAAGGCGGCTGGCACGGATGCGATCGGCGTACGCCTGGTCGCAGACGCGGCAGAGTTCCTGGTTGCCGATGTGGCGGCGGCGGGCGTCCTCGGTGCCGCATTCGGGGGCCGGCGCAACAGGGAGCCGGGGCAGGTCGGGCAGTTCCTCCCGGGGGGTGCCGCGGTCGTTGTCGGTGCGGCCGGCCCAGGTGCCCCACTCGGCGTGCTGGACAGCCCAGGTGTCGCAGGCCTGCTGGACGGGGCAGCGGGCGCAAAGGTCGGCAGCCTCATCCTGGGTGTCGGGGGTGTCGTACAGCTCGGGTTGGCCGGCGCAGGGAAGGAGGCCGGCCTCGGTGCGGGGGACGAACGTGGGCAGGTGCATGGGGTCGGCCTCCTCGGGTGGTGGGTGACGGGCGTCAGCGGGCGTCAGGCGGGCAGTTGGCCTTGTGGCTGGCGACGAGCCGGATGTACTCGCGCTCGGTCGCGGCGGTGACGGTGACGAAGCAGCGGCCGCAGGTGAACTTGGCGCGGTCCCAGCCCTGCTGGCCGGCGGGCGGCGGGGTGTCGGTCATCGAATGCCCTCCACCATCACGGCGGTCTGCTCGATGACGTCGTTGACGTGGTGGTCGACGTCGTCGCCGGGCTGGTTGATCCTGCTGCCTCGGATGCGGCGGGCGGCCTTGGCGAGGAGCGCGGCGCGGTAGTTGTCGATCAGCCGCTCGATACGGCGACGGGCGTCGGCGTACTCGGGGCTGTGTGGGTCCTCGCCGTCGAGGAGTTCGGCGAGGAGGGCGGTGCGGGCAGCGGTCATGGCGGGCTCTCCGTGGTGGGTGTGTGTGGTGGGCACCGTGGTTGGTGCTCGGTCAGACGGGCTGGTGGAGGCGTATGGCCTGGGCGCCGGTGCGGAGGGTGAGGAGGGTGCCGGTGCCGTCGGCGAGGGTGGCGGTGCCGATGCGGACGGGTGCGGCCGGGTCGAGGCGGTCGAGCCAGGACTGGAGGGCCGGAACGTCGGCGGCGGGGATGGTATGGGCCCAGGGGGCGCCGGTGGCGGGGGTGAAGCGCGGGGCCTGGCCGGGGGTCGTGGCGCTGAGGGTGACCCAGCGGAGGCCGTTGGTGGTGAGGGTGATGGGTCCGGGCTGGTCGAGGAGCGATGCGAGGTCGGTGGCGGTGAGGGTGACGCGGCCGGGGGTGTGGGTCATGGGGTGGTCTCCTGGGGGGTGTCGCAGAGGATGTGGGTGTCGTAGCCGCGGGCGGCTCGGTCGGGGTGGAGGGGGTGGCCGCAATCGGTGCAGAGGGGCTGTTCCTCCCCCGGTGCGCTCCCCCCTCCCCCCTCCTTAGGGGGGAGGCGGGGGGAGGGAGGTGAAGCAGGCACGTCCCCCGATGTCCCCTGGACCTCCCCGGGGGATGTTTGACCTGGTGTTTTGTCTTGAACTCCCCGCGCGTCGGGGGGAGTTTGTGTTACTGGCGGGTAGGGGAGGTGCGGGGGGAGGTCCCCGGAGGGCCTCGACTTCCGCACCCGGACCGCTTCCTCGACCTTCGCCTTGGCCGTCCGGATGCCGTTCTCGCGGCACCACGTCAGCACCTTCGGGCTGCCCCACGTCGGGTCGACGCCGGCCTTGTCGAGCTGGTCGACCAGCCACTCGGTGGTGCCCTCGATCAGCGCTGCCCGGTCGGCGAACGTCATCGGTTCGTGGCGGGTGGCACCGGCCACCCAGTCGTCGCCGACCTTGCGGCTGTGGCGGATCAGGGTGAACTCGTCCGGGCCGACGCCGGTCCTGCTGTGGGTGCGCTTGAGGGAGAGGATGCCGCCGCCCTGTGCGCGCAGCTCCCAGACGTGGTCAACGTCCTGGACTTTGGCGGAGGAGCCGCGGGCGCCGCGCTCGTTGTCCTTGCCGAAGTGGTCGAGCCTGATGCTGGCGATGCCGGCGGCCTTGAGGGGCATCAGGGTGTGGCGGTACAGAGCGAGCCAGGTGTCGGCGGTGTTCTCCTCGCCGGAAATGAAGCGGGAGACGGTGTCGATGACGATGACCTCGGCACCCACGGCCTTGGCCGCGGCGAGGAGGTCTTGGCCGCCGCCGACGGTGTCGAGCGGCCGGATCGGCGGGAACGAGAGGTAGGTCAGGGTGCCCATGGTCTGGGGCCCGGCACCGAACGAGCGGAGCCGCTGCTGAATCTCGGGGTGCCCGTTCTCGGCGTCGATATACAGGACCCGTACGGGTGCCTGGGGGGTGTCGCCGAGCGTGCTCTGCCCGGTGGCCGCCCGCCATACCCACTCCTGCACGAACAGCGACTTTCCGGCCTTACCGTCGCCGACGACGGCGATCTGTTGGCCGGGGGCGAGGAGCCTGCCGGGCAGGAGCTGGACGTTGGTGTAGTCGGTGGCGAAGAACTGGACCCAGTCGAGTGCGGCGGCGAGGATGTGCGCCGGGCCGCCGCCGGGGTTCGACGCCCGCTCGGCCTTGGCCTGTTCCTCGGTGATGTGCTCGTGCAGGAGCTTGGCGAGGATCTCGTCGACCTCGTCCGCAGCGGTCGTGGTGGCCGCGTTGCGGTAGCGGACGGCGAACGCGGCGGCGCGCTGGGCGCGGGCCTGCTGGGCGACCTTCTCGGCGAGGGCGCCGGCCATGCCGGAGGGGATGGCGATTGCGGCGAGGTCGTCGATCAGGCGGCCGCGGCCGATCTCGGCGAGGCGGCCCATGCGCTCGATCTCGAACCGCACGGCGAGGGCGTGAGATTCCCGCTGGGCCGCGATGAGTTGACCGGCGGTGTCCCAGATGAGCCGGTAGCCGTGGTGGGTGAGGTCGTCGCGCTCGATGACCTCGGCGGCCTCCATGTAGCCGCGGGGGCTGTCGAGGATCGCGGCGATGAGCCACTGTTCGGCGACGTCCTCCAGCGAGGCGCGACGGGGCTCGTCGTCGTCCTCGTACATGGGGAAGGGGTGGACGTTGCTCACTGCGTGACTCCTAGAAGAGGGTCGGCTGCTCGGCCGGCGGGGGCGGGTTGCAGCCGTAGGGGCCGGGGCGGTGCGGGTGGTGCGCTTTCGGCGACTGGTGGCCGAGGAGGATCGGCAGGGCCTGCGCTGCGTCGAGCTGGCCGCCGTCGGGGAGGTGGATCGCGAGAGGGTGGGGCTCGGGATCGAGGCGACGGCCGTCGGGGGTGGTGAGGATGGTGGCCCCGCACCGCGGGCATGCGGTGCGCATCGCCGTGCGGGGCCCGCTCATCACGCCGCGTCGGTGTGGAGCCCGACGCCGTTGCGCAGGATGTTGTCGGCCCGGTAGGTGTCCGCGTCCTCGTCGAGGGTGCCCCTGGAGGTGCGGTGCCGGTACATGTCCTGCTGGGCCTGCCGGAGCCGCTCGTCCGTGAACTCGTCGGCGGCGACCTCGATCCCGACGATGCGGACCTTGACGGAGGGGCCCTTGTCCTCCTCGGGGCCGGGCTCGGTGCGCTCGGAGTGGGCCAGCTCGATGACGGCCATCCACCGGCCGCCGCGCTGCTTGAACATCGCGTCGGCGTGGGGCTCCAGGGCGGCGGCGACGTCGGCGAGGATCTTGGAGTCGATCTTGATGTCGGTCACTGGCTGGTCTCCTTCGTGAGGGCCGGGCAGGTGGCCCGGTGGGTGATGGGCAGGTCACGGGCGCCGTAGCGGACGGCGTCGTGGCCGGTGAGCCGCTGGTGGTGCCAGCAGCGGGTGCACAGGTAGTCGGCGGTGGGCGGTCGGCGGTCGGCGCGGATGGTGAGGCCGCCGACCCATCCGGTGGTGGGGCTCACGCGGCCTCGGCGAGGGCGGCGCGCCGCTCGTCGGCGGTCTCGCCGCCCCAGATGCCGGACCGCTGCCCGGTGTCCCGGGCGTGCTGGCGGCAGGCCGTTCGGATCGGGCAGGCCGCGCACAGGGCCTTGGCGTTGGCGATCCGGATGTCCTTGGCCCGGGCGTTGTAGTCGCGGCCGTCGGGGGCGTGGAACAGGCCGGGGGCGGTTCGGCAGGGCAGTTCCCGGTCGGTAGCGGGGATCATGCGTCGGTCCTCTCGGGCCAGTCGACGCCAGCCAGCGCGCGGGTGTGGGTCGGGGGGAGGGCGGCGCCGGGGTAACCGAGGTAGGCCAGACCCATCTCGGCGAGGATCGACGCGTCGGCCTGGTCGTAGCGGCCGGGCCCGGTGCAGTCGACGCCGTAGCGCTGTTGGACGGCGTCGCGGACGCGGCCCTTGACCTGTGTTGGGGTCTCGCCGGTCCAGCGGGCCCGGCCGGTGGCGTAGATGGTGCGGTTGTCGGGCGGGACGACGGCGTACGGGATGCTCCGCTTCCACAGGTCGTGGCGGACCATCCAGCGGATCGCGGCCAACTCGTCGTGCCCGCGCTGCATCGCGCGGGAGTAGGCGGGGCCCTCGATGACGACCAGCTCGGCGTGCCGGTAGAACGAGCGCATCTCGTCGAGCTGGTAGGCGAGGCGTTCGTGCCCGATCCGGGCGCCGGAGCGGATCGCCTCGGCCCAGCCGCGGCCGGCCACGCCGGTGCACGACAGGGAGACGTCCAGGCCGATGACGAGCGGCGTCGGGCCTGGGGCCTCCGCCCCGGCCGGAGCCGGGACGGAGGCCAGCAGCGACAGGGTGAGCTGGGCGTTCATCAGGCACTGGCCCGGGGGCGGGGGATGAGCGGCCACGCGGGCTCGACCACGGCCTGCGGGTCCTTGCGGCGCAGGTACGCCTGGAGGTCGATGGCCTGCTCGCGGGCCCAGTGCTTCTGCATGTCGTGCAGCTGGTGCAGCTCGGTCTCCTGCACGGCCGGGTACCGGGCGGCGATCTTGTAGACGATGCGGGCGGCGGCGAGGGCGTCGGCGCCGGCGTCGTGCGCGTTGTCGCCGAGTTCGACGCCGTACACCTGGGCCAGCTCGACCAGGCGCCGCTTACCCTTGCGGAACTTCACCGCGCGCTTGTCCATGACCAACGGGTCCAGGACGAGCGGCTCGGCACCGGCCTTCTCGGCCAGCGACGGCAGCCCGTGGCGGGCCAACTCCCGGTCCAGCAGGGTGAAGTCGAACCGGGCGTTCATCGCGATGATCGGCACCCGGGCGGCGACCTGCTCGGCCAGCAGCGCGGACACCATGGCGACGACCTCGGCGGCCGGACGGCCCTCGGCGCGGGCCCGCCCCGTGGTGATGCCGTGCACTGCGGTTGCCTGCTCCGGGATGTCGATCCCGGGGTCGGCGAGCCAGGTGTGCGGCTGGGTGGGCTGGCCGCCGCCGACCAGGAGCACGGCAGCGGTGACGATGCGGTCGTTCTCGACGTCGACGCCCGTGGTTTCGGTGTCGAAGGCGCACAGGCGCCCGGTGTGCCAGCTCATCGCGCACCGCCCTTGAGCCACGCGAGGAAGGTCCGCAGCTCACCGGCGGACGCTGACCCCGGCATCGTCCCGGTGTTGCGCTCGGCGAACGCGTGCTCGGTTGCGTCGGTGGTCCAGCCGCGGGCGCCGGCGGCGGCCATGATCTGGAACCACACCTCGGTGGGGTCGCCGTCGTCGACGATCTCCGGCTCGATGATCTCCTCCGGCTCAGCGGCGGCCGGGGTGCCCGCCGACGGCGGGGCGAAACGGGCCAGCACCTCGCGCAGCGCGGCGTCCACCTTCGGCGTGAGGTGCCCCTTCTCCCGGGCGGTCCGGGCGATCGCCTTCACCGCCTCGGCGTCACGCGAGAGCCTCGCCAGCGCCACGTAGTCCGGCACCGGGGCGACCGGCGCGGCCTCGATCGCGACCCGCTCGGAGCCGCCCGCAGTCACCTCGGCCGTGCCGCGGATCTGGCCGGACATCAGCTCGGTGGGGGTGATCTCGACGTCCAACGTCGGCACCATGAATCGGTTGGTGCCCCGGTCGGTCGCCACCGACTTGGCCTCCATGCCGAGCCACCCAGCGACGTACCCCCCCACCTGCGCCAGAAGTTCGGCGGCGGGCGGCAGCTCAACGGCGGCGTAGTACCCCTTGGAGACGAGCAGCCACTGCCCGAGCGCCGGGAGGTCGCGCAGCATCACGTTGACGCGGGTGGTGATCGAGCAGTCGCGCTTCTCCGGGTCGCACAGGCACGCCCGGTCGAGCTTGTGTTCCGTCACCCCATCGCAGCGGCGCATGCACTTCGAGCCCTGGTACAGCTCGTACCACTGGCTGACGGCGTCGGTCGGCGGGACGAGCACCGGCAGCCGGTCAACGGTCGAGTAGACCTCGAACTCGGCCGGGCCGCCGTTCGCGGGGGTCCACGGCCGTACGTCGCCCCCGTACAGGGCCGCGACCTGCTCCAGGATCGGCCGGGACGGGGAGGTAAAGCGGAACGCCTGCAGCTTGGCCGGGCGCTTGATCGGATTGCCGTTCTTGTCGGTGCGACCGGTGTCGACGGTGTGGCCGATTCGGATTTCGCCGAGCTGCCGCATACGGCGCTGGAGGTCCAGGATGGGCATCAGGAAGCCCCCCTCTCGGTGCGGGCCGGGAGGCTCAGGGCCTCGCCGACGACGGTCTTGGACAGGCCGGACACCCACTCGGCGGCCTGCTGGGTGATGCGGAACGCGGCGAACACCTGGTCGTCGCAGACGACGGGGATCAGCCGGTAGCCCTCCGGCCGCAGGTGCAGCACGACGCCGGTGGTGTGCACGGCGGGCATCGGCACGCTGCTGCCGTCCCGCATCCACGCGATCTCGGCGCGCCGGTACGCGGCCATCTGCAGCGCGGCCTCGGGGTAGACACCCTTGACGTCCAGTTCGCCGCCGGTCTTGGTGTCGCCGATCAGCGCGAGGCTGGCGGGGATGCCGAGCTGCGCGGCGATGAGCGGGGATCGCAGGATGTAGTCGAGGGTGCCGGCGTACCCGAACTCGGGGCTGCCGACGACCATCTCGGATGCCTCGAAGGTGACCTGCCAGTCCCGCACGAAGGCGACGAAGTGCCGCAGGTACGGGGCGAGTTCCGGGTCCTCGACCAGCTCGGCCGGGACCGGCTGGCCGAGGACATGCGCCTCGATGATGCGGTGCACCGCGCTACCGATGTCCGCTCGCTCGTCGCGCTTGCGCAGCGCGGCCCGGGACAGCCACTCGCGCTTCTCGGCACGCTCGTCCGGGCGGAGCGAGGCGGCCACGAGCGATGGGAGGTTGTCGAACGCGCAGTCCGCGACGACACCGGCGGCCCAGCGGGAGAGGACGTCGCCCTTGGTGGAGCCGAGGTTGAGGATGGTGGTGACGCGCCGGTACTTCGCGCCGGTGACCTTGTCCCGGTACCAGCCGGCGGACGGCCGCGGGATGCGGTCCGGCCCGGTGGGCTGCGGGGTGGTCTTCCGGCGCCGCCCGGCGGCCGGGGCCGAAGCCCCGGCCGGCGAGGTGATCGTCACGCATCCTCCTTCAAGAGAGCGGCCTGCTTGGCCGTCGGGACCGAACACCTGCACCGCTTGCATCGACGTCGGTCGTTCACGGCCCCGAAGTCGTCGAAGGTGTGCGGCTGGTCGTCGGCGCACGGCGGCGCGGTGTTGTAGCCGAGCGCGTCGTCGAGCTGGCGGCGCAGGCCCCGGATCGTGGCCCGGTGCCGGTCGATGACGGCGCGCAGCCGCGCGTTCTCGTCGTGCTGCCCCTTGTGCGCGTCCCGGACGGCCTTGATCGCGCCGCCGTTTGCGGCCTCGGCCGCCGCGAGGCGCCCGGCGAGGCGGCCGTTTGCGCGGCCCTGCCCGGCCAACTCGTCCTTGAGTTCGGCGATCTGCCCGCGCAGGCGGGTCATCGCGGCGGCCTGCTCGGCCAGCGCGCGGCGAGAGATCCACGGCATCACGCCACCCCCGCCCGGGCCGCCAAGTACTCGGCCTGCGCGGTCTCGCAGCACAGCGGCTCGCCGACGACGTAGTCCTCGTCCGGCCACCGCTCGGAGTCCTCGGCGGTGAACTCCTCCCAGCCGAGCCCGCAGTGAGAGCACGTCTCGGTGGTGTCGAACTCCACGGTGGCCGTGACGCCCGGGTGCTGGGCCCGAAGGGCTTGCACGATCTCCTCGCACCGGCGCCGGTAGTCGCCCGCGATGTCGCTGCTGGCCAACCGGTCGGACATCGACACCCACCCGAAGTCGCCGAGGCGCTGGGGTGGGATCACGCCGTCCTTGACGCGCAGCTGCAACCGGGGACCGCCCGGAAGGGACAGGTCGACGGTGCCGATGACCACGACGCGGTAGTTCTCGGTGGAGGTGTGCTTGGCCATCAGGAGGCCCTCCTGTTCTGCTGCGGGAACACCGGGCCGACCATGGACAGCAACACCTCGGCCAACCGTCGGGCCGCCGTCGCCGAGTACCGCGAGTCGGTACCGCCGAGGCGCTCCAGCAGCTGCTCGACCAAGGCGTCCCGCTCCGGTCCGGACGCCTCGGCGACCGTCACCAGCTCGGCGGTGACGTCCTCCGGGGACTCGGCCATCTCCGAGGCGAGGCTGCAGATCAGCGCCGACACCAGCGGGTGCGCATCGATCGCGACACCGAGTCCGGTCGGACGCACCCACAGTGGGTACGGGCCGACGATCCGCTCGGCCGGGCGCCGGAGCATCCCGGCTGCGTCGAGGGCGGCGGCGATGTCCTCGGGGGTGCCGGCGGTGTTGGTGATGAGTATGGCGGCGCGGCGGGCGACCGGGTTCGTGGCGGCGTTCACCGGGCACCCCGCTGCCAGCGCTGGACCATCTCCGCGCGGAAGTCGGCAGCCTGCTGCCGGAGCAGGAACGACTGCGACCGCTGCAGGCCGGCCTCGCGCCAGCGAACCTGCCACTTGCCGGACTTGATGCGCGAGATCGACGCCGTCGGCGCCGACGGCTTCACCAGCCGCTGCAGGCGCTGGACCTGGGTCCGCAGTCGCTCGACCTCGTTCTCGGAGTCGTTCAGCCGGTAGTCCAGCTCTTCGACCTCGGCGACGAGGGCCACGATCGTCCGGGCCTCGGCCTCCGACCGGTTGGCGTACAGGTCGCGGAGGCCGTCCAGGGCCTCGACGCTCATGGGCTCGCTCACGCGGCCACCGCCTGCGCGGCCACGATCGGGGCCGAGACGCGGACCTGCACGCGCACGTCCCGCCATACCGTGTCGAGGTACTGGACCGCCATCGGCTTGTCCCCCCACTCGAACGGGATCGGCATCTCGAACCGGCCGCCCAGAATGGCCTCGTACGCCGCGGTCACCGCGTCGCCGTTCTCGGCCTTGACGTACGCGGACAGCAGGCCGACGGGGGTGATCTGCCACTCGGCGACGCCGAGGTCGGCCAGTTCGGGGTACTCGGTCTGGAGCGCCAGCAGGGCCATCGTCTGGCCGAGCGGGGCGGTGTAGTGCCTGATGCGGGTAGGCTCGAACACGGCCTACCTCCTTTCCGTTTCGGGTTGATCGGTAGGCCGATGGGCTCCTGCGGGCGGCATCCGGGTGCGACCGGGTGTGCCAGGCGGGAGCCCGACCCATGTCAGGGGTGACTCAGGCGGCGCGACGGCGGCCGCGTGGCGCCGTGCTGGGCGCCCGGTACAGGCGGTAGATCTCGGCCAGGTCGGCCTCGTCGATCACGATTCGCCGACCGATACGGCTGTGGGGCCATCCGCTGTGGTTGATGCCGTCGCGGATTGCGCGGACACCGATTCGCAGCCGCACTGCGGCCTCTTTGGCGGTGTAGAACCCGTTGCCGTCCGCCGGCCTGGGCGGGGTGGAAGTTGCCATGTCAGGTCCTCTGCGTGCGGACCTCGCCGACGGCGAGGATCTCGTCATCAGTGGCGCCGAGGTGCTGGCGGATCGCGGCGTAGACGCTGGGCCGGACCCGTCGGCGCGTGCCCGTCTCGATCCGCGACAGGTAGTTGGCGGTGATTCCGGCGCGGTCGGCGAGCGTGCTCATGTCCAGACCTGTGCGCTTCCGGATCCTGCGGATGGTTGGACCGTCGACCTCGACGGTGGATCGTTCGGGCATGACTCGAAGCTATCAGCTTCCATCAGCTTCCGCTAGCAGTAACGTGTCGATGCTTGCGATAGGTAGCAGGTAATAGCACATCGCGATAGCGGGAGATGGGCGAAAATCAGCCCAGGTAGCACCCGCCCCTGACAGTGACTAGACGGTCCTGCCATGATGTGTGACATGCCTGGACAAGCTGATGGCCTGCAGCGACTCGCCGCCGTGGTCGGGAGCCGCCGCACTGAACTGCGGCTCTCTCGGGACGCGTGCGCCCGCCAGGCGTCGATGAGCATCACCACGTGGCGCCGGGTTGAGGAAGGGCAAGTCGTCCGCGACACGACGTACGCCCGAGTCGACGAGGTGCTCGGCTGGCCTCTCGGCACCAGCGCCCGGGTGATCGATGACCCCGACTACACGCCCATCGCATCCGAGGTGGTCCGGGGAGCCCGCTACTCGGCGGCACCCCTCAGCACCGAGGCGCTGCGGCAGGCGATCCAGAACGCCACCATCGCCACCGCCCCCAACCTCACGGGCGCTCAGATCCAGGAGCTGCAGGAACGGGCGATCGAGGAATTGCGTCGGCAGGGTCTGCTGCGGGGCGACTGACCGAGCTACCCGCCCTGGTGTCGTCGTAAACAGGTAGTCACGGCCAGTCATTTTGTGGAATCATTACGCCCACTTGGGGGCGCCATCTCTCACACAGGGATGGGCCAATGCACGTCTGCACCGCCGCTGACCTCGGGCCAGATTTTGTCGCCTGGGTTGGCGTAGTTCACGACACCACCACCGCACTCGTCACCGAGCGCGCGCAACACGACGACGCCATCGCCCTACAAGCCATCGAGTTGCTCCGGCGCGCCGGCCTCGACTGCAGCACCTGCACAGACTGCCCGCTCGGCCTCAACCGGCGGGTGAACTAGGCATGGGCTGGTCCGAGAAGCGCGGCAGCACCTGGCGCGCCAGGTTCCGGTTGCCCGACGGCACTTACGGATCTGAGCCGGGGTTCCTGACCAAGGCCCAGTCCGACGCACACTGGCAGGCCCAGGAGACCGACGTACGCCGCGGCGACTGGTTCGACCCCAGCGCGGGTGAGTCCATGACGTTCGCCGCGTGGGCTGACCAGTGGCTGGCGACGATCGACGTCTCCCCCGGCAGTGAAGACACCTACCGGAAGCGAATCCGCCGTTTGAACAAGCAGTGGGGTGATGTCCCCCTGTCCCACATCACTACGAGTGCGTACCTGACGTGGGAGAAGAGCACCCGCCGGGAGCTGTCCGAGAACTTTGCAACGGTCGTCATCCAGCTGATGCGGATGATCATCGATGATGCGGTGGCTCACACGCCGCCGCTCTTGAAGACCTCGCCCATACCAGTAGTCAACCGGCGCCGGGGTAGGTACATCTCGCCTGTCCGGCACGAGATTCCCACCCTCACCCCTCAACAGGTGGAGCAGATCGCGGAGAACGCCCGCAGGGTATGGGGGCAGACCGGCTACGTGGCGATGCTGACGAAGGCCTACTGCGGCCTCCGCCAGGGCGAGCTGTATGGGTTGCGACGTGAGTGGTGCTACCCGAACTGGCCGGCCTCGGATCCCGGTTGGCCTGACAATCCGGGCGGAAGGAGCGCAGAGCGTAAGCGGGTGAAGGCGGTCCAGAGCAGGTACAAGGACATGCCGGCGCTCCGCGTGCAGTGGCAGCACCAGTACGTCCGACCCCCCGAGGGTGGTAGGCGCCGTGCGGAGTTGGCGTTGCCGAAGTACACATCCGTGCGAGATCTGGTGCTGCCTCCCTTCCTGGCAGAGCTGCTGTCCGACTTGCTGCGGTCGCATGACAGCGAGTGGGTGTTCCCCTCGTTGGAGGGCGGCCCGTTGCTTCTGACCGACTTCTCCACCTACATCTGGAAGCCCACGATTCACGGGTTCGAGGCGCGGACGGCGCGGAGCGACTTTCGGCGTGCCGAGATTCCGCCGCTGGAGGGCCTGGAAGACGCAGTGCCGCACTGGCTCCGGCACGCGATGAAGCGGTGGTTGGACGAGGACGGTCATTCTCGGGTTGCCGTGGAGACCCGAATGGGCCACCGGCTGCAGGGGGTGGAAGGTGCGTACGCTGGTGTCACGCCCACGATGGAGCGGCGCATCGCGGAATCGCTTCAGAAGCGCTGGATGAAGAGCCACAAAAGTTAATCTCCCAAATGGCTCCCAGTTGATCACTCACGATTGGCTAAGCTGCTGGTCAGAGGTCAAAGTGCCAGAGCGGCGGCGGCATCCACTGCATCACCCAGCAGCAGCCCAGGGCCTGACCGCCCCGGGGTGGGGGCACCCGCCCCCGCCCCGGTAGCCTTCGGAGCTCCCCCTCCTCCTCCCAGGAAGCAGCCCCACCATGGCCGACCCCCGCCCGCGCCGCCCGGCGCGCCCCCGCGAGGAGGTCTACGCCACCGCCCGGACCGCCATCGCCGAACACGGCCTCGCCAAACTCACCATGGCCGGACTCGGCAAACAACTCCAGATGAGCGCCGGACACCTCCTCTACTACTTCGGCAGCAAGGACCAGCTCCTGCTGGAAACCCTCCGCTGGAGCGAGGACCAACTCGGCACCCGCCGCCGCCAGGCCCTCACCGACCCCGCCCTCGACCCCTGGCAGCGCCTCGACGCCTACCTGCGCCTCTACCTGCCCGAAGGCCCCGGCGACCCGCGCTGGATCCTCTGGGTCGAGGTCTGGGGCCGCTCCCCCGCCAGCGCCGAACTCCGCCAGGGCCAGCAGGAGATCGAAGCCCCCTGGCAGGCCGACCTGGTCACCCTCATCGAACAGGGCACCGCCACCGGCCACTTCACCCCCGGGCCCGCCGCCGACCGCGCCGTCCAACTCCGCGCCCTCCTCGACGGCCTCGCCGTCCCCCTCGCCATCGGCCTCCCCGACGCCCACCCCCCGAACGCCCTCACCCACGCCACCACCGTCGCCGCCGCCCTCCTCCGCACCTGAGGCCTGTACGGCCGGCGCAGGGGACGAGCTCACACGGCCGGCCTTGCGCGGGCGGCCACCGCCATCACCCGGAACCGCCGAACCGCCACGCGGGCGCGGGCCCGGCACCAGAAGTCGAATAGGCCGACTTCCGGTGCGGGCCCGCCTGGCTTCATTCGGTCCAGACGGCGGCGGCGGTGCGGTCGTCGGCGTAGCCCTTGGCGCGGACCTGGACCTGGCGGAGGAAGTCGACGGTGCCCGGGGGGTGGGGGTGGGCCCAGTGGGAGGAGAGGAAATGGGCGACAGCGGGTTCGTCGGCGATCGGGCGGGACAAGCCCGGGGTGCAGAGCAGCAGGATGTCGCCCGGGGTGGCGGGGACGAGGCGGAAGCGGAACGGGCGCGGGTCGGGGACGGGGGCTTCCGGGGCGGGCGGCTGGCCGTCCGGATGGTGGAGCAGCCGGGCCGCGTAGGCGTCGATCCAGTGGCCGGAGCGCAGCAGGTAGAGCCCGCCGGGGCCGACGCCGAAGGCGGCACGGTAGCCCGCCGCCGGGTCGAGCGACACCAGCAGGCAGTGCAGTGCGGCCGGGGACGGGGTGTCGTCCCCGTCGGCCCGGGGCGCCAGCGCGCGCAGCGGGGCGGCGGCGCCGGTGGCCAGGCGCTGGAGACCGTAGCGCAGCCGGTCGCGGGCGCCGTCGCGCAGGTCGGTGGCGAGGCCGGCGCGGCTGCGCCCGATGGCCGCGGCGAGTTGGCGGCAGGCCTCGCCACCGGCGGCGGAGACGGCGTGCGGGGTGAGCGACTCGTCCTCTGCGGCGGTGCGGTCGTGGCCGGCGAGGACGGCAAGCAGCAGCCCGTCGGGGCCGTCGCCGAACCTGGTGACCAGCAGGCTGTCCCGGCGCGGCTCGCCCCGGTATCGGGCGGAGTCGCCGCGGACGGAGACGGCGCGCAGCACGGTCGTCCCGTACTGGGCGCCTTCGAGGGCGGTGTCCGGCAGGACCGTGGCGAGCGAGGCCGGGTCCGCCTCCGGTACGGCCGTCGGCTCGGGCCCGTAGGTCGGGGGGCGCTCGCCGACGTGGGGGACGGCGGGCGGGGTGCGGATGGCGAGACGGGGGTCGGGGACGGGGACGGCGGCGGGCTCGGGGTCGGGCTGCGGCGCGTGGTCGGGCTCGGGTTCGGGGGTGGGTTCCTTGGCGGCGGCCGGCGGCTCGGGGGTGGGTTCCGGTTCCGGCTCGGGGTCCGGTTCCGGCTCGGGGTCCGGTTCGGGGTCGGGGTCCGCTGCCGCAGTGGGTTCGGGCTCGACGGCGGCCGGGGGTTCGGGGACCGGGGCGGGCTTCTCCAGGGAGACCGGGACAGCCGGCGGCTCGGGATCGGGCTCAGGAGCGGGCGCGGGCTCGACGGCGACGGTGACGGTGACGGTCTCGGTCGAGGTGCGCTGGTGTCCGATACCGCCGGTGACGCCGGTGCCGCCCGGGTCCTCGATCACGCCGAGCGCGTCGTCGAACCAGTCGTCGAGGCTGTCCCGTACCTCGGCGGGCTCGGCGGCGACATCCGCAGTCGGCTCCGCGGCCGGCTCGGCCGGCGCCGTGCGCTGGGATCCGATGAGCCCGGCGGCGGTGTCGAACCAGTCGTCGACGCTGCCGCGGCCGGGATCGGCGTGCGGGGTGTCGGAGAGGGTGCCCGCCGGGCCGTCGTAGACGGTGTCCCACCAGCCGTCGTCGGGCCGGGGCGGCTGTGCGGGTGCACCCTGCTTGCTCATCTGGCGGCTCCTGGTCGGTCCGTGGTCGCGCCGCCCCCGGCGGGGCCGGACTGGCGTCATTGTCTCCAAGTGCAACGACGCTGTCCGGGTTTCGGCGACAACCGGTCACCGATCGGATCATCCCGGCCACCGCGCTCACCTGCCGGTTCACGGCCGACGGGGTGGAGGGGCGGCGTGGGTGCCAACGCGGCGTCCGGTTCCGTTCCGTCCGTGCTTGCCGGGTCTGCCCCGAGCAGGGCGTTTCCTGGCCATTACGGGGTGTTGGGGGTTGAAAATGTGGGCCGAGGAGGGGCATCGCTTCACCCGTTCGGCTGATTAAATGTGCGCATGACCGCGTCGGCCCCGAGCTCGCCCCGACCGGGGAGGGCCGCACCGGCGGGCCACCCGGCGGGTGCGCTGTTGGTCCTGCTGCTGGTCGCCCTGCTGACCGCGCTGCCGTGTTCGGGCCTGGCCAAGGCGGACGCTCCCGTCCGCCCGGCCCCGGCTCCGGTGAGCGCCGTGTCGGTGGTCACCGCGGCGGAGGCCACTGCCCCGGCCCCGCACGCCCGCGACACCGTCCGGGTGTCCGATCACCAGCACCGGCTCATGGGTCGGCAGGACCACTGGATCCTGTGCACCGCCGACGGCCGGCCGCCGAACGACAACGGCTGTTCCAGCCACCCGTTCTGTCCGCAGGACGCCCAGCTCCCGAATCCGCCGCCGCACCCGCAACCCGCCGTGTCACCGCTGGCCGCCCCGGCGCCCGAGGCGCTGCCCCGGGTGGTGGCCGCGGGTCTGCTGGACGGTCCGCGCCCGGCGCCGGATCTGCACGCGCTCCAGGTCCACCGGTCCTGAGCGGAACCCACCGCCGACGTGCCGTCGGCGGGTCCGCCCCTCCCCCCACTTCAGCCGACCGCTGCCACGTCCGTGTGCGGCGGGGACAAGGACAACCATCATGGGTTCCGCCTCCAAGCAGTCCAACAAGCCCGGAGACAAGGGCGGCGTCGACCGCCGTGCCCGGATCGCCGAGCTGCGCGCCGCCGAGCAGCGCCGCGACCGCCGCAACAAGATCGTCGCCTCGGTGGCCGCCGGTGTGCTGGTGGTCGGCGCGATCGCCACCGGCACCTGGCTCGTCATGGACCAGAACCAGAAGCAGAAGGACCGGGTGGCCGCCTCCAACGCGGACATCCCGGGCGTGAAGACCTTCGGCGACCTGAGCCGCAACCACGTCACGAACAAGGTCGACTATCCGATGACCCCGCCGGTCGGCGGCGACCACAACGCGGTCTGGCTGGACTGCATGGGCCACGTCTACGACAAGCCGGTCGAGAACGAGCGCGCCGTCCACTCGCTGGAGCACGGCGCGGTCTGGGTGACGTACAACGGCAAGGCCACGGCGGACGACATCAAGACGCTCTCCGACAAGGTCAAGACCACCCCGTACTCGCTGATGAGCCCGTACCCGGACGAGCAGGGCACCATCACCCTGAACGCCTGGAGCACCCAGCTGATCGTGGACAGCGCCAGCGACCCGCGGGTCAACGAGTTCTTCACCAAGTACGTCCAGGGCAAGCAGACCCAGGAGCCGGGCGCCTCCTGCACCATGGGGGCGATGTGACCGCCGACCGGTCCCGCCCGGAGAAGCCTGTGGAGAAGCTCACCGCGAAGCTCGCGGCGGACCTCCCCGACGACCTCGCCGGCCCGGACACCGAGCACCCCGAGGGCGCTGCGGCCCCCGCCCGCCCCGGCCGCCGCCGGCTGTGGTGGCCGGCCGCGGTGGCCGCCGCGGTGGCGCTGGCGCTCGGGGTGCCGGCCCTGGTGGCCGGCGGGACGTCGGCCTCCGGCTCGTCCTCGCTGACCGTCCCGACGGACGACTCCCCCGAGGCCGGGTTCGCCCGCGACATGGCGACCCACCACCAGCAGGCGGTGGACCTCTCGTTCATCGTTCGGGACCGCACCTCCGACGAGCCGACCCGCACCCTCGCCTTCGACATCATCAACACCCAGGCCAACCAGCGCGGCATGATGATGGGCTGGCTCGACCAGTGGGGGCTGCCGCAGCACTCGCCGGCCGCGCCGATGGCATGGATGAAGATGGGCCACGACTACCAGGCCCACGACGGCTCGCTGATGCCCGGCATGGCGACCAACACCCAGATGGCGAAGCTGCGCACGCTCAGCGGCCGGGACGCCGAGGTGTACTTCCTGCAGCTGATGATCGAGCACCACAAGGGTGGCGTCGAGATGGCCCAGGGGTACGTCGACATGGCGAAGAACGACATCGAGAAGCGGCTCGCCCAGTCGATGGTGGTCGCCCAGACCTCCGAACTTCAGCTGATGACCGACATGCTGAAGGAGCGCGGCGCCGCCCCCGGCGTCCCCGCGTCCTGATCCGCTGTTCCCCGGACGGCCGGGGCGCCGGGGCGGTCCCGCGACCTGCCCGCGGCGCGCCGGCCGTCCGCCGTTCCCTCCCCTGGAGCACCCGCATGACCCCCGACGCGCCCTGGCTGATCGCCGGACTCGGCAACCCCGGCCCCTGGTTCCGGCTGACCCGGCACAACGCGGGCTTCCTGGCCGTGGACCGGCTGGCCGAGCGGCACGGCGCCCGGTTCCGCCGGCGCGGGATCGGCGCCGTGGTCGCGGAGATCGAGGTGGACGGCCGGCGGGTGCTGCTGGCCAAGCCGCAGTGGTTCATCAACCTGTCCGGCCGCCCGGTGGCCGCCCTGCTGCGCCGGTACGGGGTACCGGTGGAGCACCTGGTGGTCGTCCAGGACGACCTGGACTTCGCTTACGGCGCCGGCAAGTTGAAGCGCGGCGGCGGGCCGGGCGGGCACAACGGGGTGCGCTCGGTGGGCGACGTGCTCGGCACCCGGGACTTCGTCCGGCTGCGCTTCGGCATCGGGCGTCCGCCGAAGGGACAGAGCATCGGCGACTGGGTGCTGAAGAAGTTCTCGGACGAGGAACTGACCGCGATGCCAGGGGTGTTGGACCGTTGCGCGGACGCCCTGGAGACACTGGTGCGGCTCGGCCTGAACCGGGCCCAGGACGCGCTGAACGTCAACTCCTCCTGAGGCCCTTCGCGCGCCCCGGGCGCTTCCGGTCAGTAGCCTGCCGGGGTGCGGCCGGGCCGGGCCCCTTACCGGCGTGCGGCCGGGCCGGGCCCCTTACGGGGTACGGCCGGGCGGGTCAGGGCGACGGCCGCCACCGCGACCGCCGCGAGGGCGGCCAGCACCGTCCGCCCACCGGACGCCGCGCCCGCCAGGTGGACACCGAGGACGGACAGCGCCATGCCGAGCGCGGTGCCCAGGCTGCGCGCCATGTTCACCATGCCGCCGCCGACCGCCGAGCACTCGGCCGGGATCGCCCGCATCACCAGGGCGTTGTTGGCCGGCATCAGCAGGCCCAGCCCGTACCCGGCGAGCAGCAGCGGGGCCGCCACCGCCGGGCCGGAGACCGGCAGCACCGCGAACAGCAGCAGCCCGGCGGCGGCCAGGGCGGCGCCGAAGCGGCACCGGGTGACGTCCGACCAGCCCCGGGGCAGCAGTGCGCCGCCGACCGTCGCGGCGACGGCGAACCCGGCGGGCAGCAGGGTGACCACCAGGCCGGCGGCGGCCGTGGACACGCCCGCGCCGGTGAGCAGCACCGGGCCCAGCACCAGCGGGCAGAACAGCAGCAGGTAGCCGATCAGCGCGACCACCAGCCCGGAGCGCACACCCGGGGTGTTGACCAGCCCGGGCGCCAGGATCGGCCGGGCCGCCCGCCGCTCCTGGCGCACCAGGGCCAGGGTGAGTCCGGCGGCGGCCGACAGCAGCACGGCGACGCCCCAGCCGGGCAGCGGCAGGCCGGAGGCGGTGGACAGGGCGAGCAGCAGCGCGGTGGTCGCGCCGGTGAGCAGCAGCATGCCGGGCAGGTCGAAGCGGGGCCCGGAACGTCGGCACTCGGGTTTACGGGCTCCCGGGACGAAGACGGCGGGCCCGTCGGCGGCGGATCCGTGGGCGGGAGGCCCATCGACGGCGGGCCGGGTGCGGGGCAGCAGGTACCAGCCGGCCACGATGCCGAACGCCGCGATCGGCACGTTGACCCAGAACACCCACTGCCACGAGGCGTGCTCCACCAGCAGCCCGCCCAGGCTCGGCCCGAGCGCCAGCCCGAGGCCCTGGGCGGCGGCCTGGATGCCGAGCGCGCGCCGCATCGCGTGCTCCGGGACACCACGGGCGACCAGGGCGACGCTGTTGGCCTGCATCATCGCGGCGCCGACGGCCTGCACGGCCCGGCAGGCGACCAGGATCCACAGGCTGCCGGCGAATCCGGCACCGAGCGAGGAGAGGCCGAAGACGGCGAAGCCACCGATGTACATGGTCTTGCGGCCGAGCAGGTCGGACAGCCAGCCGATCGGGGCCAGCAGGGCGACCAGGACGAGCAGGTAGGCGAGGGCGACCCACTCGACGGCGGCGAAACCCGCGTCGAAGTGGCGGCCGATGGCGGGGAAGACCAGGGCGATGACGCTGGCGTCGAGCTGGCCGAGGAAGGCGCCGAGGCAGACCGTGCCGACGGCCAGCCAGTGAGCGTGGCGCCAGCCGGCTATGCCGCGGGGCCGGGGGCGCTCGGTGAGCAGGCGTGCGGCAAGGGCGGTGGCGTTCATCCCGCAAATATATCGGATACAGATATGTTCTTTCTACGAGTTGCTCGCCCCGCGATACGAAAGATCTCGCGGTGCGTCCACCCCGCGTCCGAGGAGCGGACGGCACCCCGAGAACGCCCCGTACCAGGCGATACGCTGTCCGCCATGCCGTCGTCACCACTCGTTCCCGACCCCGCCGCCGAAAGCCCCGACCCGGCGGTCGAGCACGCCCGGCGGCTGACCGACACCGTCACCCGGCTGCGCCGCGCCCTGCGCAGCAGCATCCGCACCGACTACCCGTGGGAGTCCCTGCCGATGGCGCAGGTCGAACTCCTCCAGACGCTCGCCGCCGCCCCGCTGCGGGTCGGCGAACTCGCCGCCCGCCAGCGGCTCGCCCCCAACACCGTCAGCGGACTGGTCGGCAAACTGCTGGAAGCCGGGTTCGTCGACCGCCAGGCCGACCCCGGCGACCGGCGCACCGCCCGGATCGCGCTCACCGAGGCCGGGCGGCGCCAGCTCGACGACTGGCAGCACGCCCACGAACGCCGGATCGCCACCGCCCTGGGCACCCTCGACCCCGCCGACCGGGCGACCGTCGTCCACGCGCTGCCCGCACTGGACCGGCTCGCCCGCGCCCTCGCCCAGCCCGGAACCGGCCCCGAGGCGCCCGCCACCGGATGAAACCGGTGGCGACCGGAGCACCACGGGCACCGGAGCGCCATGGGCACCGAAACCGGTGGCCACCGGAGCACCACGGGCGCTACCGTCCCCGGCATGACCAGCACCGGACTACGGATCGAGCCCTGGACGGACACCGACCTGGCGCTGCTGCGCCGGGTGAACACGCCAGAGATGAAGAAGCACGTCGGCGGGCCGGAGACGGAGGAGCAGCTGCTAGTCCGGCACGCGCGCTACCTGGACTTCGTCCCGTCCGGACTGGGCTGCATGTACCGGATCGTGCTGCTGCCCGAGGGCGAGGCCGTCGGCACGGTCGGCTACGGCACCCGCATCTGGGACGGCGAGACCGTGCACGAGATGGGGTGGAACGTCCTGCCCGGACACCAGGGGCGGGGCATCGCGGCCGCCGCCACCCGGGCCGCCGTCGCGGCCGCCCGGCGCGAGGCCGCGCACCGCTTCCTGCACGCCTTCCCCTCGGTGGACAACCCCGCCTCCAACGCGGTGTGCGCGAAGGCAGGGTTCACGCTGCTCGGCGAGACCGAGTTCGAGTTCCCGCCCGGGCGGTACATGCACAGCAACAACTGGCGGGTGGACCTCCGGAGTTGAGCACCCTCAGCGGCGTGTCCGTCAGAACAGGGTGCCGCTCTCCAGCTCCAGCAGCCGGCGCTTGCGGTCCACACCCGCGGCGAAGCCGGTGAGCGAACCGTTGGCTCCGAGCACCCGGTGGCAGGGGCGCACGATCAGCAGCGGGTTGGCGCCCACCGCACCGCCGACCGCCCGGACCATCCGCGGCGACTGCCCGGCCAGCTCGGCGAGTTGGCCGTAGGTGACGGTCGTGCCGTACGGGACCTCGTCCAGCGCGGCCCAGATCCGGCGGCGGAACTCGGTGCCCTCGGGGGCGAGTCGGAGGTCGAAGGTGGTGCGCTCGCCGGCGAAGTAGGCGGTCAGCTGGGCGACCGGCTCGGCCAGGGCCTCCGGGTCGAACTCCCAGTCGTCGGCGGGCTCGGCCAGTGCGTACTTCTGCCCGGGCGCGGTGACGGTGGCGAGGGCCGCCGGGCCGCCGTCCTCGGGCAGCGCGCCGCTGAGCAGCAGGCGGCCGAAGGGGCTCTCCATGGTGGTGTAGACGGTGGTGCTCATGCCGGGTCGTTCTCCGTTCCGGAGTTGGTGCTCATGCCGGTGGTGCTGCTGGTGCTGGTGCGCGTGGTGGCGCCGGTGTCGCCGTTGCTCGGGGCGGGGCCGGCCCACAGCCGGTGGACGGCGTAGGAGCGCCACGGGGCCCAGGCTCCGGCGGCGCAGGCGGCGGCCTTGGGGTCACCGGGGGCGCCGAGCCGGAGCAGGCCGTGCTTGACGCCCACGTCGCTCGGGAGGAAGACGTCGGGGTCACCGAGGGCGCGCATCCGCAGGTAGCCGACCGTCCAGGGGCCGATGCCGGGCAGGCCCAGCAGCCGGGCGGCGACCTCCTCCCGGTCCACGCCGCCGTCCAGCCGCACCACGCCCTCCGCCAGCGCGGCGCACAGGCCGGTGAGCGCGCGGCGACGGGCCGCGGGCATCGCGAAGTCCTCCGGGTCGGCGGTGGCCAGGGCCGCCGCCGTGGGGAAGAGCAGGCGCAGGCCGCCGCTCGGTTCGGGCAGCGCGGCGCCGTACTTCTCGGCGAGCCGGCCCGCCAGGGTACGGGCTGCGCCGACGGTGATCTGCTGTCCGAGCACGGCGCGCACGGCTAGCTCATGCGGCTCCACGTGGCCGGGCGAGCGCAGCCCGGGGCGCTCTCGGACCAGCGGGCCCAGCACCGGGTCGGCACCGAGCTGCTCGTCCACGGTGTCCGGGTCGGCGTCCAGGTCGAACAGGACCCGCAGGCGCTGGACGGCGGTGGGCAGGTCCCGCAGGTCGGCGAGCAGCAGGCGGCAGTCGAGCCAGCCGCGGGTGCGCCGGTCCTCCGGGGCGAGGCCGTCGACCTCGGCGATGCCGTGCCCGTACGGGAGCGCGAGGGTGCGCCGGTAGGTGCGCACGCCGGGACGCGCGCCGGGCACCACTTCCTCCACGCCGGGGACGGCGCGCAGTTCCAGGAAGTCGATCAGGTGGTCGCTGTCGAACGCGCCGCGGTAGGCCAGGCGCAGCGTAAGGCCGCCGGCCGGGGTCGCGGTGCGACGGCCGGACGTCACCTCGGCGCGCAGGCCGCTGGGGGTGCGGTCGTAGACCTCGCGGACGGTGTCGTTGAACTGGCGGACGGAGGCGAAGCCGGCCGCGAAGGCGATGTCGGTCACGGGCAGCTCGGTGGTCTGCAGGAGCAACCGGGCGGTCTGGGCCCGGCGGGCGCGGGCCAGCGCGATCGGGCCGGCGCCGAGCTCGGCGGTCAGCTGGCGCTGCAGCTGGCGGGCGCTGTAGCCGAGCCGGTCGGCCAGGCCTGCCACGCCCTCGCGGTCCACCACGCCGTCGCCGATCAGGCGCATCGCGCGGCCGACCAGGTCGGCGCGGTGGTTCCACTCCGGGGAGCCGGGCACCGAGTCCGGACGGCAGCGGCGGCAGGCGCGGAAGCCCGCGCCCTGGGCCGCAGCGGCGCTCGGGTAGAAGCGGCAGTTGACGCGCTTGGGGGTCACGGCGGGGCAGCTCGGTCGGCAGTAGATGCCGGTGGAGGTGACGGCTGTGAAGAAGACGCCGTCGAAGCGGGCGTCGCGGCTGTCCACGGCTCGGTACCGGATGTCGTCGTCGATCACGTTGTCCAGTTTGCGGCACTGGGCGGGGGGTGACTGGCGGGAATCGGACATCGCCGTTGGGGGCCTCCCCCTCCCCCTCCCCACCCTCCCGCCACCACCACCGCGCGCCCAGCCCACCCACCCACCACCCACCACACCCGCCGCTCGCCTGCTCGCTCGCCCGCTCGCCCGCGCTCCCCACGTGGTGGGCTCCGCACTCGCGCGCCCCTGGCCTACCCTCGGCAGGCCCTGCGCCGATCCTGCACCTCCCCAGGGCCCACCCTCCCGGCCCTGGACCGCCCCGCCTCACCCCTGCACTGCCCGGCCGCCGGCCGACCGGTCAGTGCAGGTGGTCAGGCCCGGCCACGCCGGGCCGAGGCTCAGCCGTCAGGCCAGGTCAGCGCTTCACCGGACCTCCCGCCGCACGCATCGACTTGGTGATCGCCTTCCACTTGTTCAGCCGGGCCTTGGCGACCCGGGCGTCCGTGCGCGAGGCGATCCACTCGTTCTCGCGCTGGAGCTTGAGGTAGCTGTCCATCCGGCGCTGCGGCAGGGTGCCGGCGTCCAGCGCCGCCCGGACCGCGCAGCCGGGCTCGGTGTGGTGGTTGCAGTCGTGGAAGCGGCAGTCCTCGGCCAACTCGGCGATGTCCGCGAAGGCCAGGTCCACCCCCTCGCCACCGTAGAGGCCGACCTCGCGCAGCCCGGGGGTGTCGATCAACACGCCACCACCGGGCAGCGGTATCAGTTCGCGGGTGGTCGTGGTGTGGCGCCCCTTCTGGTCGACCTCGCGGGCCTCCTGGACGGTCATCACCTCGGCGCCGACCAGCGCATTGGTGAGGGTGGACTTGCCCACACCGGACTGGCCGATCAGCACCGTGGTGCCGGGAGCGCAGGCGCGGAGGACGTCGATGCCCTCACCGGTCTCGGCGCTGACCACCAACACGGTGACGCCCGGTGCGACGCCTTCGACGTCGGCCCGGATGAACTCGGCGTCGTCGACGAGGTCGGCCTTGGTGAGGACGACCAGCGGTTCGGCGCCGGACTCCCAGGCCAGGGCGAGGAAGCGCTCGATCCGCCCGAGGTCGGGATCGACCGCGAGCGAGGCGGTGATCAGGACGGTGTCGACGTTGGCGGCCAGCACCTGGCCGTCGGAGCGCTTGCCGGCCACCTTGCGGATGATCGCGGTGGAGCGCGGCAGCAGCGCGGAGACGGCGGCCATCGGCCGGGCGTGCAGGTCGACGGCCGCCCAGTCGCCCATGCACGGACAGTTGATCATGTCGGCGTCGCCCACCGGCCGGGTGTCGAGCCGGACGGTGCGCAGCTCGCCCGTTTCCGGATCGGCCAGGACGGCGTCGCACTGGCCGCGGTCGACCCGGACGATCCGGGCCGGGAGCAGCCCGGCTTCGGCGAGCGGGGCGAAGAGTTCCTGGAGCTCCGGCGTCCAGCCGTAGCGGGCCAGTGGGGAGCTCTCGGTGGAGAGGGAAGAAGAGAACGACGAAGCGGAGGCAGCGTTGAACAACGCAGTGGCCCTTCGGGAGGAGATGGTCCCGGCGGGCTACGGCTGGCGCAGAGGGCTCAGCCGGCGGCCGGGAAGAGGAGGTGAACGCGCGTGCTGCCCAGGGCAGCTATCGGGGCGACAACGACCACGGGGGTTCACCTCCTGCTCTCTACTCCTCGGGCGACCCAATGGCCCCCGAACCTGATGTGTCACACGCTAACGGGGCGGTGGATCGCCGCCAACCTATTTTTGACCTGCGGAAATGCGATCCGGAGAGGGCACAGCGGGCCCTGGGGGGCCAAAGTTGGACCTGCACCCGGCGATGACACGCCGCTTGCCCGGCGAGGACGCCGACGAAGCCCCCGTCCTGACCCCGACCTCCAACCCCCGGCCCCGGCCTCCGACCCCGCCACGCGCCTCACGCTCCCGGACAGGCCCTACCCCCCGTACCGGTGCTTGAGATTCGGGTCGTCCAGCCACCACGGCCGCATGCCGGTCTCCTCTTCCTCCGGCAGCCCGGCCGCCCGGGCCTCGGCGGCCTGCGCCTCGAAGCGGGCGTCCAACTCGGCGTCCACGGCCTTGATCTCCTCGCGCCCCTGCACCACCATCCGCCGCACCAGCGCGGCCACGAACGGCAGCCCGACGAGGTCCCCCAGCACCCAGAAGGCGTTGCCGCCCCAGGTCTGGTCCTGGGCCAGGCTCGGCCCCCAGGGCCGCCCGAGCGCCACGTAGTAGTGCTCGGCGACGAGGTGGCCGCCGTAGATCAGCACGATCCCCAGCCCCGCATCGAAGATCACCTCGGCGAAGGTGATGAACAGTCCGACCAGGTGCGGGTACTCGTGCCCGACCGGGTCGAGCTGCAGTCGCGGCCAGAAGTAGGCGAGTCCCAGCAGCACCAGTGCCAGGTGCAGCACCACGTTCCCGACGCCGCTGGAGAGCGACCACTCGTACCAGGGCGTGAAGTAGAGCAGCCACGGCGGCGCCATCAGCAGCGCCGTGGAGACCGCCGGGAACATCAGCACCTTGGACGGCCGGCTGCGCAGCGCCCGTAGGATCCGCTCCCGCCGGTGCTCCGGCGAGGAGTGGGCCAGCAGCGAGACGGGGGCCCCGAGCGCGAGCAGCAACGGGACGACCATCAGCAGCAGCACGACCTGCACGGCCCGGTCGGTGAAGAGGATCCGCTCGTACACCCCTAGACCGGAGCAGGTGCACCAGATCCACAGCAGCAGCCCGCCGAGGAAGGCCGCGGTGCGGGTGGGCTGCCAGCGGTCGCCGTCGCCGCGGTTGACGGTGCGCACCGCGGCCAGGTACCAGGCGCCGAGCAGGACCGAGAGGGCGAGCACCAGCGGTTCGAGGGTCCAGGAGGTGGCCAGGTCGGACCACTGCCACGCGGGCGGCCCGCTGTAGGCGAGCGCCCGCACGGCACCACCGTGGCCGAGTGCCTGGAACGCGCCGTCCGCCGCGCCGTTCATCCGTCCGCCCGCCTCTCCCGCACCCGCCACCCGGCCGTCGCCGGGGAGGCGCCGGGAGTCGCCGGGGAGGCGCCGGGAGTCGCCGGGCAGGGGCCGCGGCGCCCGGCCATGATGGCCTTCCGGACCCGCCCCGCCGCAGCCGGGGCCCACCTCTATACCCCGGCCTGACCAAAGCTTTACCGGAGCCCAACAAAGCTTTGCCAAGGCAAAGTTCTGCCCTTGCCGGGCCCGGAGGCGCAACCGGCGCGGGGTGACGTTCGTCTGGCAGGATGCACCGTCGGCGATACCGGCCACGTGGGTGACAACAAGGGGACGACAAGAGGTGCAAAGCACTGCACGCGGCGAGGGCCGCCGGCTGGCCGCGCGCCACCGCAACATCGAGCTGGGCCTGCTGGCGCTCGCGGTGGCCGTCTGTCTGGCCGGACACATCGACGCCTCGCTGGCGCTGACCGACAAGCTGCCGCCCGGGCTGCTCGTCCACGGTCTGTCCCTCGGGGCGCTGGTCGCGGTGGCGCACCTGGCGGTGCGCCGGTTCGCGCCGTTCGCGGACCCGCTGATCCTGCCGCTGGGCGTCTTCCTGACCGGCTTCGGCCTGATGCTGCTGGACCGGCTGGACTTCAGCTACAAGGCCGCGCACGCCGCCAAGGGCGACTACCAGAAGCTCCCGGCCGCGCCCTCGCAGCTGATGTGGGTGTTCATCTCGGTGGCGGCGGCGCTCGCGCTGATCGTCTTCGTCAAGCACCACCGCTTCTTCCAGCGGTACGTCTACGTGATGATGGCGGGCGCGCTGATCCTGCTGGCAGCGCCGGTGTTCTCGCCGACCGACAGCTTCGGCGCCAAGCGCTGGATCAAGCTCCCCGGACTGCCGTCCTTCGAGCCGGACGAGTTCGTGAAGGTCGCGATCACGATCTTCTTCGCGGGCTACCTGATGGCCTCCCGGGACGCCCTGGCACTGGCCGGTCGGAAGGTCTGGGGGATGACCCTGCCGCGCGGCCGGCACGCCGGGCCGGTGCTGGCGATCTGGGTGGTCAGCCTGATGGTGCTGATCTTCGAGCGCGACCTCGGCACCTCGCTGATCTTCTTCGGCGTCTTCATCGTGATGCTGTACGTGGCGACCGAGCGCACCAGCTGGGTGGTGCTGGGCCTGTTGATGGCGGTCGGCGGCGCGGCCGTGGTCGGCACCGTGGAACCGCACGTGCACGGGCGCGTCGAGGCCTGGCTGCACCCGCTGAACTACTACCCGCCGGTGAGCGACAAGGCGATCTCCGAGCAACCCGCCGAGGCGCTGTTCAGCCTCGGCACCGGCCACATGACCGGGACGGGCCTGGGCTCGGGACGGCCGTGGCTGATCGGCTTCGCCGGGCGCAGCGACTTCATCTTCACCACCATCGGCGAGGAGCTGGGCCTGGCCGGGGTCACGGCGATCCTGCTGGTGTACGTGCTGCTGATCCAGCGCGGACTGCGCACCGCGATCGGCCTGACCGACCCGTTCGGCAAGCTGCTGGCCACCGGGCTCTCGGCGGCGCTCGCGCTGCAGGTGTTCGTGGTGGTGGGCGGCGTCAGCGGGCTGGTGCCGCTGACCGGCAAGGCGCTGCCGTTCCTGGCGGCCGGCGGCTCCTCGCTGCTGGCGAACTGGCTGATGATCGCCCTGCTGATCAAGCTGAGCGACTCCTCCGGGCGCACCGCGCTGGACCCGGTCCAGCCGAGCCCCGAACCGCTCCCGGCGCAGCCCGGCCCGGCCTCGCCGGGCGCGGGCCGGAACCCCGGCCCGGGCCAGACCCTGGGTGCCGGTCAGAACCTCGGTGCGGGCCTGGACCCGCTGCCGGGCACGGACCCCGCCCCGACCGGCGGGACCGGCGGGACCGGCGGGACCGGCGGGACCGGCGGGACCGGCGCCGCGGGGCCCGGCCCCAGCGACCCCGGCGCCCCCACCGAGCTGCGCCCCTCGTTCGGCCACACCCCCGTCGCGCCGCCGCAGCAGCACGCCGCACCGCAGCCCTCGTACGGTTACCCGGCGGTCGACCAGCAGCCCACCCACGGCTACGGTCAGCCGCAGTCGCCCGCCCCGAACCCGACGAACGGCTGACCGCCGGCCCCCGAGCCTGCGCGCACCCGGTCGGCCATCGATCGCTCCCGAACAACCATCGACACGAATCGAACACGAACCGCGCACGACCCGATCGCGGCCGGACGGACACGGCCACAACTACGGCCGGACAATGCACAGGGCCTCCCCCGCACCCGCGAGGGAGGCCCTCCCGTACGAAATGCCCTGCCGTACGAAATGCCCTGCCGTACGAAATGCCCTGCCGTACCAAAACCCTGCCACACCACCCGCCCAGCCGGCCGCACCGGCCACCGCTGCCCGGCTACCGCTCCTCCCACGGCGGCCGCGGCGGCCGCGGCGGGTACCCCGGCCGCTCCGGCGGCGGCCCCGCCGGCCGGTCGCTGTCCGGCGGCGGCGGGGCGGGCCGGTGGTGCGGCCCGGGCCGGGCGGTGAGGCGCCCGCGCACGTTGTCGGCGGCCAGGACGTCGGCCCACCGCTCGGGGTACTCGGCGGGCGCGTCGACGTCGTCGACCTCCTCCTCGCCCCACTCCTCCTCCATCCCCTCGGCCAGGCCCAGCTCGCGGGCGCGCCGGGCCCGCTCGACGGCCCGCCGGGCGGCGACCTCGCGGACCACCGCGGCCGCGGCCTCCTCGTGGGCGCGCTCGTTCTCGGCGCGGGCGTCGGCGGTCTCCAGGGTGGGCCAGCGGCGGTCTATGGCGGCGTTCATGGCGGCGCCGATGAGAACCGCCAGGGCGACCACGAAGATCCACAGCAGCACCGCGACCGGCGCGGCCAGCGAGCCGTACACAGAGGGGCCCTCGACCGAGCTGATCAGGTAGACCCGCAGGCCGACGCTGCAGAAGACCAGTACCACCAGGGCGACCAGGGCGCCGGGGATGTCCTCGCGCCAGGGCGTGGAGACGGGTACGGCGAGGTGGTAGAGGGTGGTCAGCGAGACGATCAGCAGCAGGATGGCGACCGGCCAGTAGGCGGCGCCGACCAGCCCGGCGGCGCCGGGGACGGCGTTCTCGACCAGTCCGGGCCCGGCCATCAGCAGCGGCAGCACCAGCGAGCCGATCACCAGGGCGCCGAGGTAGAGGCCGAGCGAGAGCAGCCGGGTCTTGACGATGCCGCGCTTGCCGTCGAGTCCGTACATGACGGTGATGGTGTCGATGAAGATGTAGAGCGCCCGGGAGCCGGACCACAGCGACAGCAGGAAGCCGATCGAGATCAGGTCGGGCCGGGTGTGGTCGAAGACCTGGCTGAGCAGCGGTTTGACGACCTCGTTGACGGAGGAGTCCGACAGGACCGTCCCGGAGGCCGAGACGATGTCGTGCTTGAGCCGCTCGATGGCGTCCGCGCCGACGAACTCGTCGAGGTAGCCGAGGGTGGCGGCCAGGCCGAGGAGCAGCGGCGGGATGGACAGCAGGGTGAAGAAGGCCGCCTCGGCGGCGAGGCCGGTGACCCGGTACTCGACGCAGGTGTTGGTGGTGTCCCTGACCAGCTCCCACGCCGTACGGCGCCAGGTGGCCTGTTTGGCCGCGCGCCGGGAGCCCTTGCCCCGGCGCCGGGAGGGCCGTTCGGGGTTCGGTCTGCTCGTATCGCCTGCTGCTTGCACAGGGGTAACGGTATCGGGCCGGGGCCGTCCGGTTGATCTCCACGGGGGTACGGGCGCGTGTACCCCGCGGTACAGGCGCCCCTCGGCCCACCGCCCGGTCCACCGCCCGGTCCACCCCTCGGCTCCCTCGACGGAATGCCCGGCCCGGAGCGGCGGCGACGGATCAACGTCCCACCTGTCGAAACTCCAGCGTCCATTATTCGGACGTTAGTGGACCGCGAGTCCCGCGCCATGCGAATCTCTTGCCATGCCTAGCGCCGGAACCACCCTAGTAGGTCGACTCCACGTCGATCTCCTTCGCGTGTCCAGCGCCATGTGTCCGGTGACCTGAGCCCACACCCCGCCGCACCACCGCACCCGGCGCCGATTCCACCGCCATCCCCGCACGAGCGGATGCGCAGGCGCCCGCCCGGCCCGGTCACTGCTCTCCCGGCCCTGAGAAACCCGCAGGTCACAGCAGCACCGCACGGCTGAGCACGCCCCGCGACCCATCCGGCGCCAGCGCCACCTGCCGAGAAGGACTTCACCATGGCCACCTCTCCCGAGACCGCCGAGCCCACGGCCGACCGCGCGGCCGCGCGCCGCCCCGCCGCAGCCGCCGCGGCTCGCAAGGTGACCCGCCACCGCGGCGAGGGCCAGTGGGGCATGGGCCACTACACCCCGCTGAACGCCAACGAGCAGGTCAAGAAGGATGACGACGGTCTCAATGTGCGGACACGTATTGAGACGATCTACGCGCACCGGGGCTTCGACTCGATCGACCCCGCCGACCTGCGCGGCCGGATGCGCTGGTGGGGCCTCTACACCCAGCGCAAGGAGGGCATCGACGGCGGCAAGACCGCGATCCTCGACCCGCACGAGCTGGATGCCGAGTACTTCATGCTCCGGGTGCGGATCGACGGCGGCCGGCTGACCGTCCCCCAGCTGCGGGCCATCTCCGAGGTCTCCGAGCAGTACGCCCGCGGCACCGCCGACCTGACCGACCGGCAGAACATCCAGTTCCACTGGATCCGGATCGAGGACGTCCCGGCGATCTGGCAGAAGCTGGAGGCCGTCGGCCTGTCCACCACCGAGGCCTGCGGCGACACCCCGCGCGCCATCCTCGGTTCCCCGGTGGCCGGCGTCGCCCAGGACGAGATCATCGACGGCACCCCGGCGATCCTGGAGATCCAGCGCCGCTTCATCGGCAACCCGGACTTCTCCAACCTGCCGCGCAAGTTCAAGGCCGCCGTCTCCGGCTCCCCGCTGCTGGACGTCGCCCACGAGATCAACGACGTCTCCTTCGTCGGCGTGGTCCACCCCGAGCACGGCCCGGGCTTCGACCTGTGGGTCGGCGGCGGCCTGTCCACCAACCCCAAGCTGGGCGTGCGACTCGGCGCCTGGGTCCCGCTGGAGCAGGTGCCGGACGTCTTCGGCGGCGTGATCGGCATCTTCCGCGACTACGGCTACCGCCGGCTGCGCAACCGCGCCCGGCTGAAGTTCCTGGTCGCCGACTGGGGCGTGGAGAAGTTCCGCCGGGTGCTGGAGGACGAGTACCTCAAGGAGAAGCTGGTCGACGGCCCCGCGCCCGCCGAGCCCGTCGCCCGCTGGCGCGACCACGTCGGCGTCCGGCAGCAGCAGGACGGCCGCTACTACATCGGCTTCGCCCCGCGCGTCGGCCGGGTCGACGGCAAACTGCTCGGCCGGGTCGCCGACCTCGCCGCCGCCCACGGCAGCGACCGGGTGCGCACCACCACCGAGCAGAAGATGCTCATCCTCGACGTCGCCGAGGAGCACGTGGAGGCGGTGGTGGCCGGCCTGGAGGCGCTCGACCTGCGGGTCACCCCCTCGCCGTTCCGCCGCGGCACCATGGCCTGCACCGGCATCGAGTACTGCAAGCTCGCCATCGTCGAGACCAAGGAGCGCGGCCGCACCCTGATCGACGAACTGGAGCAGCGCCTGCCGGACTTCGCCGAGCCGCTGACCATCAACATCAACGGCTGCCCCAACGCCTGCGCCCGCATCCAGGTCGCCGACATCGGCCTCAAGGGCCAGCTGGTCACCGACGAGCACGGCGACCAGGTCGAGGGCTACCAGGTGCACCTGGGCGGCGCGCTCGGCCTGGAGCCCGGCTTCGGCCGCAAGGTCCGCGGGCTCAAGGTCACCAGCGCCGGCCTGCCCGACTACGTCGAGCGCCTGCTGACCCGCTACCAGGCCGACCGCACCGAGGGCGAGCGCTTCGCCCAGTGGGCGGCCCGGGCCACCGAGGAGCAGCTGTCGTGAGTGAGCGAAGCATGGGGGTCCCCCCGGCCGAAGGCTGGGGGGGGGAACCAATCGGGCAGGGCGTGTTCGCGAAGCGGACGCCGAGCGCAGCGAGGTGGGCGATGAGTGAGCGAGCCGCACCGTTCTTCTGCCCGTACTGCGGGGACGAGGACCTGCGCCCGTCCGAGGCCGGCCACGGCGCCTGGGAGTGCCACGGGTGCCGCCGCGCCTTCCAGTTGAAGTTCCTCGGCCTGCTGTCACCGACCCACGGGGGTACGTCACATGAGCAGCACGACGACTGACCACGCCGAGCTGGCGGAGCGGGCCGGCCGCGAGCTGGAGGAGGCGACCCCGCAGGAGGTGCTGCGCTGGGCCGCCGACACGTTCGGCAAGCGGTTCTGCGTCACCTCCTCCATGGAGGACGCGGTGGTCGCCCACCTGGCCTCCTCGGTGTTCCCCGGCGTGGACGTGGTGTTCCTGGACACCGGCTACCACTTCCCGGAGACCATCGGCACCCGGGACGCGGTGGCCGCGACCATGCCGGTCAACGTCATCACGCTCACCCCGCTGAAGACCGTCGCCGAGCAGGACGCCGAGCACGGGCCGCACCTGCACGACCGCGACCCGGACCTGTGCTGCGCGCTGCGCAAGGTCGAACCGCTGAACCGCGGTCTCGGCGGCTACGACGCCTGGGCCACCGGGCTGCGCCGCGACGAGTCCCCGACCCGGGCGAACACCCCGGTGGTCGCCTGGGACCCGAAGCGCCGCAAGGTCAAGATCGCCCCTATCGCCCGCTGGACGCAGGAGGACGTGGACGCCTACGTCGCCGCCAACGGCGTGCTGCTCAATCCGCTGCTGTGGGAGGGCTACACCTCCATCGGCTGCTCGCCGCTGTCCTGCACCCGCAAGCCGGGCGAGGGCGAGGACGCCCGGGCCGGCCGTTGGTCCGGCTCCGGCAAGACCGAGTGCGGCATCCACCTCTGACCGACCGTCCACCACTGCGTAAGGAAGACACCGTGACAGCGAACACTCTGGCCGCCGATGGAGCCGCAGAGGCGGCCCCCGCGGCCGCCCCCTGCGAGCGCGGCGCCACCGTGTGGCTGACCGGGCTGCCGAGCGCGGGCAAGACCACCCTGGCCTTCGCGCTGGCGGAGCGGCTGCGCGCCGAGGGCCACAAGGTCGAGGTCCTGGACGGCGACGAGATCCGCGAGTTCCTCTCCAAGGGCCTCGGATTCTCCCGCGAGGACCGGCACACCAACGTCACCCGGATCGGCTTCGTCGCCGAGAAGCTCGCCGCCAACGGCGTCAAGGTGCTCGCCCCGGTGATCGCCCCGTTCGCCGACTCGCGCGCCGCGGTGCGCGAGCGGCACGCCGCGGCGGGCACCGAGTTCCTTGAGGTCCACGTCGCCACCCCGGTCGAGCTGTGCGCCGAGCGGGACGTCAAGGGGCTGTACGCCAAGCAGGCGGCCGGCGAGATCTCCGGCCTGACCGGCGTGGACGACCCGTACGAGGCCCCGGAGAAGCCGGAGCTGCGGCTCCAGACCCAGGGCCGCGCGGTCGCCGATTCCGCCGCCGAGCTGCACGACTTCCTGACCGAGAGGGGTCTCGCATGACCACCGTGAGCGACGTTCCGGTCCGCACCGAGGCACAGAACGAGGATTCGAGGGTCCCCTTCGCGCTGTCCCACCTGGACGCGCTGGAGGCCGAGTCGGTGCACATCTTCCGCGAGGTCGCGGGGGAGTTCGAGCGCCCGGTGATCCTGTTCTCCGGTGGCAAGGACTCCATCCTGATGCTGCACCTGGCGCTCAAGGCCTTCGCGCCCGCGCCGGTGCCGTTCTCCCTGCTGCACGTCGACACCGGGCACAACTTCCCCGAGGTGATCGCCTACCGGGACCGCGTCGTCGCCGAGCACAACCTGCGCCTGCACGTCGCCCACGTCCAGGACTTCATCGACGACGGCCGGCTGCGCGAGCGCCCCGACGGCACCCGCAACCCGCTGCAGACCGTGCCGCTGCTCGACGCGATCGAGTCCAACAGGTTCGACGCCGTCTTCGGCGGCGGCCGCCGGGACGAGGAGAAGGCCCGCGCCAAGGAGCGCGTCTTCTCGCTGCGCGACGAGTTCGGCGCCTGGGACCCGCGCCGCCAGCGCCCCGAGCTGTGGTCGCTCTACAACGGCCGGCACGCGGCCGGCGAGCACGTGCGGGTCTTCCCGCTGTCCAACTGGACCGAGCTGGACGTCTGGCAGTACATCGAGCGCGAGGGCATCGAACTCCCCGAGATCTACTACGCGCACGAGCGGGACGTCTTCTCCCGCGGCGGCATGTGGCTGACCGCCGGCGAGTGGGGCGGCCCCAAGGACGACGAGCCGGTCCAGCGGCGGCTGGTCCGCTACCGCACCGTCGGCGACATGTCCTGCACCGGCGCCGTCGACTCCGACGCCACCACCATCGAGGCCGTGATCGCCGAGATCACCGCCAGCCGCCTCACCGAGCGCGGCGCCACCCGCGCCGACGACAAGCTGTCCGAGGCCGCGATGGAAGACCGCAAGCGCGAGGGGTACTTCTAAATGAGCACGACCATCGAGACCAGCACCACCTCCCTGCTGCGCTTCGCCACCGCCGGCTCCGTCGACGACGGCAAGTCCACCCTAGTCGGCCGGCTGCTGCACGACTCCAAGTCGGTGCTCGCCGACCAGCTGGAGGCCGTCGAGCGCGTCTCCCTGGGCCGCGGCCAGGAGGCGCCCGACCTCGCCCTGCTCACCGACGGCCTGCGCGCCGAACGCGAGCAGGGCATCACCATCGACGTCGCCTACCGCTACTTCGCCACCCCCCGGCGGCGGTTCATCCTCGCCGACACCCCCGGGCACGTGCAGTACACCCGCAACATGGTGACCGGCGCCTCCACCGCCGAGCTCGCCGTCGTCCTGGTCGACGCCCGCAACGGCGTGGTCGAGCAGACCCGCCGGCACGCCGCCGTCGCCGCGCTGCTGCGGGTGCCGCACGTCGTGCTGGCCGTCAACAAGATGGACCTGGTCGACTACGCCGAGCCGGTCTTCGCCGCCATCGCCGAGGAGTTCACCGCCTACGCCGCCTCACTCGGCGTCAAGGACGTCCTCGCCGTCCCGATCTCCGCCCTCGCCGGCGACAACGTCGTCGAGCCGTCCGCGCACATGGACTGGTACGGCGGCCCGACCCTTCTGGAGCACCTGGAGACCGTCCCGGTCGGCAGCGACCCGAGCGCCGAACCGGCCCGCTTCCCGGTCCAGTACGTGATCCGCCCGCAGACCGAGGAGCACCCCGACTACCGCGGCTACGCGGGCCAGTTGGCCTCCGGGGTGCTGCGGGTCGGCGACCCCGTCACGGTGCTGCCCTCCGGCCTGACCACCACCGTCGCCGCGATCGACGCGCTCGGCCGCCCGGCGGACCTCGCCTGGGCCCCGCAGTCGGTCACCGTCCGGCTCGCCGACGACCTCGACATCTCCCGCGGCGACCTGATCGCCGCCGGGGCCGCCGCCGCCCCCACCAAGGACGTCGAGGCCACCGTCAGCCACCTCAACGAGCGGCCGCTGCGCGCCGGGGACAAGGTGCTGCTCAAGCACACCACCCGTACGGTGCGCGCCCTCGTCAAGGAGATCTCCTACCGGATCGACATCGACACGCTCGAACGGCGCAGCGGCGCCGAGGGGTTGAACGTCAACGACATCGGCCACGTGAAGCTGCGCACCGCCGAGCCGCTGGCCCTCGACGACTACACCGACAACCGCCGCACCGGGTCGTTCCTGCTGATCGACCCGGCCGACGGCACCACCCTCACCGCCGGCATGGCGGGCGAGGCCTTCCCGGCCGCGCCCGATGGCGACGCCCCCGGCGTACCCGAAGAGGAGGACTGGGTCTGATGCCCAGCGAGGCGTTCTCGGGCATGGACAAGGAAGGCGGCCGCATCGGCAGCGGCGTCCTCGGCAGCGGCCAGGGCGGCTTGACCCGATGTGCGGGCCGACGGGGCTGAGGACGCCCCGTCACCAGGCTGTCTTCCCCACAGCCCCCCCGGCCTGCCCCGGCACACCGCTGCCGAGCGCACCGCCTTCCGAACTCCAGCCCCGAGACCGCCTCCTGACGGTCCGTCCGCGAACAGGACCCACCATCATGGCACCGAACCCCTCCTCCTCCCATACCTCCGCACGCCCGGACGCCGGGCGGATCAGACGCTCCGCCGCGGCCGCCGTCGCCGGCCTGACCGCCGTCGCCCTGCTGTCGGCCTGCGGCTACGGCTCCAAGGCGGACAAGTCCGACGACAAGGCCGACACCGCGGCCACCGTGGGGAGTGCCGCGTCCGGCCCGAAGCTGTCCGCGGCCACCGTGAAGATCGGCTACTTCGCCAACCTGACGCACGGCACCCCGCTGGTCGGCCTCCAGGAGGGCATCTTCCAGCGGCAGTTGGGCGCCACCCAGGTCAAGACCCAGGTCTTCAACGCGGGCCCGGCCGAGATCGAGGCGCTCAACGCGGGCTCCATCGACATCGGCTGGATAGGCCCCTCCCCCGCGATCAACGGCTACACCAAGTCCGACGCCAAGTCCCTGAAGATCATCGGGGGTTCGGCCTCCGGCGGGGTCAAGCTGGTGGTCAACCCGGACAAGGTCTCCTCCCTGGACGACCTCAAGGGCAAGAAGATCGCCACCCCTCAGCTGGGCAACACCCAGGACGTGGCACTGCTCAACTACCTGGCGGGCAAGGGCTACAAGGTGGACGCGGCGTCCGGAGCGGGCGACGTCTCGGTGGTGCGCACCGACAACAAGGTCACCCCCGACGCCTACCGGCAGGGCTCCATCGACGGCGCCTGGGTGCCCGAGCCCACCGCGTCCAAGCTGGTCACCCTCGGTGCGAAGGTCCTGCTCGACGAGAAGGACGTCTGGCCGGACAAGAAGTTCGTGATCACCAACATCATCGTCTCGCAGAAGTTCCTCAAGGAGCACCCGGACGTGGTGGAGGCCGTGCTGCGCGGCTCGGTGGACACCAACGCCTTCATCAAGGCCAACCCCGACAAGGCCAAGGCCGACGCCAACGAGGCCATCAAGAAGGAGGCCGGCAACGCGCTGGAGCCGGCCGTCCTCGACCCGGCCTGGGCCGGCATCGACTTCCTGGACGACCCGCTGGCGGACACCCTTCAGGCCGAGGCCGACCACGCGGTGACCGCCGGGCTCCTCAAGAAGCCCGATCTGAAAGGCATCTACGACCTCACCCTGCTGAACAAGGTCCTCGCGGCCAAGGGCCAGCCGCCCGTGGCGGACGCCGGACTCGGCACCAAGTAACTCCGTGGTCCGGTCCCGCCCGCCCGGTCGATCCCCGATCGATGCCCACCGGGTGGGCGGGGCCCGGACCCCGGCTCCGACTCGCCAGCCAGCCCGACCACTCACGCAGGAGGTGCCCGGATGACCCCGGCACTGACCACCTCGGCGGACGCCCCCGGCGCCGACGCCCACGGCGGCGCGCCCGCCGTGCGGATCTCGCACGTCCACAAGTCCTTCGGCCGCCCCGGCGCCCGGACCCACGTGCTCGACGACATCACGCTCGACGTCGCGCCCGGCGAGTTCGTCACCCTCCTCGGCGCCTCCGGCTGCGGCAAGTCCACCCTGCTCAACCTGGTCGCCGGCCTGGACGAGCCCAGCCGCGGCAGCATCGAGGTGCCCGGCGGCCGCCCCGCCCTGATGTTCCAGGAACACGCGCTGTTCCCCTGGCTCACCGCCGGCCGGAACATCGAACTCGCCCTCAAGCTGGCCGGCGTCCCCCGACCCGAGCGCCGCGCCGAGGCCGAGCGGCTGCTCGAACTCGTCCGCCTGAACGGCGCGTACGGCAAGCGGGTGCACGAGCTGTCCGGCGGCATGCGCCAGCGCGTCGCGATGGCCCGCGCCCTCGCCCAGGGCAGCAAGGTGCTGTTGATGGACGAGCCGTTCGCCGCCCTCGACGCCATCACCCGCGACGTCCTGCACGACGAGATCACCCGGATCTGGGCCGAACGGCAGCTGTCCGTCCTGTTCGTCACCCACAACGTGCGCGAGGCCGTCCGGCTGGCCCAGCGGGTCGTCCTGCTCTCCTCCCGGCCCGGCCGGGTCGCCCGCGAGTGGCGGATCGACCTGCCGCAGCCGCGCCGCATCGAGTCCGCGGGCGTGGCCGACCTGTCCATCGAGATCACCGAAGAACTGCGTGGGGAGATCCGTCGCCATGGCCAGCACTGACACCGCCCCCGTCCTCGACAAGAGCCCCGGGTCGGACAGCGCCGACGTCGGCGCCGGCCTGGACGCCCTCGACTCCGTCGCCGCGCAGCGCAGTTCGCTCGGCGAGGTGCTGCGCACCAAGGCGCTGCCGCCGCTGATCGGCGTTCTGGTGGTGCTGGCGCTGTGGCAGGGCGCGTACAGCTTCCACCTCACCTCCTCGTACAAGCTGCCCAGCCCCGCCGACGTGTGGCACTCCCTCCAGGACCTCTGGTACCAGGGCACGCTGTTCTCGATCATCTGGACCAGCGTGTGGCGGGGCCTGTCCGGCTTCCTGCTCGCCGTCGTCATCGGCACCCCGATCGGCCTGGTGGTCGCCCGGGTCAGGCCGGTGCGCACCGCGATCGGCCCGGTGCTCCAGGGCCTCCAGTCGCTTCCCTCGGTCGCCTGGGTGCCGGCCGCCGTCATCTGGCTCGGCATCAACGACTCGATGATGTACGCGGTGATCCTGCTCGGTGCCGTCCCCTCCATCGCCAACGGGCTGGTGGCCGGCATCGACCAGGTGCCGCCGCTGTTCCTGCGGGCCGGGCGCACCATCGGCGCCACCGGCCTCACCGGCGCCCGGCACGTGCTCATCCCGGCCGCGCTGCCCGGCTACCTGGCCGGGCTCAAGCAGGGCTGGGCGTTCTCCTGGCGCTCGCTGATGGCCGCCGAACTGGTCGCCTCCTCCCCCGACCTCGGCCGCGGCCTGGGCCGGTTCCTGGAGGACCAGCGCGAGTTCTCCGACATGTCCGGGGTGCTGCTCGGCATCATCCTCATCCTGTTCGTCGGCATCGCCATCGAGCTGCTGGTGTTCACCCCGGTCGAGCGCCGGGTGCTGCGCAACCGCGGCCTGCTGGCCTCCGGCAAGTGAGGCGGCCGCCGGTGCCCGCCCTCCTGCTGATCGCCCACGGCAGCCGCGACCCGCGGCACGCCGCGACCGTGGCCGCGCTGGTCCGGGAGGTGCGGGCACAGCGGCCCGCCCTGGAGGTCGCCACCGCCTACCTGGACCACTGCGCGCCGCGGATCCCCCAGGTGGTCGGCCGGCTCCCGGACGCGGTGGCCGTCCCGCTGCTGCTCAACCGGGCCTTCCACGCCAAGCACGACATCCCCGCCGCGCTGCGCGCCACCGGCGCCGGGCTGCCGGTCGCCGACGTGCTGGGGCCCTCCCCGCTACTGCTCGCCGCCCTGGACCGCCGGCTGGCCGAGGCCGGGCTGGACGTCCGCTCGGCCGAGGCCCGCGCCCGGACCGGCGTGGTGCTGGCCGCCGCGGGTTCCTCCGACCCGGCCGCCGACGCCGCCACCCGCGCCGTCGCCGCCGACTGGTGCCGCACCCGCGGCTGGGCCGCCGTCGAGGTCGCCTACGCCTCGGCGGCCGGCCCGCGCGTCCCCGACGCCCTCGCCGCCCTGCGAGCGGCCGGCGCCGAGCACACGGCCGTCGCCCCGTACCTGCTGGCCCCGGGCCTGCTGCCGGACCGCATCGTGGCGGCGGCCTCGGACGAGGCCGACTTGGTCGCCGGCGTCCTCGGCCCCGCCCCCGAACTGGCCACCCTGCTGCTCCAGCGCTACGACCGGGCCCGCCACGCGGCGCAGGCGCTCCCGGCCCTCACCGCCTGAGCCGTCACGAGGCCTTGCGGTGCTGGTAGGCCCTGCGGTGCTGGTATTCGGCAAGCCAGTTGCGTTCACTCCCTCGAGTGACGGCGCGCGGACGCACCGGCGGCGCGCACGGCCGGGGCCGTGCGCGCCGCCGGGCCGGAGGGTGTCAGACCCGCCGCAGGGTGAAGCTGTCCCCCGGGTGGCCGGCGTTGGCGGCCGCCAGGCCGCCGGAGAGCTGGTAGAGGGCGCCGCCGGGGCCGGTGGTGACGGCGGTGGGGGTGGGGTCGGCGGAGGGGTGGACGGCGGTGAGGCGGGCGGTGTGCCAGTGGTCGTCGGAGCGCAGTTCGACCTCGGCGTCGCGGCCACTGCCGAAGAAGGCGTTGGTGGCGCCCGCGAGGGCGCCGTCGGGGCGGGCGGTGATGCCGTCGAGGTGGAGCAGGGCGCCGCCGTCGGCAATCTCGACGCGGCGCACGGCGGACGGGTCCCGGAGCGGGAGCTGCCACAGGGTGCCGTCGTCCCACTTGCCGAGGACGAGCCGACCGTCGCGGTAGGCGATGCCGTTGAGGCCGTAGGCGCCGGGGGCGGGGGTGAGGCGGTCGTCGCGCAGCAGGACCGAGCCGGTGCCGTCGGGGTCGACCCGGTAGACGACGGGGGCGAAGGAGTCGGTGACGTAGGCGGTGCCGTCGGGGGCGACGGCGATGTCGTTGGCCAGGTGGCTACCGCCGTCGCCGGCGACGGCGGCGAGGTCGGTGTAGTAGAGGCGGCGGCCGGTGTCGAGGTCGTAGGCGGCGATGCCGGCGACCCGGCCGGCGGTGGCGGGGCCGCTGCGTTCGCCGACGCCGTTGTCGAGGTTGGTGACCAGGATGCGGCGGCGGGCCTGGTCGATCCGCAGGCCGGCGATCTCGATCAGGGTGCCGGGGTCGTCGATCAGGGTGCGGACGCCGCCGTCGAGGCCGACGGCGGAGACGGTGCCGTGGCGCAGCGAGCCGACCAGGAAGCGGTGGTGGGCCTGGTCCCAGACCGCGCTCTCGGGGACGAGGGTGGGGGCGTGGCCGTTGATCACGGCCGGGGCCGGGCAGTGGGCGGCCGCGGCGGCGGGTAGCGTGCCGGCGGTGCCGAGCAGGGCGGCGGCCGCCGCGAGGGCGACCACGGTACGGCGGACGGTGTGGTTCTGACGATTCATCTGGCGTTCCTCGGAGCCGGCGCGTTCGGTGACGTGATCAAGCCTCTCTCGGGCGCCGGGGCGGCGGCAGTGCGTGGCGATACTGGTAGTTCGACCACCAGGAAGGACGGGGGAGATGGACGAGTCGGAGGAGCGCCGCACGGAGCTGTCGGGCTTTCTGCGCAGCCGGCGGGCCCGGTTGACGCCGCAGCAGGTGGGGCTGGCGCCGGGGGTGCGGCGGCGGACGCCGGGGCTGCGGCGGGAGGAGCTGGCGCTGCTGGCCGGGGTGGGGGTGACCTGGTACACGTGGCTGGAGCAGGGGCGGGACATCCACCCGTCGCCGGAGGTGCTGGCGAGTCTGGCCCGGACGCTGCGGCTGGACCGGGCGGAGACGGCGTACCTGTTCCGGCTGGCGGGCGGCCACCCGATGGACGGGGAGGTGAGCGCGCCCGCGGAGGTCCCGGCCGCGCTGCTGCGGCTGATGAACGCGCAGTGGCCGGCGCCGGCCTGGGTGATGGACGCCAACTGGGACCTGCGGGCGTGGAATCCGGGCGCGGACGCGCTGTTCGGGCTGACCGGGCGGCCACCGCAGGAGTGCAACCTGGCCTGGGTGGTCTTCGGCAACGCCCTGCACCGCGACCGGGTGGAGCACTGGGAGGAGCACGCCCGGCGGTTCCTGGCCCAGTTGCGTTCGGCCTACGCGGAGCGCGGCGGCGAGGCCACGGCGGTGGGCCGGCACCTGGGCCGGACGATCCAGCAGGTGCGGGACGAGCATCCGGAGGCGGACCGCTGGCTGGACGAGCACCAGGTGGCGGAGCGTTCGGGGGCCGAGAAGGTGGTGCGGCACGAGGAGTTGGGCGAGTTGCGGATCGACCAGCACGTGCTGTTGGCGGCCGAAGGGCTGCAGTTGATCGTGATGGCGCCGCGGGACGCGGAGACGGCGGAGCGGCTGCGCCTGCTGGCCCCGAAGGCAACGGCCACGGCGCCCCCGACGGCGGCGACGGTGTAGCGCGGGGCGTGAGCAGCCCGGTCCGCCGCCCGACGGGGGCGCGGGCGGCGGACCGGGACGCGTTCCTGATGCTCCGTCAGGCAGGCAGCTGCCACTTCTGGTTGGCGGCGCCGTTGCAGTCCCAGATGCCGAGCTGGTTGCCGTTGGCGGTGGAGAAGCCGAGGTCGTCCAGGCAGCGGCCGGACTGCGGGTTGTACAGCGAGCCGTCGGAGCGGGCCTGCCACTGCTGGGCGCCGGTTCCGTTGCAGTCGTAGAGCTGGACCATGGTGTGGTTGGCGGTGCCGCCGCCGGCGACGTCCATGCACTTGCCGAGGGCGCGGACGGTGCCGTCGACGCCGATCCGCCACTTCTGCGCCAGGCTGCCGTTGCAGTCGTAGATCTGGACGGGGGTGCCGTTGCCGAGGTTGGCGCCCTTCACGTCGACGCACTTGCCGACGTAGCCGGTGATCTGGCCGGTCGGGCCGGCCGGCGGGGTGGCGCCCAGGATGACGCGCGGGAACATGACGCTGTCGCCGACGCCGCAGGCCGCGGAGAGGCTGCCGTCCCCGATCGCGATGCCGCCGATGGCCGGGCGGGTGAACTGCACGGTGTGGGTGGAGTTCCAGTAGTAGCAGGTGGCGGTGACGGTCCAGGTCTGCATCGGGTCGAGGCCGCTGCAGCTGCCGATCGCGCTCCAGCCCGCGACGTAGGCGCCGCAGGAGGGCGCGGCCTGGGCGACGGTGGCGGGTGCGGCCAGGGCGGCGGCCCCTGCGAGCAGGGCGGTGGTCAGCAGGGCGGAGGTTCGGCGCATCGGGACGGTGGTCCTTCCGGTTCGGCGAATCACGTCAACTCGACAGCTGTGCACGGATGGTGACTGTGCGACAGTTGTGTGGGCCGTGTAGAAGAATCCGGGTTCGCCGGGGCACCGTCAAGCTCTCGTTCAAGGCGAGCTTCGGCGGATTCACGCCAGCTGTTTGACCACCGGCCGGTCGGACGGGCCCGCGAACGCGGAACGGGCCCCGCGCCCCCCTCGTACGGGGAGGTCGCGGGGCCCGTCCTTCGGGACCGGGATCCGGGAGTCGGGACCGGGAGCCGGGGCGGCCGTCAGTCGAACTTGCGGCGCTGGCGGCCCGTCCCGTAGTTGCCGCCGGACTGGGAGCCGCTGCCCGGCCGGGCCCGGCCGGAGGAGCGCCCGATGAACCCGGCGGCCTGCGGACGCTCGCCCTGGGCGGCGGCGCCGAGGCGCTGCTTGGGGCGCGGGCGGCGCGGGTTGCCGTTCATGTCGACGTCGGTGGGCAGCCCGGAGCGCTTGCCGGAGCGGCGGCGCGCGTTGCCGGACTTGCCGTCGGCGGAGCCGGCCGGGGCGGCGGGCTGGGCGACGACGGGGACGGCCAGCGCGACCGGGACGCCACTGGGGGTGCGGGCGCCGGTGATCCGGGTCAGGTCGGCGTCGCCGGGGCGGATCTTGGTGACGGTCGGGCGGATCCCGGCGACCGTCATCAGCCGGTTGACCTCGCGGCGCTGCTCGGGCAGCACCAGGGTGACGACCGTGCCGGACTCGCCGGCCCGGGCGGTGCGCCCGCCCCGGTGCAGGTAGTCCTTGTGGTCGATCGGCGGGTCCACGTTGACGACCAGGTCGAGGCCGTCGATGTGGATGCCGCGGGCGGCCACGTTGGTGGCGATCAGCGCGGTGACCTCGCCCTCGCGGAACTGGTCCAGGACCCGGTTGCGCTGCGGCTGGGACTTGCCGCCGTGCAGGGCGGCGGCCATCACGCCGGTGGCGCGCAGCTGCTTGGCGAGCCGGTCGGCGCCGTGCTTGGTGTGCACGAACATGATCACCCGGCCGTCGCGGGAGGCGATGTGGGCGGTGGCGGAGGCCTTGTCGGCGGGCTCCAGCTGCAGGACGTGGTGGTCCATGGTGGTGACCGCGCCGGCCGAGGGGTCGACCGAGTGGGTGACCGGGTCGGTCAGGAAGCGCTTGACCAGCCGGTCCACGTTGCGGTCCAGGGTCGCGGAGAACAGCATCCGCTGCCCGCCCTCGGCGACCTGCTCCAGCAGCTTGCTGACCTGCGGGAGGAAGCCCATGTCGGCCATCTGGTCGGCCTCGTCCAGGACGGTGATGGCCACGTCGGACAGGTTGACGTCACCGCGCCCGATCAGGTCGTCCAGTCGGCCGGGGGTGGCGACCAGGACCTCGGTGCCGCGGCGCACCGCGTTGGCCTGCCGGCTGATGCCCATGCCGCCGACGACGGTGGTGATCCGCAGGTTGACGGCGGTGGCGTACGGGGTGAGCGCGTCGGTGACCTGCTGGGCCAGCTCGCGGGTGGGCACCAGGACGAGCGCCAGCGGGTGCCGGGAGTCGGCGCGGCGCCCGGCGGTGCGGGCGAGCAGCGGCAGGCCGAAGGCCAGGGTCTTGCCGGAGCCGGTACGGCCGCGGCCGAGGACGTCGCGCCCGGCGATCGAGTCGGGCAGGGTGGCGCCCTGGATCGGGAACGGCTCGGTGACGCCCTCGCGGGTGAGCGCGGACAGGATCGCCTTGGGCAGGTCGAGCTCGGCGAAGGAGGCCGCCGGGGGCCGGGCCGGGGTGCCCTCGACGACGGTGAAGTCGGTGGGCTCCGGGGTGGCGGTGCGGGTGGCCTTCGGGGCACCGGCGCGGTTGCGGGGCTTGCGCGCGCGGTCCGCGCCCTCGCCGTCGCGGCGGGGGCGCTCGGGGTTGTCCCCGCTGCGGCGGGGGCGGCCGGTGCGGCCCTCGGCGGTGCGCTCGGCCGAACGGGCGGTCGAGCGGTCGCCGGTGGTGCGGTCGCCACGGTCGCGGGGCGTGCGGGCAGGGGTGGTCAAGGGGTCTCCGTACGTCGGTCGGCAGCCCGCGGTCGCGGACTGGTCGGCCGTCGTCTCGAAGTGCGCCGCCCCGGCCGTACGGCGGCATGAACGAGGGCCCGCACCGTGCTCGGTGCGGGCCCCCGCTTCACGAGATCACAAGATCACGCGTCAGCTCGGAGGCTGACGTCAGGCGATGACCTGGATGTTCTCGCCCTGCGGGCCCTTCTGGCCCTGGGTGACGTCGAACTCCACGCGCTGGCCCTCGACGAGCTCACGGAAGCCGTTCGCCTGGATGTTCGAGTAGTGGGCGAACACGTCCGGGCCGCCGCCGTCCTGCTCGATGAAGCCGAAGCCCTTTTCGCTGTTGAACCACTTCACGGTGCCGGTAGCCATAACCGTCTCCTCCTATTGGGGCATCAGGGATCCACACCTCGTGAATCCCCAAGTAGCCGCGATCCCCATCCGGAGACTGAAACACCGGACAAAACAAATGCGCCTGTTGGTTGGAACCAGCAGGCGCACACAAGCGTTCATGGGAACCAAAACTGCAACTGACTCGACTGTAGCACGGCGACACCCCGATTGACCGGGGACTTTTCTGCCCGACAGATCACGTTTGACGCCCCGGGAAAACGGGGACGGCGCCCCGCCGGAGCGGGGCGCCGCCTGGTGTTCGGCCCGTGTTCAGCCCACGATCAACGCCGGCCGACAGGCTCCGGCGACATCGTGGCGCCGACCCGCGGGGCGTGGCCCGCACCCGGACGGGCGTCGCCGCCGTGGCCGGGCCACCACGCGCGCCGGCCGAGCAGCGCCGTGACGGACGGGGTGAAGAACATCGCCATCACGAAGGCCGCCAGCACGATGCCGAAGGCCAGCGAGAAGCCCAGCTCCATGAAGAGGACGTTGCCCGCGAGCATGAAGGTCGCGAACGAGGCCGCCAGGATGAAGCCGGCCGCCGCCACCGTCGGGCCGCCGTGCTTGACGGCCTCGCGGGCCGCCTCGCGCGGGCTGCGGCCCTCCCGGGCCTCCTCCCGGAGGCGGGCGATGATCAGGATGTTGTAGTCGGTGCCGATCGCCACCACGAAGAGGTAGATGAAGATCGGCAGCATGAACATCAGCCCCTCCTCACCCTTGATGTTCTGGAACAGCAGGGTGGTGGCGCCGAGGGTGGCTCCGAAGCCGAGGCCGACCGAGGCCATCAGGTACCACGGTGCGACGAGGCTGCGCAGCTGGAGACCCAGGATGATCATGATGAGCAGCGCGGCGATCGGGAAGACCAGCTTGTAGTCGTGGGCCATCGCGGCGTTGATGTCCTTGAAGACGGACGTCATGCCGCCGACCAGGGCCTTGGTGTCGGCCGGGGCCGCCGCGTGCGCGGCGTCGCGCAGCTTCACCACGGTGTCGATGGCCTCGTTGGTGGCCGGCGCGTCCTTCAGCTCCACGGAGAAGTCGGCGGTGGCGCCGTCCTTGCTGAGGCCGCGCTCCTTGGTGGGCATGACCACGTTGGCCACCCCGGCGACGCCGCCGATCCGGCCGGCGAAGTCCTTCAGCTCGGCGTCGTTCAGCTTGGCGCCGTTGGTGCTGGTCAGGAAGACGTGGCTGGGGTCGGTGGCACCGGCCGAGAAGGCCGTCATCAGCTTGTCCTGGACGACCATCGACTCCTTGTCCTTGGGCATGGAGCTGCCGGCCAGGTCGTAGGTCCCGGTGTAGTTGATGCCGGCCAGGGCGAGGACGACCAGCAGCCCGCCGGAGACCAGGGCGACCAGGCCGGGCTTCTTGCCGGTCATCCGACCGAGCGCGGCGAAGCGGGCGTTCTGGGGCTCCCGCATCCACTTCCGGCCGGGCCAGAACACGGCCCTGGAGGGGATCACGGCGAGCACGGCCGGGGCCAGCGTGAGCATCACGAGCGCGGTGGCGAGGACGGCGATGGCCAGCGCCGGGCCGAGCGCGGTGAACATGCCGAGGCTGGAGAGGATCAGCACCGCGAAGGCGACCGCGACGGCACCGGCGGCGGAGGCGATCGCCTCGCCGACCCGGCCGACCGCGCTGGCCACGGCCTGCTTGCGGTCGTCACCGGCCCGCAGTCGCTCCCGGTAGCGGAACGCCAGGAAGAGGAAGTAGTCGGTGCCGACTCCGAGCACCACGATGATGAGGATCGCCGAGGTCATCGGCGTGGTCTGCAGGTCGAACGCGCTGATCGCGTCGTTGATCAGCCCCTTGGAGACCGGCATCGCGACCACCAGCGAGAGCAGCACCGGCAGCAGGCCGGCCAGGATGCTGCGGAAGATGATGCCGACGATCACGATGACCAGCACCAGACCGCCGAACAGCACGATGGCGTCGGTCGAGCCCGAGGAGTCCTTCTGGTCCAGCTGACTCGCCGCGTCACCGCCGACCCGGAACTTCAGCCCGGTGCCCTCGGCGAGCTTGGTGCCGTCGTCACGCAGCTTCTTGGCCGCGTCGGTGAACTGCGGGTCCTGCTGCTTGGTCTGGTCGATGGCGACCTGGGACAGCGCGTACTTGCCGTCCTTGGACTTCGACTGGTCGAGCACCGGCAGGATCTGCTGGACCAGCGGGATCTGCGCGTCCGTCAGGCCCTTGACGACCTTGTCCATCGAGGCCTGGTCGTCCTTGGTCAGCTGGCCGCCGTCGTTGCGCTCGAAGAGCAGCAGGGCGGACGGCGTGAAGCTGGACGGGAAGGCCCGTGACTGGAGTTCCGAGGCCTGGATGGACTCGTAGTGGGTGGGCAGGAACTTCGACTGGTCGGTCTGGTCGACGACCTTCGCAGCGCTGATCGATATGACGACCGCCCCGACGATCCACGCGGCGATCACCCACCAGGCGCGGCGAACGACGAATTGTCCTAGTCGGTGGAACATGCTCGATGCCTCCTGGGCATGGTTCACCGCAGCCCTTGGGGGACGGGACACTGGGCGACGGCAGGACCGGCGGGTCACACGCGTCGGCGCGCCCTTGCCGGTCGGCAGGTAAGTAGGTCTGGGCGTCGTCCTACGAGTACGTGCTCGCCCTCGGCAAGGCGCCCCCGTGGTCCAACCCCCGTTGCGGGCCGCCCCGAAGCAGCCCCGACCCAGTCTCTCCCGGGCCGTACCCCGTTGACCTCGTACTCCGGGTGGAGTCTCCTCCCCCTCAGGGTGGAGCCGACCCCCTACCTCCGAGGAGGATGGCTCAGGGTCCCGAGTGAGGGATGACCCCGCCCCGCCCCGCCCCGACCCCGGATCGCCGCGGGCCCCGGGGTCCGTCCGTCATCGTGTGCGTCATGATGATCACCGTCCGGAGTCCCCGGACGAGCGGATGAACGACGGCGGAACGGAGCCCAGCCATGATCCCCTTCGACGAGGGCCGCGCCCGACTGCTGCTCACCCGGGCCTGCGAGACCGCCGGACTGCCCTCCCCGGACGGGGCCCGGCTGCTCGCGCTCGGCGAGAACGCCGTCTTCGACCTCGGCGGCCCGGCCGTGGTCGCCAAGGTCGGCCGCGGCCCCGAACTGTACGAGCGGGCGCAGCGCGAACTGGCCTTCGCCCACTGGCTGGCCGACCAGGGCCTCCCGGTGGTCCACCCGTACCGGGCGGTGGCGCCCGGGCCGCAGTCGGCGCACGGGCACCCGGTCACTTTCTGGCACCGGCTCGCCCCCGCCGTCCGCCCGGCCCGCCCGGCCGACCTCGCCCCGCTGCTGCGCACCCTGCACGCGCTGCCGCTGCCGCCGTTCCCGCTCGGCCGGCGTGACCTGCTGGCGCCGGTCGAGCGCTGGCTGGCCTCCGCCGAGGGTCAGGTGGACCCGGCGGACGTCGCCTTCCTGCGTGAGCGCCGGGACGCCTTCGCGGCCGCCCTGCCCGGCCTGGAGCCGCGGCTGCGGCCCGGGGTGATCCACGGCGACGCGCTGCCGCGCAATGTGCACGTCGGCCCGGACGGGCCGGTGCTGCTCGACCTGGAGACCTTCTCGCAGGACCTGCGCGAGCACGACCTGGTGGTCCTCGCGCTCGCCCACGACCGCTACGGCGTGCCCGGCGAGGAGTACCGGGCGTTCACCGAGGCGTACGGCTGGGACGTCCGCGACTGGCCCGGCTTCGCGGTGCTGCGCGGGGCCCGGGAGACCGCCAGCGCCTCCTGGGTCGCCCAGCAGGCGGCCGGGAACCCGGCGGCGCTCGCGGAGTTCCGGCGCCGGGTCGACTCGCTCCGCGACGGGGCGACCGGGGTGCGCTGGTACCCGTTCTGACGGGGCGGCCCTACCCGGCCCGAGCGACGGCCGCCAAGCCGGTCGGGTGTGAGAAGACTCTTAAGCGGGATCGGTCCGGCGCGCAACCGGGACACGTACGATCGGCGTCCTATCGCACAGTCATCCTGACCGATGGATCGGCACCCCTCTCGCCCTCAGGAGCCGCCGCCATGCACCGGACCGCCCCTCGCCACCCCTCCCACCCGGCCCGTTCGGCCACCGGTCGCCGCCGGCTGATCGCGGGCTGCGTCGCGGTGGCCGCCGTCCTGGGGCTGGCCGCCTGCGGCACCGCCAGCGGGGCGCTCCAGCCGAGCAGTTCCAGCAGCGCCACCGGGGCCGCCGGCAGCACCGCGTCGGGCACCGGCACGGGCAGCCCCGCCCCGCAGCAGCCGACCGGCACGGGTGCCGGCGGCGGCGCGCCCACCGCCGGCTCGGACGCCGTCGGCACCGGCACCGACACCGGCAATGGCACCGACCACGCCGCCCCGCCGGCCGGCGCCAAGGCGCGCACCCCCGCGGCCCCGCCGGCGTCCGGCCGGCCCCAGCCCACCGGCACGCCCGCACCGCCCGCACCGCCCGCCCATCCCGGATCGGCCACCAAGGTGATCGGCTCCACCGCCTCCGGCGGCCGCACCGTCGCGCTCACCTTCGACGACGGCCCCGGCCCGGCCACCGGGCAGGTCCTCGACCTGCTCGCCCAGTACCACGTCAAGGCCACCTTCTGCGAGATCGGCCAGAACGCCGCCGCCAACCCGGCCCTGGTCAAGCGGATCCTGGCCGAGGGCCACCGGCTCTGCGACCACAGCGTCCACCACCCGCAGCCGTTCGAGAAGCTCCCGCACGACAAGGCGGTGTACGAGATCGGCGCCGCCCGCGACATGATCGTCAAGGCCGGCGGGCCGGGCACCCGGATCGACTGGTTCCGTGCCCCGGGCGGCGGCTTCAACGCCGACAACGAGCACATCGCGGCCGGCCTCGGGATGGACTCGCTCGGCTGGTCCGTCGACCCTCGCGACTGGTCCCGCCCGGGCGTGTCGGCGATCGTCTCCACCGTGCAGAAGCAGCTCAAGCCCGGCGGGGTGATCCTGATGCACGACGGCGGCGGCGACCGCAGCCAGACCGTGGCCGCGCTCAAGCAGCTGCTGCCCTGGCTGGTCTCCCAGGGGTACACCTTCGACTTCCCCGCCTCCTGAGGCAGTCGGGCCGCCCGACGGAGTCCGGGGCGGCGACCGTAGGGTGGGCGCCGTGACCGCCACCGCGCCCAGCGCCGCCGACCTCGTGGCCGCCGTCCCCGGCCTCGCCCGCTACCTGCGGCCGGCCACCCTGCTGCACCCCCAGCCCGGCCGGCCGCTGCCCGGGGCGAGCCGGATCGGCGGCCCGGCCGAGTGGCCGGCCGGAGCCCCTTGGCCGCACTGCACCGCGCACCACCCGGACGACGACTTCGGATACCCCCGGCCGGCCCCCGTGGAGTCCCCGGCCACCGCCCTCGTCCCGCTCGCCCTGATCCGCGCGGAGGACGCCCCGCACCTGCCCTGGCCGGAGGGCACCGACCTGCTCCAGGTGCTCTGGTGCCCCAACGACCACGACGACCTCCAGGGCGAGCGCTACTACTACGGCCCCGCCGTCGAACTCCACTGGCAGCGCGCCGCCGCACTCGCCCCGGCCGCTCCCCCGCCGCCGCTGCGCAGCGCCGGGGAGTACCTGCCCGAGCCCTGCGCGGTGCGCCCCGAACAGCTCCTCGACCTGCCCGACCGGGACGAACTGCCCGGGGAACTCGCCCGCGCCATCGCGGATTTCGCCGAGCGGCGGGGCGTCGAGTACGAGCGCGACCACGGCCGCGCGGACGGCTGGAAGCTGGGCGGCTGGCCGTCCTGGCACCTCACCGACCTGGTCCCGGTCGACTGCGGCCGCTGCGGCGAGCGGATGACGCACCTGCTGACCGTGGAGAGCGGTGGCGGCCCGGACCTGTCGGTCGGGCGGCACGGCGAACTGCACGTGTTCGTCTGCCCGGTGGACGTGGCGCACCCGGTGGGGCTGGACCTCCAGTAGGACCGGCCGCCCTGATGCCGCCGGTCCGGAGAGCGCCCCCGGGCCGTCAGGTCAGGTCAGGTCGGCTGAGGCCGGGCCGGGCCGGGCCGGGCCGGGTGAGCTCAGACGCAGCCGGTAGACCTGGCGGGAGCCGCCCTCCGGGCCGGGGTCGGTGGGTTCGGCCGGGGTGAAGCCCAGCCGTTCGTAGAACACCCGGGCACCGCTGGTCACCGCCCCCGGGTGGTCCGGGCCGAAGGTGACCACCTCGACGGTGGCCGGGGCGTGGACGTGGCGGCGCAGCACGTCCTCGACCAGTGCCCGGCCGACGCCGGTGCCCCGGGCGCGTTCGGCGACCACCAGCCAGTGCAGGTGGTGCGGTCCGTCCGGCGCGGTGCCGAACAGCAGGCCGCCGAGCGGGCCCCGCTCGTCCTCCGCCACAGTGGCGAGGCCCCGGGCGGCGGTCCTCCGCACCGCGCGGTGGAAGCCGGGCTCGGCCACCATCGGGCCGAACCAGTGCTCGACCTCGGCGGCGAGCGCGAGGAAGCCGGGCAGGTCCTCGGGGCGGGCGAGGCGTACGGCCGTCACCCGTCCCCCGGGTCCGGCCTGGACGGCCAGCGCGGGTCGACCACCGCGAGCGGGTCCTTGCCGCGGCGCAGCCAGTCCTGGAGGCCCTGGGCCCACTCCCGGTACCAGCCGATCTGCCGCCGGTGCAGTTCGTCCGGGGCCACCTCCCCCACCTCGGCCGGGTAGCGGGCGGCCAGCGCGACGGCGACCCGGACGGCGGCCAGTGCGTCGCTGCCCGCCTCGTGGGCATCCGTCAGCTCCACCCCGTACACCTCGCACACCCGCTGGAGGGTGCGGGAGCCCTTGCGGTACTTGTCCACGGTCCGGTCGATCACCAGGGCGTCCAGCACCGGCCCGACCGGGGCGCCGAGGCGCTCGGCGAGCGTGGGCAGCCCGTAGCGGCGCAGCTCGGCGTCGAGCAGTGAGAGGTCGAACGGCGCGTTGAACGCCACCACCGGCCGACCGTCCGCGATCCGCGCGCACAGCGCGGCGGCTATCTCCTCCACCGCCTCCTTGGGCTGCCGGCCCCTGCTGCGCGCGACCGCGTCGCCGATGCCGTGGATCGCCTCCGCCTCGGCGGGGATCGGCACTCCGGGATCGATCAGCCAGTGGGCGGCCTCCACCCGGACGGCGCCGACGGTGTCCACGAGGGCGGCCGTGACGATGCGGTCCACGGCCGGGTCGGTGCCCGTGGTCTCCAGGTCGAAGCCGACCAGTGGCTGCTGCCACCAGGTCATCAGGTCTGTCCTTCCGTCCGCCAGCGAAACAGCCCCTATCATCACCCGCCCCACCGACAACCCGGCCGTCAGGGCGGCCGTCACGGTCCCGGCCGACCGGCCAGGGTCAGGGGCGCGTCTGACAACTCCCGCTGATCCGACGCGAATTGTCAGACACGCCCCGGCCGCCCGGCCAGCGCGAGCCGGCTGGGCAGCACACTGGCCGCCACGGCGAGCAGCAGGCACACGGCCGCGCCCGCGCCCAGCGGCAGCCAGGGCAGCCGCAGCGCCACGCTCGCCTGCCCGGCCAGGATGCGGTGGTTGAGCAGCGCGGTGGTGCCGTACTGGGTGAGGGCGGTGACGGCGAGGGCCAGCACGGCGGCGGTGGCCACCACCAGGACGGCCTCCAGGGCGACCATCTGGAGCACCTGGCGGCGCACCGTCCCGGTCAGCCGCAGCACGGTGAAGTCGCGGCGGCGGTCGGCGGCGCTCATCACCATGGTGTTGACGATGGCGATCAGCGCGTAGAGCAGGGCGGGGCCGAGGATCGTCGTGGTGGCGATCCAGGCGTAGTGGGCGTTGGGGTCGGGCCCGGGGTCGTGGGCGTCGGTGAGGGCGCCGCCGAGCCGGTCGGCGGGCTCGGCGCTGAGGTGGACGGCGCCGGGGCGGGCGCCGCCCAGGTGGCCGGCGACGGCCTCGCCGCTGAGCAGGACCTCGTCCAGGCCGAGCTGGGTGCGGTAGACCAGGGCGAGCCGCAGGCCGGTGACGGTGCCGTCGGCGAGGCGCAGGTTGACCTGGTCGCCGAGCTTCCAGCCGTGGCCGCGGGCCTGGTCGGTGGAGGCGGCGAGGGTGGCGCCGTGCAGGTCGGCGGGGCTGCCCTGGACGGCGGGCAGGGTCCAGGCGGTGGCGAGGTCCCCGTCGACGACGGTGGCGGCGGACGGCACGGTGGCGGGCGAATCCTCGCCGTGGTCGTCGAAGGCGGGCCGGTCGGCGCCGAGCCCGGTGACCACGGTGGCGGTGGTGGCGGTGGCGCGCAGACCGGGCTGGGCGGCGGTGAGCCGGTGGGCGGCGTCGGCGGGCAGCGGCTGGCCGCCGGGGCGCAGCACGTACCGGGCGGCGGCGGTGGCCCCGGCCTGGGCGGTCATGGCGTCGGCGAAGGCGGCGGTGGAGCCGACGACGGTGCCGGCGAGCGCGATGGTGAGGAAGGCCGGGGTGGCGGTGGAGACGGTGCGACGCACCGCGGTGAGCGCGTTCTGCCGGGCGAGCAGCGGGGCGGCGGCGGTGAGCCGGGCCAGCGGGGCGCTGAGCAGCCGGACCAGGGCGGGGACGACCACGGGCGCGAACAGGGCGAGCGTGGTGATGGTGATCAGGTCGGCGCCGAGCACCCACTGGGAGGCGAGTTGGGGGTCGTCCGGCTGGTCGCCGGGGGCGGGCGGCATGGTGGCCGCGGACAGGTAGTAGGCGACTGCCCCGGCCAGGGCGAGCAGCGAGAGCAGGGCGAAGGCCCAGCGCGGCTTGGTCATCACCGTGCGGTCGACGGCGGCGTCACCGAGCGCCTCGACGGCCCGCACCCGCCCGGCCCGGACCGCCGCGGTGACCGCGCCGAGCAGGGCGACCAGCAGGCCGACGGCGGCGGCCAGCAGCATCGGCCCGACGGCGGGCCGGGCGCTGAACCCCTCGGGGGCGGCGCCGCGGGCGACCAGCCAGGCGGCCAGCGCGGGTGCGCCGGGCAGCGAGAGCAGGCAACCGCTGACGGCGGAGACCAGGGCGACGACGGCGGCCTCGCCGGTGATCAGCCAGACGATCTGGCGGGGCGTGGCGCCGACGGCGCGCAGCATCGCGATCTCCTGGCGGCGCTGGGCGACGGCGAAGGCGAAGGTGCCGGCGACGACGAAGACGGCGACGAACGCGGCCATCGCCGAGGTGAACTGGAGCACCTTGTGCAGGGAGGGGGCCCCGAGCGGGGAGTCGTCCCCGGCGGTGTCGCCCAGCAGGGTGCCGGTGGTGGCGACCAGGGTGACGCCGAGGGTGAGGGCGACGTAGGAGCCGGCGAAGGCGGCCTTGCGGCGGCGCAGGCTCGCGGCGGCGACGGGCAGCAGGGTGCCGAGGGACGTCATGCCGGCGTCCCCGCCGTCTCCAGGGCGGTCATCCGCTCGGCGATCCGCTGGGCGCTCGGGCTGGTCAGGTCGTCGACGATCCGGCCGTCGGCGAGGAAGAGCACCCGGTCGGCGCGGGAGGCGGCGACCGGGTCGTGGGTGACCATGACGGTGCTCTGGCCCTCACGGTCGACCAGTTCGCGCAGCAGGGCGAGCACGTCGCGGCTGCTGGAGCTGTCCAGGGCGCCGGTCGGCTCGTCGGCGAACAGCACCCGGGGCCGGGTGATCAGGGCGCGGGCGATGGCGACGCGCTGCTGCTGGCCGCCGGAGAGCTGGGACGGCAGGTGGCCGGTGCGCTCGCCGAGGCCGACCTGGGCGAGCGCGCGGTGGACCTCGGCGCGGTCCGGCCGGCGCCCGGCCAGGCGCAGCGGCAGGCCGACGTTCTGCTCGGCGGTGAGCGAGCCGACCAGGTTGAACGCCTGGAAGACGAAGCCGAGTCGCTGCCGGCGCAGGACGGTCAGCTGGGTCTCGGTCAGCCCGGCGAGGTCGGTGCCGTCCAGGACGACCCGGCCGCTGTCGGGGCGGTCGAGGCCGGCGCCGCACTGCAGCAGGGTGCTCTTGCCGGAGCCGGAGGGGCCCATCACGGCGGTGAAGGTGCCCCGCTCGAAGGTGACGTCCACCCCCCTGAGCGCTCGCACGGCCTCCGGGCCGGTGCCGTAGGTGCGGTGTACGTCTTCGAGGCGCAGTACGGCCCCGTCATCCCCCGTGATCTTCACGGGGCCTACACCTACCACGGCCGTGACCGCGTCGACCAGGGGCTTTGGGAGAATCGTTACTCCACGTGATGAGCCCGCGTCGGCCGGCGGGCCTCGGCGCGGACGTCCTCGTCCCGTTGGTCCCGGCTCCGGCGGGCTTCGGCGGGGGTCACCCGGCCGGCTCCCGGAGCATGAAGACGTCGATCGGGTCCTCGTGGACGACCGTGAAGCCGTGCCGCTGGTACAGCCGCTGGGCGGCGCTGCCCTGCAGGACGTTCAGGCGGACCGGTTCGCCCGCCGCGTCCGCCTCGGCGAGGAGGTGGCGCAGGACGGCGGTGCCGAGGCCGCGGCCCTGGAGGTGCGGGGCCAGGTAGAACAGCTCCAGGTGGCGCCCGCCGTGCTCGTCGGGTCGGATCGTCACCGAGCCCGCGAAGGCTCCTCCGACCCGCAGCACGGACGTGTGCCGGGTGGAGAAGGACTTCCGCACGCGGTCCCGGGAGCGGTCCGGGTCCCAGCGCCCGAGGCGTTCCAGGTCGGTGCGCATGACCTGGGCCTTGAGCTCGACGATGGGTTCGAGGTCCTTGGGTCCGGCGGGTTCCAGGGTCCAGGCGGGGAGGCTGTTCACGGTGCGCAGTGTTCCACCGCCCGCACGGCCTCCACCAGCGGTTATCTCATGATGCGGACCGTCAGGAGACGTTCCGGGCGTCCGCCCAGACCCCCTCGAACTCCTCCCGGTACACCTCCAGCAGCCCCGGCTCGGTGCCGCCCGGCTGCTGGCCGGCGCCGCCGCGCAGGATGAGTGCCGGGGACTCCATGCCCCGGGAGCGGCGCAGGTAGGGCTGGATGACGCCGAGGTCGCGGCTCTGCCGGCGGCCGGCCACCGGGCCGGTGGGGCGGGGGCCCTCGACCAGGTAGGCGGTGAAGCGCGGAGTCTCGTCGAAGACCCGGATCTCGAATCCGCCCTGGTCCCGCAGCCGGGCCCGGACCCGTCGCACGTGCATGATGTTCATCTCGATCGAACGGGACAACTCGCCGCGCGAGAGCCCGAGTTCGCGTTCGCGGCGGCGCACCGCGCTGCTCGCCGGATTGAGGAACAGCAGCCGGACCCGGCAGCCCTCGCCGGCGAGGCGGACCAGCCGTTTGCCGGTGTAGTTCTGGCAGAGCATGCCGAGGCCGATGCCGAGCGCGTCCAGGCGTCGGGCGCCGTCCAGCAGGTCCTCCACCGGCAGGTCGCGCTGCAGCCGGACCCGGTCGGCGTGCACCGCGACCACGTCCGCGTAGCGTCCGGCGACCAGTGACTCCACCACGTCGGCGGGCACCCCGCCCGCGCCGCCGTCCAGGACGGCGAGCAGCCGGGCGGCGGCGCGTTCGGTCTGGGCCAGCACGGTCTGGGTGAGCACCCGGTTGCGGGAGACCACGTGCCGGGCCACCTCCAGTTCGTCCAGGGCGAGTTCGATCTCGCGCCGGTCGGCGAGGAAGGGCTCGAAGCAGGGCCAGTGCTGGACCATCAGTTCGCGCAGCTGGGGCAGGGTGAGGAAGACCAGCGGGTCGTCGTCGGCCGGGTCGAGGAGGTAGCCCTTGCGGCGGCTGACCTCGCGCACCGCACCGGCCCGGTGGGCCCACTCCTCGCCGGCCGGACCGGCGGCGGCGGTGACCCAGTCCTCGCCGTGGGCGGGGGCGTAGATGGGGTGCAGCACCTCGTCGACCAGGGAGCGCAGCCGCTGCTCGACCAGGTTGAGCCAGACGTACGCGCGGCCGGACAGCCGGACCCGCTGGTAGGCGTCCTCCCACTCGCCGGCCGACCAGGCGAGCGCGGGGACCTCCACCGGGCCGCTCTGGGCCGGGACGAGCGCGCGGCCGGTCATGGCGGGGCGCATGACCACCGTGGGCGCCTCGCTGCGGGCACCGCCCCGGTCGGGGCCGTCGGGCCCGGAACCACGGCCGCCGCCAGCGGGGAACACCATGCGCCACCTCATCTGCGGCTGACCCCCCGCGGGCGCGGGGACCATTGACGGGCCGTTGACTAGCACCGGTCGGCCGGGGCGGCCGGACGATCAAGGGTACTGCCCGCCGCGAGCCGCCCGCAGCCGGATGGCCGACGGGCTCCCGCGCACCACCGGCCCGGCTCCCGCGCACCACTGCCGCCGGACGGGCCCCGACCCCACTCTTCACACGAATGCCCGCCGGACACCCGTTCGGCCCAACCCCGGCGGTACCTCCCGGCCGTCGGGGAAGGGCTCGGGGAGTATCTCCGGGAGTGTGCGGGCTGTGCCGCGCGTCACGGCGCGCGGGCGCCGCACATGCCCGGCCGCCCGGCCGGGAAGAGAGCGTCCGGGTCCGGGCAGTTTGTCGGACCACCTGTCGGACCACACATCAGTTTCCGCATGTCACAAGGAAGTTGAGGACTCATGCAGGTCTGGCCCGGAAAGCCCTACCCCCTCGGCGCCACCTACGACGGGGCCGGTACCAACTTCGCGGTGTTCTCGGAGAGTGCCGACCGGATCGAGCTGTGCCTGATCGACGAGGACGGCTCGGAGACCGCCGTCGAACTGCGCGAGACGGACGCCTTCGTCCGGCACGCCTACCTCCCCGGCGTCCAGCCCGGCCGGCGCTACGGCTTCCGGGTGCACGGCCCGCACAACCCGGGCCTGGGCCAGCGGCACAACAGCGCCAAACTGCTGCTGGACCCGTACGCCAAGGCGATGAGCGGCCACATCGACTGGGACGAGTCCGTCTACGGCTACCACTTCGGCGCCCCCGAGCGCCGCAACGACCTCGACTCCGCCCCGCACACCATGCACTCGGTGGTGATCAACCCGTACTTCGACTGGGGCACCGACCGCCCGCCGCGCACCGACTACCACCGCACCGTCATCTACGAGGCCCACGTCAAGGGCCTCACCCGGCTGCACCCCGGCATCCCCGAGGAGATCCGCGGCAGCTACGCGGCGCTGGCCCACCCGGCGGTGATCGAGCACCTGGCCAAGCTCGGCGTCACCGCGATCGAGCTGATGCCGGTGCACCAGTTCGTCCGCGACCATCGACTGCGCGACCTCGGCCTGGCCAACTACTGGGGCTACAACACCATCGGCTTCTTCGCCCCGCACTCCTCCTACTCCTCCACCGGCGACCGCGGCCAGCAGGTGCAGGAGTTCAAGTCCATGGTGAAGGCGCTGCACGCGGCCGGGATCGAGGTGATCCTGGACGTCGTCTACAACCACACCGCCGAGGGCAACCACCTCGGGCCGACGCTGTCGCTGCGCGGCCTGGACAACGTCTCCTACTACCGCCTCGCCAAGGACCAGCGCTTCTACGAGGACACCACCGGCACCGGCAACAGCCTGCTGATGCGCAGCCCCCACGTGCTCCAGCTGATCATGGACTCGCTGCGCTACTGGGTCACCGAGATGCACGTGGACGGCTTCCGCTTCGACCTCGCCGCCACCCTGGCCCGGCAGTTCCACGAGGTCGACCGGCTGTCCTCGTTCTTCGACCTGGTCCAGCAGGACCCGGTGGTCTCCCAGGCCAAGCTGATCGCCGAGCCCTGGGACCTCGGCGAGGGCGGCTACCAGGTCGGCAACTTCCCGCCGCTGTGGACGGAGTGGAACGGCATGTACCGGGACACCGTGCGGGACCTGTGGCGCGGCGAGAACGCCACCCTCGCCGAGTTCGGCTCCCGGCTCACCGGCTCCTCCGACCTCTACCAGGACGACGGCCGCCGCCCCATCGCCTCCATCAACTTCGTGACCTGCCACGACGGCTTCACCCTGCGCGACCTGGTCTCCTACAACGACAAGCACAACCAGGCCAACGGCGAGGACAACCGGGACGGCGAGTCCTTCAACCGCTCCTGGAACTGCGGCGTCGAGGGCCCCACCACCGACCCGGCCGTAGAGGAGCTGCGGGCCCGCCAGCAGCGCAACTTCATCGCCACCCTGATGCTCTCCCAGGGCGTGCCGATGCTCTCCCACGGCGACGAACTCGGCCGCACCCAGCTCGGCAACAACAACACCTACTGCCAGGACAACGAGCTGTCCTGGGTGCACTGGCCCGACGGCGACGGGCCGGCCGCCCGACTGCTGGAGTTCACCCAGGGGATGATCTGGCTGCGCCGCGACCACCCGGTGTTCCGGCGCCGGCGGTTCTTCCACGGGCGGGCGGTGAGCGGCTACGACGACCTCACCGACATCGCCTGGTTCACCCCCGCCGGGGAGGAGATGACCAAGCGCAACTGGGGCGCCAGCTACGCCAAGTCGCTGACCGTCTTCCTCAACGGCTACGCCATCTCCGAACCGGACCGGCGCGGCGGGCGGATCGTCGACGACTCCTTCCTGCTGATGTTCAACGCCCACTTCGAACCGCTGGAGTTCACCGTGCCCGCCGACCACGGGCAGGAGTGGCAGGTCGTGGTCGACACCGCCCAGCCCCGGCTGCCCGCCCCCGGCACCGGCACCCGGGTCAAGGCCGGGGACGCGCTGTGGCTCACCGACCGCTCGCTGCTGGTGCTGCAGCGGCCCGCCTGATCCCCCGGGCGCTCACCTGTTCGGATCAGCAGCGGGTCTTGGCGGCGGGCCGGGCCGGGTACCTATGGACCTATGACCTCCGCCGCCGAGCCCGCGCAGCCCCGCCCGGCCGCTACCCACCCCACCGCCACCCACCCCACCGCTCCTCACCCCACCGCCAGCTACCGCCTCCAGCTCCAGCCCGGCTTCACCCTCCACCACGCCACCGCCGCCGTCCCCTACCTGGCCGCACTCGGCGTCTCCCACCTGCACCTCTCCCCGCTGCTGGAGGCCACCCCCGGCTCCACCCACGGCTACGACACCGTCGACCACACCCGGATCAGCGAGCAGCTCGGCGGCGAGAGCGCACTGCGCGCCCTGGCCGCCGAGGCCCACCGGCACGGCCTGCGGCTGATCGCCGACGTGGTGCCCAACCACATGGCCGTGCCCGTCCCCGAGCGGCTCAACCGGCCGCTCTGGCAGGTGCTGCGGGACGGGCCCGACTCCCCGTACGCGCGCTGGTTCGACATCGACTGGACGGCGCAGCCCGGCCCCGCCGACGCCCCCGGCCGCGGGCGGGTGCTGCTGCCGCTGCTCGGCGACCGGCTCGGCGCCGTCCTCGACCAGCTGGTGGTGGACGGCGAGGTGCTGCGCTACCACCGGCACGAGCTGCCGCTGCGCCCCGGGACGGCCGGGCTGCCGCTCGCCGACCTGCTCGCCCGGCAGTGGTACCGGCTGGCCTGGTGGCAGCTGGCCCGCACCGAGCTCAACTACCGGCGGTTCTTCACCGTCAACGAGCTGATCGCCGTCCGGGTCGAGGACCCGGAGGTCTTCGCCGCCACCCACGCCGTACTGCTGCGACTGCACGCCGACGGCGTCCTGGACGGCTTCCGGATCGACCACCCGGACGGGCTCGCCGACCCGCGCGGCTACCTGCGCCGCCTGGCCGACGTCACCGGCGGCGCCTACACGGTGGTCGAGAAGATCCTCACCGGCGCGGAGCGGCTGCCCGAGGACTGGCCGGTGGCCGGGACCACCGGCTACGACGCGCTGCGCCGGATCGACGGCGTGCTCACCGACCACGCGGGCGCCTGCCGGCTCGCCGGGGCGTACGAGGCCTTCCGGCACGGCGGGCCCGCCGCCGGGCTCTGCGCCGACCCGCACCCGGCGGTGGCCGCCGCCCGGCGCGGCCGGGCCGACATGACCGGGCCCGGGGGCGAGCTGGCCGCCGAGATCGAACGGCTGGTCCGGATCGCGCTGCGGATCGGCGCCGCCGACCCCGCGCACGCCGACCACGCGCCCTGGCAGCTGCGCGCGGCGCTGCGCCGACTGCTCACGGACTACCCGGTGTACCGGCCGTACGCGCGGCCCGGGGAGGCGGCGCTCGACTTCGGCGGGGTGCTGGGGGCGGATTTCGAGGATCCGACCGAACGCCTGATCGCCGCCCTCGCCCTCGGCCGGCTGGGGCCCGGCCCCGACCGGGACGAGTTCTGCGCCCGGTTCGCCCAGACCGCCGCCGCGGTGGCCGCGAAAGGGGTCGAGGACACCGCCTTCTACCGCTGGAACGCGCTGCCCGGCCTCAACGAGGTCGGCGGCGAGCCGGGCCGGCCCGGACTGCCTCCGGCCGAGTTCCACGACTGGTGCCGCCACCTGGAGCGCACCTGGCCGCACAGCATGACGGTGCTCTCCACCCACGACACCAAGCGCAGCGCCGACGCCCGGGCCCGGCTCGCCGTCCTCGCCGAGCAGCCGGAGGCCTGGGCCGCCGAGGCCGCCGCCTGGTCCGCGGCCGCCGGGCCGCCCGCGCCCGGCCTCGACCGGGACGCCGACTGGCTGCTCTGGCACACCCTGGTCGCCGGCTGGCCGATCGGCCCCGACCGGCTGGTCGCCGCCCTGCTCAAGGCCGTCCGCGAGGCCAAGCTGCACACCTCCTGGACCGCCCCCGACGCCCGGTACGAGCAGGCCCTGGAGCAGCGGGCCCGCGCCGTCTTCGGCAACGCCGGACTGCTCCCCCGGATCGAGGGCCTGGTGCACGCCCTCACCCCGTACGCCCGCTCCAACACCCTGGCCGCCGCGCTGCTGCACCTGACCGTCCCGGGCGTGCCCGACCTCTACCAGGGCAGCGAGGAGCCGCTGTACACCCTGGTGGACCCGGACAACCGGGGCGTGGTCGACTTCGGCGCACTCGCCGTCCGGCTCACCGACGCGGCCACCGCGCGCCCCGGCGACCTCGCCCGGGAGAAGCTCCACCTGACCGCCACCGCCCTGCACCTGCGCCGCTCCGGCCCGCTCGGCGCCTACCGGCCGCTGGCCGCCGTGGACCTCTCCGGTGACCACCTGCTGGCCTTCGCCCGGGGGGAGGACGTGGTCACCGCCGTCACCCGGCTGCCGTACGGGCTGGCCAAGGCCGGCGGCTGGCGGGACACCGTACTGGACCTGCCGGCCGGCGGCCCCTGGACGGACCGGCTGTCGCTGCGCACCTTCCCGGCGGGCCCGGTGCCGGTGGCGGAGCTGCTGGCGACGTACCCGGTGGCACTGCTGACGAGGAGGGGTTGAGGGTGTCGCACTACGAGGTGTGGGCGCCGAGCGCCGCCAGCCAGGTCGCCGTCGAAGTCGACGGCGTGGCCCATGAGTTGGCCCGCTGTCCGGACCGGGACGGGTGGTGGGCCGGCGAGGCCCCGGAGGGGGACTACGCCTTCCGGCTCGACGGCGGCCCGCCGCTGCCCGACCCGCGCTCGCCCCGGCAGCCGCACGGCCCCGATGGCCCCAGCCGGGCGGTGGACCACGGCGCCTTCCGCTGGTCGCGGACCGGCTGGCACGGCCGCGCACTGCCCGGCGCGGTGCTCTACGAGCTGCACATCGGCACCTTCACCGCGCGCGGCACCTTCGACGCGGCCGCCGAACAGCTTGACCACCTGGTCGAGTTGGGCGTGGACTTCGTCGAGCTGATGCCGGTCTGCCCGTTCCCCGGCCGGCACGGCTGGGGCTACGACGGAGTCTCCCTGTGGGCCGTGCACGAGCCCTACGGCGGACCGGAGGGCCTCAAGCGCTTCGTGGACACCGCGCACCGCAAGGGCCTCGGGGTGGTGCTCGACGTGGTGCACAACCACCTCGGCCCGTCCGGCAACCACCTCCCCGCGTACGGCCCGTACTTCACCGACCGGCACCACACCCCGTGGGGCTCGGCGGTCAACCTGGACGCGCCCGGCTCGGACGAGGTGCGCGACTACCTGATCGGCAGCGCGCTGGCCTGGCTGCGCGACTACCGGATCGACGGCCTGCGGCTGGACGCCGTGCACGCCCTCGCGGACGACCGGGCCGTCCACTTCCTGGAGGAACTGTCGTACGAGGTCGAGAAGTTGGCGGTATCGGTGAACCGTCCGCTGTTCCTGATCGCCGAGTCCGACCTCAACAGCCCGCGCACCACCGCCGCCCGGGAGGCCGGCGGCCAGGGCCTCACCGCCCAGTGGAGCGACGACTTCCACCACGCCCTGCACTGCGCGCTCACCGGCGAATCCCAGGGCTACTACGGGGACTTCGCGCGCCGGCCGCTCGCCGCACTCGCCAAGGCGCTGCGGCACGGGTTCTTCCACGACGGCGGCTGGTCCTCCTTCCGGGGCCGCAGCCACGGGCGGCCGTTCGACTCGGGCGAGGGCCACCGGCTGCTCGGCTACCTCCAGACCCACGACCAGGTCGGCAACCGGGCGCTCGGCGACCGGATCTCCACCTCGCTGCCCCCCGGCCGGCTCGCCTGCGGCGCGGCCCTGGTGCTCACGTCGCCGTTCACCCCGATGCTGTTCATGGGCGAGGAGTGGGGCGCCGCCACCCCCTGGCAGTACTTCACCGACCACACCGACCCGGCCCTGGCGGAGGCCGTCCGGCGGGGCCGGCGGCGGGAGTTCGCCGAGCACGGCTGGGCCGCCGAGGCCGTCCCGGACCCGCAGGAGCCGGCCACCCTGCTGCGGTCGGTGCTCGACTGGACCGAGCTCCGGCGTGGCCCGCACCGCGAACTCCTCGACTGGTACCGGACGTTGATCCGGCTGCGGCGCGAGCGGCCGGAGCTCGCCGACCCGGACCTCGGCGCGGTGCGGGTCGAGTACGACGAGGCCGCGGGCCAACTGGTGGTGCACCGGGGGCCGTACCGGGTCGCCGTCAACCTCGGCCCGGCCGAAGCGGCGCTGCCGCTGGGGGGCGCCGGGCAGGAGGTGGTGACGGCCTTCGGGGCGGCCGCGCTGGAGGGCGCGGCGGTGCGGCTGGCGGCGGACTCGGTGGCGGTGGTGCTGGTCGCCCGAGGGATCACGGGCTGAAGGCGAGGGCTCACCGGAGGTGCCTGGGGGCCCACCCGAGGAACCGGAGGGATCACCAGAGGAAGGTGCCGATCCGCTCCTTGAGCGAGCCGGCGTCCAGGCCGTAGGCGGCCAGGTGCTCGGCCATCGAGCCGTACTGCCGGTGCTCGCCGCGCGGCACGCCCAGGCCCAGCACCCGGTGCGGGCGGTCGGCCAGCGCCGCGTGCGCCTCGTTCGCCGATGTGCCCGCCAGGTACGGCTCCACCAGCACCACGTCCGCCCGGTCGCCCAGCGCGGCACGCAGCCCGGCGGCGTCGAAGGGCCGCACCGTCGCCGCGTACAGCACGGTGACGTCCAGGCCCTCGGTGGCCGCCAGCACCGCGTCCAGCGTCGGGCCGACGGCCAGCACCACGCCGCGCGCGCCGGTGCGCACGGTGGTGAAGCGGCCGGGCTCGACGGCGAGCGGCGCGGTGTTCTGGTGGTTGGAGAGCCGGACGTACACATTGCGGTCGCCGTCGGCGACGGCGTGGCGCAGCAGTTGCTCGGCCTCGTCCGGGTGGCCGGGGACGTGCACCGTCCAGTCGGGGAGGGTGTCCAGCAGGGCGACGTCGCCCGGGGACATGTGGGTGCGCCCGGCCGCCGGGTTGTCGTAGGAGCCGCCCGCGCTCACCAGGACGGCGCCGACACCCTGGTGGACCAGACTCAACTTGATCTGCTCGAAGGGCCGTTCGACCAGGAAGCTGGCGAAGGTGTGGGCGATCGGGCGCATCCCGCTGAGCGCCAGCCCGCCGGCCGCGCCGACCAGCAGCTGCTCCCGGATGCCGACGTTGACCACCCGGTCGGGGTGGCGCTCGTGGGCGGGCTCGAAGGCGGCGGCGCTGATGTCGGCGAGCACCACGGCCAGCCGGGGGTCCTCGTCCAGCAGGCGGGTGGTGACGTCGACGAAGCGCTCGCGCATGGTGTCCATCGGTGAAGTGCCTTTCGTGTGCGCTGACTCGGGGGGGGTGTGGTTCAGGAGTTCTTCGGCTCGACCCGGGCGACGACCACGTGCGGGCGGCCCGGGTGCGCGGTGGTGTAGGCCCGGTGCAGCGCCTCGTGGTCGCGGCCGTCCACTGTCGCGGTCGACCAGCCCGCGGCGGCGAAGCGCTGGGCGATCCCGCCCTGCCAGCCGTGGGTGGCCGAGGAGTTGTCGATCACCACCGCGTGCAGCCGGTCCAGCCCGTAGGCGCCGGCGAAGGCCACCGCCTCGTGGTTGGAGCCCTCGTCGAACTCGGCGTCGCCGACCAGCACCCACACCGCCGGGTCGGTCAGCCCCTGGGCCCGCAGGCCGAGCGCGGTGCCGACGGCCAGCGGCAGGCCGTGCCCGAGCGAGCCGGAGGAGATCTCCACGCCGGACAGCAGGGTGCGGTCCGGGTGGTAGCCGAGCGGCGAGTCGTAGCCGCCGAAGCTCGGCAGCACGGCCGGGTCGAGGAAGCCCTTGGCGGCCAGCACGGCGTAGTAGGCCATCGGGCCGTGGCCCTTGGAGAGCAGGAAGCGGTCGCGGTCCTGGGCCTCGGCGGTGTCCGGGGCGACCCGCAGCACCCGGTCGTACAGCACCCAGAGCGCGTCCAGGGTGGAGGTGGCCGCGACGTCGTGCTTCTCGTCGCCGGTCATCAGGGCCATCAGCGGCTGGAGGTCCTCGAAGCGGGCCGGAGCTGCGGTTTCCGCCGGGGCTTCGATGTCGGTGTGCGTCGTCATGCGTCGATCGTGCAACTTGAAGCCGACTTGAGGTCAAGCGGCTACAGTGAGTTCCCATGACCGCGATACCCGACGCCGGCCGCACCCGCGGCCCGCGCCCCGGCGACCTCCTCACCATCGGCCAGCTCGCCGCCCGCAGCGGACTCGCCGCCTCCGCGCTGCGCTACTACGAGAGCCTCGGGCTGATCCACGCCACCCGCACCGCCGGCGGCCAACGCCGCTACCCGCGCGGCACCCTGCGCCGGATCGCCTTCGTCCGGGCCGCCCAGCGGGTCGGCCTCTCCCTGGACGAGGCCCGGGTCGCCCTCGACCGGCTGCCCGAGCGCCCCGCCCCCAGCGGCACCGAGTGGGACGACGTCGCCGCGTCCTGGCAGCACCGGATCGACGAGCAGATCGCCGAACTCGAGCGGCTCAAGGCCAAGCTCAGCGGCTGCATCGGCTGCGGCTGCCTCTCGCTCACCCGCTGCGCCCTCTACAACGCCGACGACCGGGCCGCCCAGGCCGGCCCCGGCGCCCGCTACCTGCTCACCCGCGACCCGGACACCGGCCCGGAGCCCGTCCCGGCGGACCTCCCGAGCGGCTGCGGCACCCGGCGGGAGACACGCTGAAAAGCCTTTGCCACCGTGCTGTTGGCGTGCCTACGGTGCAGGCATGCTGCCCCTGGTGGAGACGGACGATCAGTGGGACGCGGTCGTGCCCGACGAGTCGGTGATGCGCCCGGGCGCCGAGGCCCTGTGCGCGCGCCTCGGCGTCGGCGGGCTGCCGCTGGAGCGCTTCGCGGAGGGGTCCGTCCCGGTCTACGCGGTCGGCCCCGAGCACGTGCTCAAGCTGTTCCCGGCGTCCTCCGCCCGGGACGGCCTGGCCGAGCAGCGCGTCCTGGCCTTCCTGGACGGCGCGCTGCCGATCCCCACCCCCGCGGTCCGGGCGGCCGGCGAGTACGTCAACGGCTGGCGATACGTGCTGATGTCCCGCCTGCACGGCGAGGGCCTGGCCCCCGCCTGGCCGCGCGTCCCGCAGGCCGAGCGCGAGCGGATCGCCCACGACTGCGGCGAGGCGCTCGCCGCCCTGCACGCCCTGGACGCGGAGCCGCTCGCCGCCGCCCTCGCGCCCGGTGACTGGCCGGCCTTCCTGGCCCGGCAGCGCGCGGGCGCCGTCGCCCGCCAGCGCGGACACGGCCTGCCGGAGGCCTGGTCGGAGCAGATCCCGGACTTCCTCGCCGCCGCCCCGCTCCCGTTCACCCCACAACGCTCCCTGCTGCACACCGAGTTCATGCGCGAGCACCTGATCACCGACCCGACCCGCGGCTGGCGGCTCACCGGCCTGATCGACTTCGAGCCCGCGATGGTCGGCGACCCGGCCTACGACCTGGTCGCCGTCGGCCTGTTCACCACCCGCGCCGACCCGCACCTGCTCGGGCGGCTGCTCACCGGCTACGGCCGCCCCTTCGAGCCGCGCCTGCTGATGGCGTACACGCTGCTGCACGTCTACAGCAATCTGCCTTGGTACCTACGGGAGTTGAAGCCATCGGCACGGACGCTGGACGACCTCGCCGAGGAGTGGTTCGGGGTCGACCGAGGGGCCTCGCGTCAGGGCCTCGGGTCGGTGCGCAGCAGGCCGTAGAGCACCGCGTCCCGCCATCGCCCGGCCCGGAAGGTCACCGCGCGGTGAACACCCTCACGAATGAAGCCGGCCTTCTCCAGGGCGCGCTGCTCCGCGATGTTGTCGACGTCGGTGTCCGCCTCCAGCCGCATCACCGGCGTGTGCGCGAACAGGTAGTTCACCAGCAGGCGTTGGGCCTGGGTGCCGATGCCCCGTCCGCGCGCCTGCGGCATCAGCTGGATGCCGATGCTCCAGTACGGCGCCGTCGGCACGGCCGCCTTGCGCCTGGCGGCGACGAAGCCGCAGAACTCGCCGCCCGCGACGACCGCGAAGATCCACTGGTCGTCCCCGAGCAGTCCGTTCTCCGCCCAGGTGCGCCGGAACCGCTCCGGGTCCCGCCAGCCGAACCACTGGAACTCGCCGCTCTCTTCGGGGTCGTTGACCAGCCGGCCGAACGCGGGGAGGTCGGCTTCGGCTATCGGACGCAGGGATACCTCTTCATCGCTCATGCAGGCGCCAACGCGCGGCCCGTCGCGGGGGTTCCACCAGTGTTCACCTGGGTGTTCACCCGGATCAGGGGCCGATCGAGCGGGCGAGCCGGAAGCCGACGTCGTCGATCCGCAGGGTCGGGTGGCTGCGGCGGCGGACGGAGGCGCGGCAGCTCCAGTGCTCGTCGAACCAGCCGCCGCCGCGCAGGACGCGGTAACTGCCGTACACCTCGGGGTCGTAGAGCTCCCAGCACCACTCCCACACGTTGCCGAGCAGGTCGTACAGCCCGTATCCGTTGGGCCGCAGCCCGCCGACGGCGTGCGGGCGCTCGCCGGAGTTGCCGCGGTGCCAGGCGATCTCGTCCAGCGGGCCGTAGCGCGGACCGTCCGTCCCGGCGCGGCAGGCGTGCTCCCACTCGGCCTCGGTGGGCAGCCGGTAGCCGTGGGCGGCGTCCTCACCACCGGCCCGGCCGCCCTGCGGGAGCGCTTCGCGGGCTGAGCCGGGCGGACGGGCAGACGGGCAGACGGGCAGACGGGCAGACAGCAGGGACTGCACGAGAAGTCGACCCGGTCGACTTCTCGTGCGCAGGCCGCCCGCCCGGCAAGCCCCCGCCCTACGCCAGCGGCGCGTCCTCACCCGTCGCGGTCCGGCGGTGCCGGGCCGCGGCGAGCAGCTGACGACGGACGGCGGCGGCTTCGGGCCGGCGTCTGGCCAGCTCGACTTCGAGGCGGCGGCGTTCGGTTCGGAGAAGGCGGGCGACGGGGGCGCGGGAGCAGCGCAGGAACCACCAGTCACGGAGCCGGTCGATCACGCGGCCACCTCGCCCCACACGATCTTGCCGATGGGCCGACGCGGGCAGCAGCCCCAGCGCTTGGTGAGGGAGTCGACGAGTTGGAGTCCTCGCCCGGTCTCGCCGTCGAGACCGGGCGAGGAGAGGGAGGGGAGGCGGTCACCCCGGGCGTCGTGGACCTCGATGCGGAGGCGGATGGGGTCGACGTCGAGGGCGAAGTAGATGAGGTGGCCGATGGGGGTGCCGTGCAGGACGGCGTTGGTGACGAACTCGGTGGTCACGACGAGCCCGGAGTCGAGGAAGCGGTCCCCGTGCAAGGTGGAGGAGAGGAGGGCCGCGAGCCGCTGGCGCGCGATCGCGGGCGAGCGGCGGCTGCGCGGGAGCCAGATGGTGGAGGAGGTTCGAGACATGGCGAAGTCACCTTCCAGGCACACGAAATGAGTGGAGAAGGCCGGGCAGCCGCGACGGCAGCCCGTACACGTCCAACACGAAGCGCCCCCATGAGAGGGCAGGACAGTCTTACGCCATGCATGTCACACACAGCCAGCGCTTCGTTACGCACAGCATGGAGCACCATCGCCAGAGATAGCAAGGCAAGTCGCTGAAATATGAAAACTTTCAGATCTGACGGCAAGGTGCGCCCTCTAGGCTGCTGTCGATGGTGGCGAACCGTCACCACTCGCATGCACACTGGTCCCTGAACGTCCTGGAGGGGTTACGTAGATGGCAGTCGCAGTGCCAGCCGTGCGGTACCGGCGCATCGCCGCCGAGCTGAGAAGGCTTCGCGAGTTGAAGAACCTCTCCGCCGAAGAGGTCGCCGCCCAGGTCGACGGCATCAACCTGGTGAAGCTCAGCCGGTACGAGAACGCCCGCGTCCAACTGAAGCCGGATGTCGTCCGTGCCCTACTCGACTTCTACGAGTGCGATGAGGAGCTCAAGGAGGTCCTCGTCGAGATCCTCCGGGACAAGCGTCGTCCGGGCTGGATTGCGGGCTACGAGCAACTGAACCCGCTCTACACGGACCTGATCCGCCTTGAAGAGACGGCTGTTGGCAACAAGTCGTACCAGTCCGCCTACATCCCGGGTCTCCTCCAGACCCGCCAGTACGCGCACGCCATCATCTCCAGCGGCGTGATAGACAAGCCCAGCGTCGAAGAGCGCGTAGAAGTCCGGATCAACCGGCAATCCGTCCTCACCCGATCCGAGAACCCACTGAAACTGTGGGCCGTGATCCACGAGGCGGCCCTGACCATGAGCGCCGCCCCAGGCGCCATGGCCGACCAGTTGGACAAACTGCTGCAGTTCAGCCAGCTCCCCAACATCAGGGTTCAGATCATGCCGTCCATGGCTCCGCCGCACCCTGGAATGACCGGCTCGTTCGCACTGCTGGAGTTCCGGCAGCGAGATCTCGATCTGGTCCTACTCAGCGGCATGCTCAGCAGCGATTGGGTTGAAGACCCGGGCCAAGTCGATATCTATCGAGCGGCGTTCGACGAAATCATGGCAACCGCCTTGGACCTCGACCAGTCTCGTAGCCTCATCGCACAGAAGAGAGACACGCTCAAGTGACCCATTTTCCTGTCGCCTCCGCACTCCCCGTCCAGTGGAGGAAGGCAAGCGCCAGCAACCCCAACGACGACTGCATCGAAGTAGCCAACGCCATCACCGGCATCGTCCCGGTGCGCGATAGCAAGGACCCCAATGGACCGGCCCTCGCGTTCAGCCCTACGGCCTGGCACGCGTTCATCGCCGGGATCCGCTCCGACGACTTCCCCGCCACCCCCTGAAACACCACGGGCGGCCCCGCGCACCACACGGGGCCGCCCGAGCAGAGCACTTGGGAGCAAGTTCGGGCACGTTTGTCGTCCGAGGATCCGTCCGTGCGGAACGATCGTTCAAGGCAATCATCTCCGGCCGCCAGGAGGCCACCATGGCACTGCACAAGCTGGGTCAGGACCCGGACAGTCCCGAGGGCAAGTCCCCGACCGTCTACTTCGACGACGTGACGGGCAACTACGTCCTCCAGGGCTGGAAGGTGCTCGACCCGGAGCGACTCGCGCACATGGACATCCCCGAGCACGAAACCGTGATCGAATTCCCCAGGCGCATGATGCAGTTCTTCCCGGAGGTGAACGGTGTCGGCGGCACCCACTCTTGAGGACTTGCTGCGGAACTCCACCCGCTCCGCTCTCCATCTGGAGATGCGCGACGGCTACATGCGCGACGACCCGATGTTCCTCCGATGGCTCAGCGGGCACCGAGACGACCGGGCCGACCGGTCGTCCTGGTGGAGCCCCTGGCTGCAGCTGATCGAGGAGACCACCAGCCGCGGAGTGGACGTACGGCGGGCCCGCATCGTCTCCGAACCGGCCAGCGAGTACATCCGGTTCGAGCACGAGATCACCTTCCGGAACACCGGCTCAGGCGAGCGCGTCAGATGGCTCCCCCGCCGGCAGGCAACCGACCTGGCCCTTCCCGGCAACGACTTCTGGCTCGTCGACGGAGAACGTCTCCTCGTCCACCACTTCAGCGGCGAGGGCGACTTCGTGGAGCACGAACTCGTCACCGACCCGCACACCATCGCCCTCTGCGCCTCGGCGTTCGAGGCCGTCTGGGCGCGTGCCCTCCCCCACGAGGACTTCCGGCTCACCTGACCCATGTCCGCGTCAAACAGCGTCCAGCAAGCCAAGCAGGCTCTCGGCCAGCGTCTGCGCGACATCCGGCGGGATTCCGGACTCAGCGCGCGGGCACTGGCCGAAGCTGCCGGCTGGCACGAGTCGAAGTGCTCCAAACTCCAGAGCGGTCGCGTGATGCCGTCGGAAGCCGACATAAGGACCTGGACTGCCATCTGCGGCGTTCCCGGTCAGGCGGCGGACCTCATTGCGACCGCACGGAACATCGACGGCATGTACGTCGAATGGCGCCGACTCGAGAGGTCAGGCCTCAGGCGGGCGCAGGAGTCCGTTCTCCCGCTCTTCGAGCGAACACGCCGGTTCCGCATGTACCAGTCGTGGGTGGTCCCCGGCCTGCTCCAGACAGCGGCCTACACGCGCGCCGTGCTCAACACGATCGTGGCACTGCGCAGCACTCCCGACGACGTCGACGACTCCGTCGCGGTTCGGATGGAGCGGCAGAAAGCGCTACACGCCGGGGATCACCGCTTCGCCGTCCTGGTCGAGGAGTGGGTGCTTCGAACGGTCATCGGCACCCCGGACGTCCTGATCGGTCAGCTCGGCCATCTGATCACCGCCAGTGCCTTGCCGTCCGTCAGTCTCGGAGTGATTCCGCTCGGCTCAACCAGAGGTCCGGGCTGGCCCGTTGAGTCGTTCACGATGTACGACGACGCCCAGGTGAACGTCGAACTCGTCTCCGCTCACCTGACCATCACCCAGCCGGCTGAGATCGCCGAGTACAGCCGTACCTTCGCCGAACTCGCAGGCATCGCGGTCCATGGGGCCGCGGCGAGATCACTGATCGCCAGCGCCATCAACGCGCTCGGGTGAATTCGAGCAAGCTCAAGCAAGTTGGTCGACCGCATACGCACTCGCTCCCTACCGTCTCAATGCGCCACCACCGCCGCCCTCGCTCTTCCAGCCAGGGCGGCCGCATCCACTTCAAGCACGGGAGGAGACCACCATGACCACCACCGCCCCGGCGGACCGGCAGCCGTTCGCCATGCGCTACGCCGCGCGCCAGACCAGCGAGCCGGCCGACACCACCGGCGTCACGTACGACCGCGAGTTGCAGATCGCCGTCACCTCCGACGGCAACCCGTGGGCGCACACCGCCCACGGCGAGACCAGCAGCAACACCAACTCCGACAGCAAGAACGACGAAGGCACCGACTTCTACTAGGAGTGCCGAGGTGACGGAACCTCACGGCGAGGCGGTGCTGGTTCTCACGAGCCAGCTCGACTCCACTGCGGATCTGGTGGTCGAGCACCTCAACGACCGGGGCGTCCCGGTGTTCCGGTGCGACACCGCCGAGTTCCCGATCGAACTCAGCCTGACCGCAACGCTGGAGAACAGGTGGGCCGGTCTGCTCGACAACGGGCGCCACACGCTCGACCTGGCCCGTGTCCGGTCGGTGTACTTCCGCAGGCCCGAGGAATTTCGGCTGCCTGACGGCATGTCCGAGGCTGGGCGGCGGTTCGCCGCCGCCCAGTCCCGGGCCGGCTTCGTCGGCGTCGCCGTCGCTCTCCCCTGCCTGTGGATCAACCACCCGGCGCGGGAACTGGACGCCAACCACAAGCCCTGGCAACTCGCTGCCGCCCGACGCCTGGGGTTGGCTCCACCACGCAGCATCATCACCAACGACCCGCACGCGGCAAGGAAGTTCGCCGCCGACCTCGGCAGCCCGGTCATCACCAAGAGCCTGGGCGCGCCCGTGGACACGGTCGTCATCGACCCCGCGGACCTGGACGACTCCGTACGCCTGTGCGCCCACCTCTTCCAGGAGTGGATCGACAAAGCCCACGAGGTCCGGCTGACCGTGGTCGGCGACCGCTTCTTCCCCGTCGAGATCCACGCCGGGTCGGAGGCCGCCCGCGTCGACTGGCGCACCGACTACCGGAGCCTCACGTACCGGCCGACGGCCATCCCCGACCTGGTACGCGAGCGCGTGTCCACGTTCATGCGCGAGTTCGGACTCGTCTTCGGGGCCTTCGACTTCATCGTGACGCCGGCCGGGGACTGGCGTTTCCTCGAGGTGAACCCCAACGGCCAATGGTCGTGGATCGAGCACAGGACCGGCGTGCCCATCTCGCGCGCCATCGCGGATCTTCTGGAGAAGGGCAGCACAGGTGAGTGACATCCTGGCCGGGACCGGGGAAGCTGCGCGCGGACTTCGCGCCGCACTGGCCGAGGAGCTGGAGCGCGACGGCTCACTGCGCACCCCGCAGTGGCGGGACGCGGTGTTGGCGGTGCCCCGCCATGTCTTCCTGCCGACCTTCTACACCACCGTGGACGCTCCGGACGGCATCACCCGGTACACAGCCGTCAGCCAGGACACCCACGCACAGCAGTGGCTACGGCTCGCCTACGACAACACGACGTGGGTCACCCAGCTCGACCGGGGCGCCACCCTGCCGAACAGCGAACCCTGCCCCGGGACGCCCACCAGTTCCTCGACACGACCCGGCGCCGTGGTGCGGATGCTCGAAGACCTCGACGTCCCGGACGGCGTGAACGTGCTCGAAGTCGGAACCGGCACCGGCTACTCCACAGCGCTGCTGTGCGCCCGCCTCGGCGACCGCTACGTCACCAGCGTGGAGCACGACGCCGCCCTGTCCGCCGCAGACGGCGAACGGCTCGCCGCCATCGGCTACCGGCCCCGCCTGATCGTCGGCGACGGCGCCGAGGGCAGCCCCGACGGCGGACCGTACGGCCGGATCATCGCCACGTACTCGCCCAGCCGTGTTCCGTCCGCATGGCTGGCCCAGGCGCTACCCGGCGCGATCATCCTGGTGTCGTTGGTCGGCAGCCTCGACGCCTACGGCTACGTAAAACTGCACGTCGTCGACGGCGAAGCGCAAGGTCGGTTCCTCAACTCCGAGGTCTCGTTCATGCTCTCCCGCGAGACCCGGCGCCCGGCGATCGGACCCCTCATGCGCGCCGCCGTCCAAGCCCGCGACAACACCGCCAGCCTCGACACGGCCGTCCACCCCGACCTCCTGGACGACCCGGCGTTCCTGTGGAGCGCCCAACTCGCCATGCCGGGCACGACCCGGCTGCACCTGACAGCCGACCGCGCCGCAGGCCAGTGGTTCCTCCACCCAGACGGCTCCTGGGCCGTACTGGAGAGCTGGAACGACGGCACCACACGCGCCTTCCAGGGCGGCTCGCGCGCCCTCTGGACCGAGCTGGAGGCGACCGCTTCGACGTGGTTGTCCAACGGGCGCCCCGGGCTGGAGCGTTATGGGCTCACGGTGACCCCGGGGGCCAACACGGTCTGGCTGGACGACCCCGGCAACCCGGTCGGCGTTCTTGGGGAGTGATCACCGTCCGTCCGGCCCTGCGCAGCGCGCGGGGCCGGACGTTTCCATCACCTGCACCCCCGGTCAGCTGGGCTGGCCGGTCGGCATGATGGTGACCTGCTGGAGGTTGACCCGGGGCGGGAGGGTGGCGACGAAGCCGACGGTCTCCGCCACGTCCTCCGGCGTCAGCCACTCCATGGCGTCCTTCGAGCCCTCCAGCCACTCCAGCGCGCCCTGATCGGTCACGTGGCTCTGCAGCTCCGTCGCGACGATGCCGGGCTCGACCGCCGACACCCGGACCTTCTTCGGCCCCAGCTCCGCCCGCAGGGTCCGCGACAGGTGGCTGACGTACGCCTTCGTGCCGGAGTACACCGCGAAGGTGGGGAAGATGTTCTGCGCCGCGATGGACGAGGTGTTGATCAGGTCGGCCACGCCGCGCTCGGCGGCCGCCTTCACCAGCTGCGGGGTGAACACACCGATCGCGTTCATCAGGCCGGTGATGTTGAGGTCGATCTGCTGCTTCCACTGGGCCGTCGCCAGTTCCTCGATCGGGGCGGGCAGCATGACGCCGGCGTTGTTCAGCAGCAGGTCGGTGCCGCCGAGTTCGGCCGCCACCCGGTCGGCGGCGGCCTGCATCGCCTCGACGTCAGTCACGTCGGCGGCGATGGCGACCGCGCTGCCGCCGTTCTTCTCGATCCGCTCGACCAGCTCCGCCAGCCGCTCCGCCCGCCGGGCCAGGACGACGACCCGGGCGCCCAGCGACGCCAGCTTCTCGGCGGACGCCGCACCGATGCCGCTCGACGCACCGGTGACGACGGCGACGCGACCGGCGAGGGGCAGGGACGTGGTGTTCGTGGACATGTCTCTTACGCTCCAAGGGTGTTGGTTCCGGCCTCCGATCCCCGTCGGCCGCAGATCCAGTACAACCCCCGCGCCACCCCTTCGGGACGCCATAACTGGCCCTGCCCAGGCAGGTACTGCCAGGGCCACCCAGGACCGCCCGCCACCCCGCTCCCGCGACGACAATGGAGCCATGGACCGCACCAAGGAGATCGCCGGCTTCCTCCGCTCCCGCCGAGCCCGGGTCACCCCGGAGGAGGCCGGACTGCCCGCCGACGGGCGCGTCCGCCGGGTGCCCGGCCTGCGCCGGGACGAGGTGGCCCGGCTCGCCGGCGTCAGTACGGAGTACTACACCCGACTGGAGCAGGGCCGGGCCCTCAACCCCTCCACCGAGGTGGTGGAGGCGATCACCCGCGCCCTGCGCCTGGACGGCACCGAGCGCGAGCACCTCACCGACCTCCTCCGCTCCGACACCCGCCCCGCCGCCCGCCGCGCCCCGGCGAGGGCCCAACGGGTGCGCCCGGGACTGTACTTGATGCTGGAGACGCTCGACCACGTGCCGGCCTTCATCCTCGGCCGGCGCACCGACGTGCTGGCGTCCAACCGGCTCGCCCGGGAGGTCCTCACCGACTTCGACGCCCTGCCCGCCAACCGCCGCAACCTGGCCCGCTTCTACCTCCTGGACCCCAAGGCCCGGGAGACCGTGGGTGATTGGGAGAGGATCGCCGCCGAGACGGTGGCCATGCTCCGGTTCGAGGCGGGCCGCTACCCCCAGGACCGCCGACTCGCCGACCTGGTCGGCGAACTCACTCTCCAGTCACCGGAGTTCACCGACTGGTGGAACGACCACAAGGTACTGCGGCGCACCCACGGCGCCAAGCACTACCACCACCCCCTGGTCGGGGAGCTGCACTTCTCCTACGAGTCCTTCCAGGTGCCGGGCGACGCGGAACAGACCCTGTGCGTCTACAACGTCGAGCCGAACTCCCCGACCGCCGAGGCCCTCCGGGTCCTGGCCAGCTGGACGGCGCCCACGATCCCGGCGCCTTAGTCCACGGCGCCCAACTAGCCTTCCCTCCATGACCCATACCGCGATCGAGATCACCGAGGACCTGGTCCGGCAGCTCCTGCGCGACCAGCACCCCGACCTGGCCGACCTCCCGCTCCGGCTCGGCGCGCGCGGCTGGGACAACCAGATGTGGCGGCTCGGCGACGACCTCGCCGTCCGGCTGCCCTGGGCGACGGAAGCCGCAAGTGCGCTGCTGCGCAAGGAACATGCCTGGCTGCCCGCCCTCCCACGACCCCTCCCCCTGCCGATCCCGGCACCCCGGCGCCTCGGTGAGCCGTCCGAGCGTTTCCCCCACCCCTGGATGGTCACCACCTGGGTGCCGGGCACGCCCGCCGACCGCGCCCCCGTCACCCGCGCCGCAGCGTCAGCCGAAACCCTGGCCGCCTTCCTGACCGCCCTCCACCGGCCCGCCCCGGGCTCGGCGCCCACCGGCGCCAGGGGCGGGCCGCTGTCCGGCCAGGCCGAGCACGTCATCCAGGGGCTCGCCTCGGCCGCCGCCCTGGGGCTGGTCCCCGACCCGGAGGCCGTCCGCGCCGTCTGGGACGACGCCGTCACGGCGCCCGCCTGGACCGGCCCGGCGCTGTGGATCCACGGCGACCTCCACCCGGCCAACGTCCTCACCGCCGAGGGCACCCTCTGCGGCATCATCGACTTCGGCGAACTCTGCGCGGGCGACCCGGCCGGCGACCTCGCCGCCGCCTGGTCCCTGCTCCCGGAAGGCGGCGCCGACCTCTTCCACCGGGCCTACCGGCCCACCCAGGACCCGGCGACCCTGCGCCGCGCCCGCGGCTGGGCCGTCGTGCGCGCCCTCGGTGGCATCCACATCGGCGAGGCCGGCCGCCACGGCCGCCCGGGCGGCAAGGCCACCTGGGGCCCGCCCGCCTACGCCGCCCTCCGCCGCCTCACCGCCGACGCCCGCGCCCGCGCCCGCGCCCGGCTGTAGCCAACGCCCACACCCGACGCCCGACGCCCGACGCCCACACCCGACACGCGCGCCCGACACGCAGCCGACGCCCGTAGCCGACCACCCCACGAAAGGCCCGCGATGACCGAGCACCTGCCCGACTTCTCCGCCCTGCTGAGGGGCGCCCGCCGTACGGCCGTCCACCTGGAGATGCGGGACGCCTACGGAGTCGGCGGCGAGGCCGCCGAGTTCGCGGAGTTCAAGCGCTCCGGCGCGGTCGACACCGACCCGGACTCCGGCTGGTGGGCCGGCTGGGTGCCGCTGGTCCGGGAGACCGTCGGCCGGGGCGTGCGGATGCGCCGGGCCCGGATCGTCTCCGAGCCGGTCACCGACTACATCCGCTGGGAGCACGCGCTCACCCCGGTGAACCTCGCGGCCGGCGAGCAGGTGCGCTGGCTGCCGCGGCGGCTGGCCTCGGACATCCCGCTGCCCGGCAACGACCTGTGGCTGATCGACGACCGCCTGGTGCTGTTCCACTGGTTCACCGGCGACGGAGACTGGGCCGGGCACGAGTACTGCGAGGACCCGGCCGTGGTGAAGCAGGTGTCCGACGCCTTCGAGACCGTCTGGGAGCGCGGCACCCCGCACGCCGAGTACACCGTCTGAGCCCGACCCCGCTCCCAGCCGCCTCCCGGGCCGTCCGCCCGAAGACGCGCGCCGCCGAGGATTCCCGTCCCGCCCCACCCGCCGACTGACGGGGCGGCGGGTGGGGCCGGAACGGCATCGGCCAAGCGCACACAGAAGGCCGAATGACGTGCACGCCGAGACGTCACTCGGCATACCCCCGTCGCCATTCGCGATGGCCCGTTGCACCGCGCCCACTCTGGGTTCGATCACCGGGAAGCACAAGTGAATGTTTCTCGACTGCATCTCGTAGCATCACTGAGATGTTGAACCTCGAACGCTTGCGGGTGCTGCACGCGGTGGCGACGACCGGATCCGTCGTGGGCGCAGCCCGGCTCCTGCACGTCACCACCTCGGCGGTCTCGCAGCAGATGGCGCGGCTGGAGCAGGAGACCGGCACTCACCTGGCGGAACGTCAAGGCCGGGGCATTCGCCTGACCGAGGCCGGCACCCTGCTCGCCGGGGAGGCCGCGGAACTGCTCGCGCACGTGGAACGCGTCATGGCGACCATGGCGCAGCACCGCGGACTGGTGACCGGCGACCTCACGATCGCGGCCTTCCCCACCGCCGCCCGCGCGCTGCTCCCCTCGGCCCTGCGGGCCCTGCTGGCCCGGTACCCGGACCTGACGGTGTCGGCGCGGGAGCAGGAACCGTACGAAGCCGTCCCGGCGGTGCGGCGCGGGCTGCTCGACCTGGCCGTCGTCGAGGACTGGACCGGTGATCCGCTCGCCCTGCCCCAGGGGCTGGACCACCGCGCCCTCCTCGACGACATCTACGACATCGCCCTGCCCCCGGACCATCGGCTCGCCGACTGCCCGACGCTGAGCCTGGCCGACCTCGGCGATGAGCACTGGATCACCTCGAGCGACGGGCAGCTGTGCCATGAGTGGCTGGTGCGCAACATCAAGCCTGCCCGCATCGCCCACACCGCATCGGAGCACCCCACGCAGTTGGCGCTGGTCGCGGCGGGACTGGGAATCGCCGTCATCCCGCGCCTGGGGCGTGAACCGGCCGCCGCTCCGGTCCGGTTCGTGCCCCTGGTGGACGCCCCACGGCGCCGGGTCTTCGCCGTCTGGCGTTCCACCTCGACCGCGCGTCCCTCGATCGGCGTCGTGGTCGATGCGCTGATCGAGGCCTGTCCGGTCGGCTGAGAGCCGTCTCGTTCAGGCCTGCGCCCGGCGGACGGGTGATGCTACGAAGGCGACCACACCCGGCCTCCCAGCCGGCTCCCAGACCCCGCCCGGCAAACGGTCAGCCTTTAAGCCCCTTCTCATTCGCCGCCCCTAGCCTCCGCGCATGAACGTCTCGCTGCTCGACGGCTGGTTCCCCTGGACGGTCCAGGCCGCCGCCTTCGCCCTGTTCCTGACCGCGGTGGGCTGGCGGGACCGGACGTGGCAGCGCAAGTGGGGGCCGATCGCGCTCGGTACGGCGCTGGCGATCACCGCGGTGGTCGCCGTCGCCGTGCTCACCCTGGCCGGGATCACCGATCCGATCCCGTTCGGGGTGTGGCTGTGGAGCGGGGTGGCGATCGCCTCGTTCGCCGTGCTCGGCTTCGGCTGGCGGGGCGCGCGGTGGTGGCGCCGGGCGCTGGTCGCGCCGACCGTACTGCTGGCGCTGTTCTGTGCCGCGAACAGCGTGAACATCGCGACCGGCTACTACCCGACGGTGGACGACGCGATCGGCGAGCTGAGCGGTCAGCCGCTGCCGGACCAGATCACCGTGTCCGAGGTGTCGTCGATCCACGGCAAGACCAAGACCGGCCGCATCGTCCAGGTCGACATCCCGGACACCGCGAGCGGCTTCGCCCACCGCCAGGAGCTGGTCTACCTGCCGCCCGCCTGGTTCCGCAGCCAGAGCCGGCCGAAGCTGCCGGTGCTGGAGATGATCGGCGGCGAGTTCGCGGCGCCGGACAACTGGATCCGCTCCGGCAACGCGGTGAAGACCGCCGACGAGTTCGCCGCGAAGCACAACGGCTTCGCCCCGATCCTGGTCTTCGTGGACGCCACCGGCGGCTTCCGGGTGGACACCGAGTGCGTGGACGGCCCGCACGGCAACTCCGAGAGCCACCTGCTCAAGGACGTCCCGCCGTACATCGAGAAGATCTTCAACGCCGCCACCGACCCGCACAAGTGGGGCCTGGCCGGCTGGTCGATGGGCGGCACCTGCGCCTTCGACATGGTCGTCGAACACCCCGGCCGTTTCGCCCACTTCGGTGACTTCTCGGGTGACAAGGGCCCGTACATCGGCGACAAGGAGCACACCGTCCAGGAGCTGTACGGCGGCGACGCGGCCGCCTGGGCCGCCCACGACCCGCTGACCGTGCTCGCCCACCACGCCAAGTACCAGGGCGTCTCCGGCTACTTCGGCCAGGGCGACGAGGAGCACGGCCAGATCGAGTCCGCCAAGGCCCTGGAGGCCGCCGCCAAGAAGGACGGCATCCGCACCACCAACGTGGTCGGCTCCGGCAAGCACACCTGGCAGACCGGCTCGGCGACCTTCGCCCAGGCCCTCCCCTGGCTCGCCGCCCAGCTCGGTGTCCCGGGCACCCACGCGTAACCGTCACGGGCCCGTCCCGGTCCGGTCCGGATCGGGACGGATCCGCCCTCGGTTCCGACCCCGCCCCTCGGTCCGGCCCCGGTCCCGCCCTCGGTTCCGCCCCCGGATCCGCGCCAGCTCCCGGCCGTACCCGAACCGCACCCCCCGCGCGGACCGTCCGGAACCGGAGCGTGGGTGGGATCACATCCGTCCGCCGCCGGGGGAAAGCCTTGGTGTCGGCCGCCCGTTCACACCCGGCCGGCTCCGCCCCGAACGGGCACGATCCACCGCCGAACCGCCCGCGCGGCATGGAAATCCACTGCGCACGGTGGGTTCCGGGCACCGGCCCGTCCGCCGGAGCCGGCTCTCCCGTCGCGCATGGCTTCCTCGGCGCTCGCACACATGTTCACCACCAGCTCGCTGCAACTGCCGCACGCCCCCGGCGCCCGGGAGAAATCCCGCTTTGCTCCGGGCGCCGCCGTGTCATAGGTTTCGTCCGCCGTCGACGCAGCAACCGCTCTGACCGTGCCTCAGACCTGCGGTGAGCTGCGGAGCCAGGGGGCCTGGCGGCTGCACCAACGGGGGAGGAACAGCCATGCCGAGTGCCCGCAGCCACGGGTCGACCGGTCGGCGAGGACGGGCGGTCGACGCACCACCGGCCCCCGCCCCGGCCCAGACCCATGACACCGGACACCCGAGGGATCGTCACTTGCGCAACAGCACCCGCCTGGCCACCGCCACCGCCACCGCCGCCGCCCTGCTCTGCGCGGGCGCCCTGAGCGCCTGCGGCCCGGACAACAGCGGCCAGGACGGCGGCAAGAGCGCCGCCCCGTCGGCGCCCGCCACCGCGGCACCCACCGCGGGCGGCACCAACGCCGGCACCGGCACCGGCACCGGCAAGCCCACCGCCGGCGCCGACAAGGACAAGGGCGTCCCGGCCAAGGCCTGGATGGACACCAAGAGCATCCCGATGGACGAGGCCTACCACTTCGCCCCGCTGGCCGCCAACGCCAAACCGGTCACCGGGTCGGTCGACTTCAAGGGCATGGAGCTGTGCCACGCCGCGCCCCCCAAGGGCGAGGAGTACATGTACACCGACGGCGCTGCGCGGGCCAAGGCCGCGGTCGGCTTCGGCGGGGACCGCTGGACGGCCCAGCAGACCGTGGACTTCTGGGGCGACCCGACCCACAGCAGCGGCAACGCCCAGACCGCCGGCGCGATCAAGCGGGGCCTGGTCGACGCCGTGACGAACTGCGCCAAGACCGCGCCGGGCGCCACGGTGAAGGTGACCAGCGCGGGCGACGCACCGTACTTCGCCGCCACCGTGACGGCCCCGCAGCCCGACGGCTCCACCGCCACCTTGCACGAGTACGTCGTGCTGAGCGCCGGGACGGTCAGCGAACTGTCCGTCTGGGCGACCACCAAGGGCGGCGCCCAGCCCAAGGACGCCTGGAAGGCGCCCGAGGACAAGTACGTCGCCACCGGCATGACGGCCCCGCTCTGCGAGGCCTTCCCGGGCTGCGGCTGACGCACCCGCTGCGGCCGGCGCACCCGGGTCCACTGACGCACGACCCGCAGCCGACGCACCAGCCACAGCTGACGCACCCACAGACGGCCGCCAGGCCCGTCCGGCACAGGGGACCGGACGGACCTGGCGGCACCATTTCAGCCGCTCACAGCCCCAGGCGGCTGAGCGCCGTGGTCCAGTCGCTCGCGATCGCGCTGCGGGCGGCGTCCAGGGTCACCTTGTGGCCGCACACCGCGTTCTTCAGTCTGGTCTCGACCGAGTCCTTGCTCTGCGCCGGCTCGTTGCCGTAGCGCGGCTCGGGCCACAGGTTGCGCGGGTCGCGCGGCGCGCCGCCGAGCTCCAGCGGGACGAAGTGGTCCTCCTCGTAGTCGGAGAGGTTGGTGTCCGAGTAGCCGTACTGGGCGATCTGCTGGGCCTTCAGCGCGTTCGTGTAGCTGGTCGGCGGGCGCACGGTGGCGGTCCAGCCGGAGACGCAGATGGTCTGCCCGATGGTGGCCTGGGTGACCGCCGGGTTGTACGCGCCGGGGGTGCAGGACGGGTCGGGCAGCGGCAGGTTTGCCTGCGAACAACTCGCCGCGAAAGTAAGGGACTTGAGCGGTTCGTGGTTCCCCGAGACGGCGGCCTGCGCGGTGCCGGCGGCGAGGCCGGCGACGGCGAGGGTGGCCGCCGCGGCGACGACGGTGAAACGCTGACGGAGCATCATGGTGGCGCTCTCCTGGGCCGGCCCGGCCGATCGCCGGGCGACTGTGCCCATGACAGCACCGTTCGCTCGACCTCCGTCAGGCCCGGGACGTGAACGAGTGGTGTCCACGCCTCCACACCGGCACGACACGACGGCCGACGGGCGGCGACCGGCCACCGGCGAAGGCCCCTACTCCACCAGCAGCCGCGCCAGCAGCGCCGCCGGCCCCTCCGGCAGGCTGCCGTGCACCAGTTCCGTGCGGTGCACCAACCGCGGTGCGGCGATCGGCGCGTGGGCGATGCCTGGGGCGCGGACCACCGCCGGTTCGGGCAGCAGGGTGAGCCCGTGCCCGGTGGCGACCAGGGCGAGCAGCCCGTGCAGGTCGGTGCCCCGGTAGCGGGTGGCGGCCCGGAAGCCGTCGGTGCCGGCGGCGGCGCGCAGCCGAGCGGCGGTCGGGGTGAGGTCGGGGGCGTCGAGCCAGCGCGCGGCCGAGAGGTCGGCGAGGGCGACGCCGGTGCGGCCGGCCAACGGGTGCCCGACGGGCAGGGCGACGGCGACGGGCCGTTCGTCGACGGCGACGGTGGTCAGCGGGCCGACCTCGGGCAGCGGCAGCGGGTCGCTGGGCGCGGCGAGGCCGTCGATCAGGGCGAGGTCGACCTCGCCGGTGGCGACCTGAGCGGGCAGCACGTCCTGGGCGAGTACCCGGACGACCGGTTCGACCTGCGGGTACACCCGGCGCACTTCGCCGAGTGCGCGCCCCAGGGTCGCCCCGACCGTCAGCGGGGTGGCGCCGAGCACCAGTCGGGCGCTCGGCGCGTCGGCCAGGCGCGCGACGTCGGCGCGCGCCGCCTCCAGCCGGACCAGCAGCGGTGCGGCGTGCTCCAGCAGCCGCCGCCCGGCCACCGTCGGCCCGACCGGGCGGCGGACCAGCAGCGCGGTGCCGAGGTCCGCCTCCAGTGCGGCGATCTGCTGGGAGACCGCGGACTGGGTGTAGCCGAGGTCCCGGGCGGCCTCGGAGAAAGAAGCGAGCCGGGCGACGGTGACGAAGGTGCGCAACTGCTGCGGATCCACGGCGGTCATCAACCGATCTGATCGATGGGTAAGAAATCATCGTTGGCGCTGATCTCGGGTGCGGGGTCAGGATAGCCGCATGACCTACCTGACCCCGCGGATCGCCCTGGTCGGCGACCGCTCCCCCGCCGTCCGCTCGCACGCCCGCATCCCCGGCCTGCTCGACTCCCTCGCCGAACGCGACCGGCTCGTCCTGGACGCCTACTGGATCCCCACCGAGGACGCCGGAGCGCCCGGCGCGCTGGACGGCTTCGACGCCGTCTGGCTGCTGCCCGGCAGCCCGTACCGCAGCGAGGCGGGCGCCCTGGCCGCGATCCGGACCGCCCGCGAGCGGGGCATCCCCTTCCTCGGCACCTGCGCCGGGTTCCAGCACGCGGTGCTGGAGTACGCCCGCGACGTCTGCGGCATCACCGACGCCGTCCACGGCGAGGAGGACCCGGACCGCGACCAGCAGGTGATCGTGCCGCTGTCCTGCTCCCTGGTCGGCCACGAGGGCACCGTCGTGATCACCCCCGGCTCCCTGGCCGAGCGGGCCCTCGGCACCACCCGCACCCTGGAGCGCTACCACTGCAACTACGGCCTCAACGCCGACTACCTGGACCGGCTGCGCGCCCACGGGCTGAACTTCACCGGGGCGGACGAGTCCGGCCAGGTCCGCGTCCTGGAGCTGCCGGACCACCCGTTCTTCCTGGCCTCGCTGTTCCAGCCCGAGCTGTCCGGCGACGGCACCCGGGCCCACCCGATGATCCGGGCCCTGGCCGCGGCCGCCGTCGCCCACGCGGCCGAGGGCGAGCCGACGCCCGCCTGAGCGACGACCCCGCCGGGGAGCCGTCGCCCACCCGTCACATCGGCAGCGACCGCAGCCGCACCGGCCCCTCCGGCCACCCGGCGCCCTCCGCCAGCGGCCGCCACATGGTGCGCAGCGGCATGACCGCGAGCCGCCCCTCCGGCTGTTCGACCGTCACCTCCTCGGCGACCTCCCGGAAGCCCAGCCCCCGGTAGAACGCGGCCAGCGGCGGGCGGCAGAACAGCAGCGCGTACCGGAGGCCGAGCGCGCGCCCGTGGCCCAGGGCGGTTTCGACCACGGCGTGCGCCAGGCCCTCGCCGCGCCGGTCGGCGGCGACGCAGACGCCGCCGACGCCCACCGCCGCCAGGTCGGTGCCGCCGACGGTGAGCGGTATCGGGAGCAGCCCGGCGTGGGCGACGAGCCGGCCGTCGGCGGCCCGGATGCCGAAGTGCACGTCCTTGGAGCGGAAGGTCAGCCCGGTGTAGGCGACGCCGTATGGATCCTCGCCGGGGCCGAGGATCTGCTCCTGTTCAGCGCGGGTGTAGCGCTCCAAGCGTTCGACGGCCAGCGGTTCAGCGGAGAAACGATCATTCATCACTCCATGCTCCCTTCCCCGCGGACGGGCCTCCGAGTCCCCTCCCGACCACCGGATCGGTCACATGGTCCGAGCCTAGGAAGCCGCCCGCTCCTCCAGCTCCGCCCACACCTCGTCGACCCGCGCCACCAGCGCCTCCAGCGACCCGCCGTTGTCGATCACCAGATCGGCGATCGCCAGCCGGTCCGCCCGCGCGGCCTGGGCGGCCATCCGGGCCCGGGCCTCCTCCACGGCCATCCCGCGCAGCCGGACCAGCCGGTCCAGCCGCACCTCGTCGTCCACGTCGACGACCACGACCAGGTCGAACAGCGGCGCCAGCCCGTTCTCGGCGAGCAGCGGCACGTCGTGCACCACCACCGCGTCCGGCGCGGCCGACGCCTCCAGTTCGGCGGAGCGGGACCGCACCAGCGGGTGGACGATCGCGTTCAGCGCCCGGAGCTTCTCCGGGTCGGCGAACACGATCGCCCCGAGGGCCGGGCGGTCCAGCGCGCCGTCCGCCCGCAGCACCTGCGGGCCGAACTCGGCGACCACGGCGGCCAGGCCGTCCGTCCCGGGGGCGACCACCTCGCGGGCGATCAGGTCGGAGTCCACGATCACCGCGCCGCGCGCGGCGAACAGCCGGGACACCTCGCTCTTGCCCGCGCCGATACCGCCCGTGAGTCCGATCTTCAGCATGGCGCCAGGCTACCGGCGCACCACCGCGGGCGTCAGGCCAGGTCCAGGCTCTCGCCCTCGCCCAGTACGGTCAGCTCGGCAGGGCTGCCCGGTCCGTCCGGCCCGAGCAGCCGGGTGGCGATCATCTGCCCGATCGGGCTGAGCGTGGCCTCGTGCACGGGCACCGCCACCCGCGGGCCCGCCTCCCGGACGTAGTCGACCACTTCACCGGCTTTGCTCCAGGGCGCGGCGAGCGGCAGCAGCAGGGTGTCGACGGCCTGCGGCGGCACGGTGAAGGCGTCGCCGGGGTGGAACAGCCGGCCGTCCAGCAGGAAGCCGATGTTCTTCACGAGCGGGATGTCCCGGTGGATCTCCGCGTGCCACTCGCCGTGCACGCTCACCCCGACCCCGCCGATCTCGAAGGCGTCGCCCTCGCCGACCGCGGTGATCCGCTGCCCGAGGCCCTCCAGTTGGCCGGCGACGTCGCCGTTGGTCCACACCCGCAGCGCCGGGTCGGCGTCCAGGGCGGCGCGCAGCCGGGACGGCTCGAAGTGGTCCATGTGCTCGTGGGTGATCAGGACGGCGTCCGCCCCGGCCAGGGCGGCGGGGTCGGTGAAGGCCCCGGGGTCGATGACGAGGGTGGTGCCGTCGTGCTCGATGCGTACGCAGGCGTGTCCGAACTTGGTGATTCGCATGTGGAAAACCATACAGCAGGGCTGTACAGTTTTGCTGCACATCTTCCGGATAGACTTCTCCCATGACCAGCGACGCCCCGCACCGGGACACCTTGGACCTCGCCGCCGACCTGCGCGCCGCCCTCGGCAGCCTGGTCCGCACACTGCGCGACAGCGACGACCTGCCGCCCAACCAGGCCGCCGTGCTCGGCCTGCTGGTCCGCGACGAACGCTCCTACACCGTCGCCGAACTCGCCGACCGCCGACGCGTGCGCCACCAGTCGATGGCCCGCACCGTCGCCCTGATGTCCGAGGCCGGCCTGGTCGCCCAGCAGCCGCACCCCACCGACGGCCGCAAGCAGCTGATCGCCGCCACCGAGGCCGGCCGGCTCGCCCTGCTGGATCAGCGCGCCCGCCGCGAGCACCACATCGCGACCGCCATCGAGTCCCGCCTCAGCACCGCCGAACGGGAGCAGCTGCGCGCGAGCGTCGAACTGCTGCAGCGCCTGAGCTGACCCGCCGCCCCAGCGCCCGAAACGACCCGCCGCTACCGCACCTGAGCCGACCCGACCGGCTCCGGCCGCGGCGCCGGGACGGCCGGCCGCCCGAGCTCCGGCAGGTCGACGTGCTCGCTCAGCCCGAACCGCCGGTGCAGCCGCCGCAGCGGGGCGGGCGCCCACCAGTTGAACTCGCCGAACAGGCTCATCGCGGCGGGCACCAGCAGGCATCGCACCAGGGTGGCGTCCACCGCGACGGCCACGGCCAGCGCGATGCCCATCTGCTTGACCATGAGCATGTCCCCGAGCGCGAAGCCCGCGAAGACGATCACCATCAGCAGCGCCGCCGAGGTGATGATCCGACCGCTGCGCTGGACGCCCAGCTCCACCGCCCGGACGCAGCCGTGCCCGCGCTCGGTCAGTTCCTTGATCCGGGAGAGCAGGAACACCTCGTAGTCCATCGACAGCCCGAAGGCGAAGGCGAAGACCAGCACCGGGATGAAGGTCTCCAGCCCGCCGGTCGAACTGAAGCCGAGCAGCCCGCTCAGCCAGCCGTCCTGGAACACCAGGGTCAGCGCGCCGAGCGAGGCGCCCAGCGAGAGCAGGTTCATCAGCAGCGCCTTGACCGGCATCACCACCGAGCCGGTCATCAGGAACAGCAGCACCAGCGTCCCGGCCGCGACCAGGCCCAGCGCCCACGGCCCGCGGGACATCAGCTCGTCCTGGAAGTCCACCACCGAGGCCGCGCCGCCGGTGACGTAGGTCTTCAGTCCGCCCCGGTCGGCCCGCAGTTCGTCCACCACCTGCTTGGCCGTGGCGCCCTGCGGGTCCCCGTGCACCAGCACGTCCACCGTCGACACCTTGTCGCCGACCGGCGTGACCGCCTGCACCCCGCTCACGCCGGGCAGCTTGGCGACCACCTCGTCCGCGTACGCCTGCGCCACCGGCGCGCCGCCCTCGACCACCACCGTGATCGGCGCGGCCGCGATCTGCGGGAACCGCTGGTCGATCGTCTCGGCGACCTGCCGCCCGGCCGAGGAGGCGGGCAGCACGGCGGCGCCGGAGCTGCGCATCTCGGCGTGCAGGAAGGGGGCGCCGGCCGCCAGCAGCAGCCCCACGCAGGCGAGCGTGACCAGCACCGCCCGCTTGCGGACCCGGCGGACGGTCCGGCTGAAGAAGCCCTCGTCCGGGACGGGCGCGGTCGGTGTCCGGATCCGGCCGCCTGCGAAGCCGAGCAGCGCGGGGATCAGGGTGAGGGCGGCAGCGACCGCGATCACCACCACGCTCACCCCGGCCGCGGCGACGGCGCCCAGCACCGGGCTGGTGAAGACGAACAGGCCCGCGAGCGCGACGGCCACGGTCAGTCCGGAGAAGGCGACGGTGCGCCCGGCGGTCGCGGCGGTGCGCTCGACGGCGGCGGCGATGTCCGCGCCGTGGCCCCGTTCCTCACGGAAACGATTCACCATCAGCAGCGCGTAGTCGATCGAGAGCCCCAGCCCCAGCACGGTGGCGATCGGCAGCACGCTGGTGTCGATGTCCATGATCCGGCTGAAACCGAACATGGCCAGCAGGGCCCCGCCCACCGAGGCGACGGCTCCGATCACCGGCAGGGAGGCCGCGGCGAGCCCGCCGAAGACCAGCACCATGACGACCAGGGTGAGCGGCAGGGTCACCATCTCGCCGAAGCGGGTGTCCTGCTCGGTCTGCTTCTTGACCTCCTGTTGGAGGACGAGGTCCCCGCCGACGGTCACCTGCGCCCCGCCCGCACCGTTCAGCGCGGTGAGGCGGTGGACGACCCCGTCGGTCTGGGCGGAGGTCGCGGTGTCGGCCATCCGTACGCTGATCAGGCTGGCCGTCCCGTCGGCGGCCCGTAGCGCAGCCGGGCCGGGCCCGGCGCCGTAGCCGTCCTGCGCGCCGGCCACCCCGGGCAGTGCGGTGATCTCGGCGGTGGCCTTCTGCACGGCGGCGCGCACCACCGGGTCGTCCACCGGCCTGCCGTCCACCACCGCGGTCACGGTGCCCTTGACCGGATCGGCCGCGGTGACCACGGCGCCGCCCCGGTCCGCCTCGGCGGAGGCGGAGGAAGCCCCGGCCACCGAGCCCTCGAAGACCCGCCCGCCGATCAGCACCCCGACCACCAGGACGACGGCCCAGAAGCCGAGCACCCAGCGCCGGCGGCGGAAGCAGAACCGGCCGACGGCGGCGAGCCGGCCGCCGACCAGAGCGGCGGGGACGGCGGAGGTGGGGTTGACCATGAGGAGCCTTTCGGGCAGTTCAACTCAATGTAGGTGCAACCCGAACTCCGGCCTATAGCAGGGCGATGAGCCCCATCTCACACTTTCCTTCACATAAAACGCACATAAGTCAAACCGAAAAACGAAGGCCCGTCGGCGGGGGTTGGAAAACACGACCCGGAAAACACGAAACGGGCTCCACCCGGACGAATCCGGGTGGAGCCCGTTCCCTAGCTGTCAGCTAGCGGGGGGCGAGAGCCTCAGCTCTGGCCACCGGCCAGCTTCTCGCGCAGGGCGGCCAGGGCCTCGTCGGAGGCCAGGGCGCCCGAGCCCTCGTCGCTGCTGGACGAGTAGGAGCCACCGGCAGCGGCGGCGACGGCGTCGCCACCCTCGGCAGCGGCCTCGGCGTCGGCCTCGCGGCTCTTGATGACCTGGGCCTGGTGCTGCTCGAAGCGGGACTGCGCCTCGGCGTACTGGCGCTCCCACTCCTCACGCTGCTTCTCGAAGCCGGGCAGCCAGTCGTTCGCCTCGGGGTCGAAGCCCTCCGGGTAGATGTAGTTGCCCTGGTCGTCGTACGAGGCGGCCATGCCGTACAGGGTCGGGTCGAACTCGACCTCGGCCGGGTTGGCACCCAGGGCCTCGTTGGCCTGCTTCAGCGACAGGCTGATGCGGCGACGCTCGAGGTCGATGTCGATGACCTTGACGAAGATCTCGTCGCCGACCTGGACGACCTGCTCCGGGATCTCGACGTGGCGCTCGGCCAGCTCGGAGATGTGGACCAGACCCTCGATGCCCTCGTCCACGCGGACGAACGCACCGAACGGAACCAGCTTGGTGACCTTACCCGGAACGACCTGGCCGATCTGGTGGGTACGGGCGAACTGCTGCCACGGGTCCTCCTGGGTCGCCTTCAGCGACAGGGAGACGCGCTCGCGGTCCATGTCAACGTCGAGAACCTCGACGGTGACCTCCTGGCCGACCTCGACGACCTCGGACGGGTGGTCGATGTGCTTCCAGGACAGCTCGGAGACGTGCACGAGGCCGTCGACGCCACCCAGGTCCACGAAGGCACCGAAGTTGACGATCGAGGAGACGACGCCGGAGCGCACCTGGCCCTTCTGGAGGGTGGTGAGGAAGGTCTGGCGGACCTCGCTCTGGGTCTGCTCCAGCCAGGCACGGCGGGACAGGACCACGTTGTTGCGGTTCTTGTCCAGCTCGATGATCTTGGCCTCGAGCTCCTTGCCCACGTAGGGCTGGAGGTCGCGGACGCGGCGCATCTCGACGAGCGAGGCCGGCAGGAAGCCACGGAGGCCGATGTCGAGGATGAGACCACCCTTGACGACCTCGATGACGGTACCGGTGACGATGCCGTCCTCTTCCTTGATCTTCTCGATCGTGCCCCAGGCACGCTCGTACTGAGCGCGCTTCTTGGACAGGATGAGACGACCCTCCTTGTCCTCCTTCTGGAGAACCAGGGCCTCGATGTTGTCACCGACGGCGACGACCTCGTGCGGGTCAACGTCGTGCTTGATCGAGAGCTCGCGGGACGGGATGACGCCCTCGGTCTTGTAACCGATGTCGAGGAGGACCTCGTCACGGTCGACCTTCACGATGACGCCCTCGACGATGTCGCCATCGTTGAAGTACTTGATGGTCTCGTCGATGGCGGCGAGGAAGGCCTCCGCGTCGCCGATGTCGTTGACCGCGACCTGCGGGGTGGTGCTGAGGGAGGAGTCGGTGGGGCTCGTCATTAGGAAAAGGGCTCCGGTACGGACATGAAGTCGTAGGTAATGCCACGCGGAGGGCCCGTATCGCTCCCACCGAAAGCCGGACAGCCAAGAACACGGCGCACCGGGATCCCGTCGAAAACGAGGAATCCGGCGTCCGTCTTGCGACCGTGGGGTCTTCGACAGATGCGAGCGCGACCTGCTCCGTCCGAGGCGCGCAGGCCCGCAGCGCAACTTGTAGCATACGGGGACGGCCAGGCACGGTCAACGCCAGAAGAGGCAAGACGGTGGAGCCCGGTACGGATCAGGCCATATCCTCCGATTGCGCACCTCGCGGTGGCGCTCGCAGGGGCCCTTCTCCCCGGATGCCACCGCCAGGACCCGACCCTGAACGAGTCGGTTCGCGGCAGCGGCGCTTCCGCAGTTCCATACCCTACGCGATGGGCATTGTCACCGTGGCCACCACCCCCCAGTCCTCCCTTCACGATCTTGACACCTCCCCGGCGGGGACCGGTGAGTCCGAGGAGGTCGAGGAGTCCGAGGAGGACGGCGACGACGCGGTACGGCGCGAGGCCGGCGTCGGGGAGAGCAGCCGGGCCAGCCGGCACTGGTGGGACCGCAACGCGGACGAGTACCAGGACGAGCACGGCGAGTTCCTCGGCGACGACCGCTTCACCTGGTGCCCCGAGGGCCTGGACGAGGCCGACGCCCACCTCCTCGGCGAGGTCGCGGGCAAGGACGTGCTGGAGATCGGCGCCGGCGCCGCCCAGTGCTCCCGCTGGCTCGCCGCCCAGGGCGCCCGCCCGGTCGCCCTGGACATCTCCTACCGCCAGCTCCAGCACTCCCGCCGGATCGACCTCGGCCGGGGCGTCGAACCCGTCGCGGTGGTCCAGGCCGACGCCGCCGTCCTGCCCTTCGCCGACGGCTCCTTCGACCTCGCCTGCTCCGCCTACGGCGCCGTCCCGTTCAGCGCCGACACCGAGCGGCTGATGCGCGAGGTGCACCGGGTGCTGCGGCCGGGCGGGCGCTGGGTGTTCTCGGTCACCCACCCGATCCGCTGGGCCTTCCCCGACGAGCCCGGCGTCGAGGGCCTCACCGCGATGTCCTCGTACTTCGACCGCACCCCGTACGTCGAGCAGGACGAGAACGGCCACGCCACCTACGTCGAGCACCACCGCACCGTGGGCGACCGGGTCCGCGAACTCGTCGCCGCCGGCTTCCGGTTGGTCGACCTGGTCGAGCCCGAGTGGCCGGCCGGGCTGGAGCAGGAGTGGGGCGGCTGGTCCCCGCTGCGCGGTCGGCTGATCCCCGGCACCGCGATCTTCGTCGCCGAGCGGGGCTGACGCCTTGCACCCGTCGTGGCGCGAACTGCCCGTCCGCACCGCCCTGCCCGCGCTGCGCGAGGCCCTGGACGGGGTCGGCACGGCCGTCCTGGCCGCCCCGCCCGGGACCGGCAAGACGACGCTGGTGCCGCTCGCGCTCGCCGGGCTGCTCGCTGACGGCCGGCCGGTACGGCGGGTGCTGGTCGCCGAGCCCCGGCGGCTCGCCGTCCGGGCCGCCGCCCGGCGGATGACCTGGCTGCTCGGCTCGTCGGTGGGCCGCGAGGTCGGGTACACCGTTCGCGGGGAGCGTCACGTCGGGCCGCAGACCGTCGTCGAGGTGGTCACCACCGGGGTGTTGCTGCAACGGCTCCAGCGCGACCAGGAGTTGCCCGGCGTCGACGTGGTCGTCCTGGACGAGTGCCACGAACGGCACCTGGACGCCGACACCGCCCTCGCCTTCCTGCTGGACGTCCGGGCGGCGCTGCGGCCGGAACTGCGGCTGGTCTGCGCCTCGGCCACCTCCGACACCGCGGCCTGGGCCGAACTGCTCGGCGGCGCACCGGTGGTGGAGGCGCACGGGACGTCCCACCCGGTGGACGTGGTCTGGGCGCCGCCGCCGCGCGCCGTCCGGCCCGCGCACGGGACGCGGGTCGACCCGGCGCTGCTCGACCACGTCGCTTCCGTCATCCGGCGGGCGCTGGGCGAGCGGGACGGGGACGTGCTCTGCTTCCTGCCCGGCGTCGGCGAGATCTCCCGCGTGGCGGGGCAGTTGGCGGGAGTCGGCGCCGAGGTGCTGCAACTGCACGGGCGCGCTCCGCAGACGGTGCAGGACGCCGCCCTCACTCCGTCCACGGCGCGGCGGGTGGTCCTCTCCAGCGCCGTCGCCGAGTCCTCCCTCACCGTGCCCGGCGTGCGGATCGTGGTCGACGCCGGGCTCGCCCGCGAGCCGCGCACCGACCACGCCCGGGGCCTGGCCGGGCTGGTCACCGTACGGGCCTCGCTCGCCGCCGCCCGGCAGCGCGCGGGACGTGCCGGGCGCGAGGCCCCCGGCACGGTGTACCGCTGCTGGCACGAGGCCGAGGACGCGCGCGCGGCCCGGTTCCCGACGCCCGAGATCGCGCTCGCGGACCTGACCTCGTTCGCCCTCCAGGCAGCCTGCTGGGGCGATCCGGACGCCACCGGGCTCGCCCTGCCCGACGCCCCGCCCTCGGGGGCGATGGCCGCCGCCCGGCAGACGCTCCAGGCGCTGGGTGCGGTGGATGCGGGCGGTCGGGCGACGCCGCGCGGGGTCCGGCTCGCCCGCACCGGGCTGCACCCCCGACTGGGCCGGGCCCTGGTCGACGGCGCGGCGGCGGTCGGGGCGCGGCGAGCGGCCGAGGTCGTCGCGCTGCTCTCCGAAGAGCCGCCGCGCGCCCTCGGGGACGACCTCGGTGCGGTCTGGCGGACGGTGAAGGACTCCCGGGATCCGTACGCGGGGCGCTGGCGCGACGAAGTCCGCCGGTTGCGGCGCGGCACCTCCGACGAACCCGCCACCCAGCTGTCCGACGCCACGGCCGCCGGGCTGGTCGTCGCCCTCGCCTTCCCCGAGCGCATCGCCCGGGCGAGGGTGGAGCGGCCCGCCCCCGGGGAACGCAGCCCGTACCTGATGTCCTCCGGCACGGCCGCCGAACTCGCCCCGGACACCCGGCTCGGCGCCCTGCCCTGGCTCGCCGTCGCGGTCGCCGACCGCCCGGCGGGGTCGCACTCGGCGCGGATCCTTGCCGCTGCCGCGCTGGACGAGTCCACCGCCCGGCTCGCGGGAGCACCCCTTCTCGCCGCCCGCGAGGAAGTCCACTGGGACACCCGCCGCGACGAGGTCACCACCCGCCGGGTGGAGTCCCTCGGCGCCATCGAACTCGCCGAGAAGCCCCTCAACCGCCCCGACCCGGCGCTGGTCCGGGGCGCGCTGCTGGAGGGCCTCGCCCGCGAAGGCGTCAGTACGTTGCTGACGTTCCCCTCGGGCCTGCGCGAACGGCTCGCGTTCCTCCACGGCGCGATCGGCGAGCCTTGGCCCGACGTCCGCGACGAAGCGTTGCTGGAGCGCGCCGAGGAGTGGCTGGAGCCCGAGTTGTCCCGCGCCCGCCGCCGCGCCGACCTGGCGAGGATCGACACCACGTCGGCGCTGCAACGCCTGCTGCCGTGGGCCACCGGCGAGGCGGGCAGACTGGACGAACTCGCCCCCGAGCGCATCACCGTGCCGTCCGGCTCGAAGATACGAGTCGACTACGCGAGTGAACGCCCGGTGCTGGCGGTGAAGTTGCAGGAACTCTTCGGCTGGACGGCGGCCCCCGCGCTGGCCGGCGGCCGCGTCCCGCTCACCATCCACCTACTGTCGCCCGCAGGCCGCCCCGCCGCCGTCACCGGCGACCTGGAGAGCTTCTGGCGCGACGGCTACCGAGCCGTGCGTGCCGAGTTGAGAGGTCGCTACCCGCGCCACCCCTGGCCCGAGGACCCGACGACGGCAGAGCCGACCCGTCGCCTCAACTCCCGGAAATAGCTACTCCGGAAGCCACCGGCCTGGACGGAGGAGAGGAAGGACGTCCAGGCCGAGGCCGGGAAGACGAGGACCGGGCCGTGCGGGTCCTGGGAGTCACGCACGGGGACGAGGCCGGGGAATCCGGGGGCCACCTCGATGCGGTCCCCGCCTCAAGCCCGCCCTCACCCACTGCCGCACCCGGGCAGCCACCCTCACCCCCCGCCCCTGAGCAACAGGTTTCGGGGTGGCGAAACCCGCGTGACCCGCCCGAGGGCACCGGCGACACTGACGCCATGACCGATTCCGCAGCACCTCGACCACTCCGGCCGCGTGCCCTGAGGCCCGGCGATCTCGTCGTCATCGCATCGCTGTCCGGTCCACTGCCGGCCGCTTACGAGCCCAACGTGGAAGAGACGGTGACGGTGCTTCAGCGGATGGGCTTCCGCGTGCGGCGGGCCCCGCTGCTCGAAGCAGGGCGCCGCCACTGGTGGAGCGCGGCCACGCCTGCGGAGATCGCCGGGGAGCTCAATGATCTTCTGCGTGATCCCGAGGTGCGCGCGATCGTCGCGAGTGACGGCGGCCAGACGGCGATCGGCTACCTCGACCTCATCGACATCGAGGCGATCAGGGCCGACCCCAAGCCGATCCTCGGCTACAGCGACATCTCACTGCTGCATCTGGTGCTCTACGCGCGCACGGGCCTGGTCGGGTTCCACGCCGACATGGCCGTCCCCGGTTTCGGCGGACACTGGCAGGCCGCGCCCGTGGCCCGCCGAACCGAACTCGAACAGCTCTACTCCGCGTTGCTGACCGGTACCGAGGCGATCGGCGCGCTGCCCACCACCCCGTCCTGGGAGTGCTGGCGCCCCGGTCGTGCCGAGGGCCCGCTGATCGGCGGGGTGATCAACCGCATCGTGCTGGCGCAGGCGACGCCCTTCGGGCTGCCGCTCGAACGGTTCGACGGTGCGGTGCTGTTCTGGGAGGAGATGGGCGGCCAGGCGTCGCACGTGTGGAGCTATCTGCAGGTGCTGCGGCACTGCGGCATCCTCGACCGGATCTCCGGCATGGTCGTGGGCGTGCCCCGCGAGATCGGCGGACTGGACCCCGGAGCATCCCCCACCCTCCCCGAGATCGTCCTCGACGTCCTCGGGGACCGTGACATCCCGGTCCTGGGCAACGTCGAGTTCGGCCACGCCGGCCCGAACCTGCCGATGCCGGTCGGCATCCGTGTAGCGCTCGATGCGCGACAGCGGACACTGTCGCTGCTCGAACCGGCGGCAGGGCCGCCCCGTGTCACCGCGGCTCCGCACACACCGCCTCAACCCCGTTGAGGCGGATGCTCGTTCGGGCGGCCTTCCGGGGTCGGGCAGCGGCCCCCTGACCGTCACCACCGCGAGGATCACAACCACTCGGCGCACAGGAAGTCGACCTCACCGACTTCCTGTGCGGCACCAGCCCGGCTACCGCTTCTGGTGCGGATTGCCTGATCTTGGTGGGGCCGGCTCGCGGATGCCCGACTGCGACTGCGATCCCGTCCTATGACCGCGGTGCGCTGTGCCAGCGCCACGTGGTGAGACGAGGGTGCCCCGGCAGTTCGGCGCGGCCAGTGGCCCACAACAGGGTGAGCCAGGGATCCGCGCCGCCGGGAGCCTCAGGAAACAGACGGGCGAGCACCCGCGAGCAGAGAGCGGCGGGCGGGGTCCAGGCAAGCCCGAAGCCTTCCGCCACATCGTGCGTGTGTACCAGCGTCTCCACCACCCCCATCGCCGCAAAGCCTTCAGGATCCGACACCCCGGCGGCGTGGTGGGCGCGGACCCGGGGCGGCGTCGTACGCACCATGGCGACCAGCAGCGCGCCGCACGCCTCCAGCACCTGCACCAGGCCGGCCGGACCCGCATCACGCTCCGCGAAGAGGAAGTACGCGGGTCCGTCCGGCCTCTTCCGGTGCAACGCGAACGGCACATGGGTGTCCAGCGGCGGGCTCTGCGGTCCCAGCTGCACGGCGTAGTACAACAGGTCGTTGGCGAGATGCTCGACGGTCTCCCAGCAGTCCCAGTCCAGCGAACCGGCCTTGCCGGTCCACCCTTCTGCGGGTGCGTCCGGAAGCATGCCCACCGCGAGCCGCACGGCAAGGTCGACGTCGTCCGCGGTGACGGGAGACAACACTGATCCCGTTTCGACTGATCGAGGCATGGCAGCACCGTACCGCGAGGAAAGAGGGCGACCCCTTCCGGCTTCCAGGGATCCAGGACCGGCTCGACGGGTCGATCCGCAACCGCCCGGCGGCAGCCCCCCGAAAACCGGATGTCGGCGTGGCGATGAGTTTTCCGACCCCGACCGGTCTACATCTCGACCGGAACACCCGGAACACCCGGAACACGACCGGACGACCGACGCATCGGGAGCACAGACATGGGCCTCATCCAGATCGAACTGTTCGCGACCCTCGACCTCGTCGGGCAGGCGCCCGGCGGCCCCGACGAGGACCCTGAGGGGTTCCCGTTCGGCGGCTGGCAGGCGCCCCTGCTGAACGAGGTCACGGGGGCGCAGATCCTCGCCGCGTACGAGGGCACGGACGCGCTGCTGCTCGGCCGGCGCACATACGACCTCTTCGCCTCCTACTGGCCGCAGCAGAAGGAGGGCGAGATCGCCGAGCTCTTCAACCGCGTCCCGAAGTACGTGGCCTCCCACGGCACGCCCGACCTTCCGTGGGCCGGCTCCACCCAGCTCGGCCCGGACCTCGCCGGCGCGGTGCGCGAGCTGCGCGAGCGGCACGAGCAGGTGAGGGTCGTGGGGAGCCTGAACCTGGTGCAGTCGCTGCTGCGGGAGAAGCTCTTCGACCGGCTCGACCTCTGGGTGCACCCGATCGTGCTCGGTGTCGGGAAGAAGGTCTTCGACGACGGCGCGGTGCCCTCGAACCTCACGCTCCTCGCGCCGCCGGTGGCCGGTCCGCAGGGCACCGTGTACCTGCGGTACGGGCTCGCCGAGGGCACGCCCAGGACGGGCGACATGAGCCTGCCCGACCGCGGTCTCGGGTCCGACGGCGCCCGGTGATCCGATGACCACCGTCCACGCCAACGGGGTCGCCCTCGGCGTCGAGTCGTTCGGTGCCGACGACGCGCCGCTCGTCCTGCTCGTGGGCGGGCCGACGATGCTCTCCTGGCCCGACGCGCTGTGCGAGCACCTCGCCGCCGGCGGGCGCCGGGTGGTGCGCTACGACCTGCGCGACAGCGGGGAGTCGACGACGAAGGACCCGGAGGCGCCCGACTACACCCTGCGCGACCTCGCCGCCGACGCGGCGGCCCTGGTCGACGCGCTCGGTGGGGGGCCCGCGCACCTGGCGGGGACCGGCGTCGGTGGGATGGTCGCCCAGGTGGCCGTGCTCGACCGTCCGGGCTCGTTCTCGGCCCTCACCCTGGTCGGCACCCGCCCGGTCGCCCCCGGCCCGCCCGACGACGACCTCCCCGACCACGACCGGGCGACGATGGACCGGCTGTTCGCGCGCCCGATGCCCGACTGGGGCGACCGCGGAGCGGTCATGGAGTTCGCCGCGGCCGGCGCGGAGATCCGCGGCGACGACCCGGCCGCCGCGCGCGCACTGGCCGCGCGCATCTGGGACCGTACGCCCGGTGTCGCGCCGCCGGTCCAGCTGGCCAACCAGCTGGGCCTGGTGTTCTCCCGGTTGGACTGCCGGCCCCGCTGGCGCGAGCGCCTGCCCGGGATCGACGTCCCCACGCTCGTCGTCCACGGCCGCCACGACCGGTTCTTCCCGGTCGGCAACGCCGAGGCCATCGCGCGCGAGGTCCCCGGGGCGCGGCTGTTGGTCCTCGACGGGGCCGCCACCACGATCCCCGCCGCGGCGGTCGGCGAGGTCGCCGGGGCGATGCTCTCCCTCGGGCCGGGGGCCGGGGCCCGGTAGGCGCGCGCGGCGCGGCGCCATGGTGCCGCACAGGAAGTCGGGCAGGCCGGCTTCCCGTGCGGCACCGCGTACGGCCGCCCCGGGGCGGTGCGCGTCAGACCACGGCGAGCCGGTCCACCAGCAGCCCCACCCGCTGCTCGGCGTACTCCGGCGGGAGCCGTCCCGCCCGGGTCAGGGTGGCCAGTCCGTGCAGGGAGGCCCAGAACATCTCGGTGAACACCCCCGGGTGGACGCCCTCCCCGGCGACCTCGCCGAGGCTTTCCAGCAGGGCGGCGAAGGCGTCCTTCAGCGGCTCGGGGGTGGACTCCTGCGCGAAGGCCAGGCCGCCGTCGAGCTGGAACAGTGCGTCGTAGACCGCCGGATTGCGGGCGGCGAAGTCGAGGTAGGCGCGGGCGAGGGCGGTGACCCGGGCGCGCGGGCCGTCCGCGGCGGAGGTCGCGGCCCGCAGTGCCGCGGCCATCTCGGTGGCGCCTTCGAGGGCGACGGCGCCGATGATCTCGCGCTTGCCGCGGAAGTGGCTGTAGAGGACGGGCTGGCTGTACTCGATGCGCTCGGCGAGCCGGCGGGTGGTGACCGCGTCCCAGCCCTGCTGCTCGGCGAGTTCGCGGGCCGTCGCCACGATGAGGCGTTCCCGCTCGGCCCGTTCGCGCTGCTTTCGTTCCTGTACCGACATGACTCGATTCTAGCACCGCTAGACATTCAAGCGGCAGCAGGACTAGCATTGCCTCAACAGCTAGCAGCGCTAGATTCCCGGAGGGTCATCATGCTCGACGCACTCAAGGTCGTCACCGTCGTGGTCGTCGGAGTGATGGTGGGGGTGGAGTTCTCCGTCGCCTTCATCATCAACCGGATCTTCAACGCGCTCCCCGAGGACAGCGGCCAACTCGGCCGCGCCCACGGGGGCCGGATGCTCGGCGCCCTGATGCCGTTCTGGTACATCGGCTCGCTCGTCCTCGCCGCGGTCTGGGCCGTCGCCGGCTGGCACCGGCACGGCACCGGCCTCGTCCTCACCGCCGCCGGGCTGCTGATCGTCAGCGTGCTCATGTCGGTCCTGCTGCTCGTCCCGATCAACAACCGGAGCAAGACCTGGACCCCGGAGAACCGGCCCGAGGACTGGAAGGAACAGTCCGACCGCTGGGACCGCTACCACTACGCCCGCGTCGCCGTCATCATCGCCGCCTTCGCCCTGCTCGCCGCCGCCCTCGCCTGAGCCCGCGGGCCGACAGCGCACTCGTGGCCACCCCGTTCGACCCGGCCCGCGCCGCCCCCAGACACCCAAGACGCCCCACTCGCACGGGAAGTCGGCCCCGCCGACTTCCCGTGTGGCAGTTCCGGGGCTCAGCCGCAGCCAGAAGCCTCAGGCCGACTGCTGGGACTTCCAGCTGAAGGCATACTCCGTCCGCCGCGCCAGTGCCCCGGCCCGCCAGGAGTCCGTGATGTCGGTCCACCTGTCCAGGCGCGCATCGAGGGCGCCGCTTTCAACCGTCTGGTCGTACCAGAGGGTGAAGGCGTAGACCCGGCCCTCGGCGGAGACGACCTGGCCGTCCTCGTGGTCGTAACCGCCCTGCAGGAGGTCCACCACGACGGTCTCGTCAGGGTCGAGCCCCTGCTCCCGCAGCAGCTCGCGCAACCGGACCCAGAGGCCATGAGGGCTGGTCCGCAGGAGTTCGGTGTACTGCACCACGATGCTCGCTGTCACGGGCCGAGTCTTCCAGCCACCACCGGCCGGATCTCCGCCACCTCCCCCGGTGAAGGGGAGGCCGGCGCCCTCCGGGAGGATGTGACACCGCATCGCCCCACCAAGTCCGGCCGCACGAGCAGGAGTTCCGACCTGAGATCCGACCTGAGATCCGGCCCGGGTCTCGACCCGACTTTCTCCGACCACCGGGTGGTCATCACCGCGGCCGGCCACGACTTCGGGCGCACCCTGGCCATCCGGCTCGCGGACCTCGGCGCCGAGGTCCACCTCTCCGCCCGCACCTCCGCCGCCGCCGAGCGGGTCCGGGACGAGATCCGCGGCCGGGGGAACCAGCGCGTCCACGCCTTCGCCTGCGACCTGACGGACCCCGCCTCGATCCGCGCCTTCGCGGCCGAAGTCGGCCGGCACACCGACCACGTCGACGTACTGATCAACAACGGCTCCCGCCACCTCGCCGGCCCGGACCTCCTGTCCGCCGCCGACGACGACGTCATCGACACCATCGCCTCCGGCGCCATCGGCACCGTCCTGACCGTGAAGAACTTCCTCCCCCTCCTGCTCAACTCGGACAAGCCGGACGTGGTGACCGTGGTCTCCGCCTGCGGAACCACCGGGCACCACCGGTCCGAGGCGCACGACGCCTTCCACGCGGCCAAGAGCGCCCAGGCGGGGTTGGTCGACATCCTCTCCAAGCGCCTGCGGCCGCAGGGAGTTCGGGTGATCTCCCTCTACCCGCCCGACTTCGACAACCCCGACCCGCTCACCGAGGAGTGGGAGACCACACCGCGCGGGGCCGAGGACGCCCTCACCGCGCAGTCACTCGTGGACTGCGTCCTCTTCGCCGTCGGTCAGCCCCGCGACTGCTTCATCAAGTCGTTCCACTTCGAGCAGGTCTGAGAGCCCATGCCCTACATCATCCGCCGGATCGACAGCAGCGAGCACCGGCAGCTCCGGGCGATCAGGCTGGCGGCGCTGCGCGACGCCCCCACCGCCTTCAGCTCCTCCTACGCCGACACCGCCGCCCTCCCCGACGACACCTGGCGCCGGCAGGCCGCCGTCGAGGCCTCCGCCGAGGAGTCCGCCACCTTCGTCGCCACCTTCGTCGCCACCGACGCGACAGACACGACCGACACGACCGACACGACCGACGGGGACTGGATCGGCATCGCCGGCGTCGGGCCCCTCCCGGACGTCCCGGACCACGTCCACGTCCACTCGGTCTACGTGGCCCCGCAGCACCGCGGGCCCGCCGGCCCGGCCGCCGACCTGATGCGGGCGGTCATCCGCCACGCCCAGGAGCACACCGCCGTACGGTGGTTGACCCTCGGCGTGCGCGAGGACAACCAGCGGGCGTTCGCCTTCTACCGGCGGCTCGGCTTCGAACCCACCGGCAAGGTGGTGCCCTTCGGCCCCAACCCGGCCGAGCAGCTCATCATCCTGGGCTACCCGGACTTCCGGACCGCTCCGGCGTCCGCCTGAGCGAGCCGGCCGACTCCACCCCGGAGGCTCGGGCCCCGAGTTGCCGCCGCCACTCCGACGGGCTGGCCCCGCGGGCCCGTTTGAACGCCACGCTGAACGCGAACGCGTCCGCGTACCCCACCTCGTGGGCCACGGCGGCGACGGTCGCCTCGGTGTCCCGCAGCAGGTCCGCCGCCAGGACCATCCGCCAGCCGGTCAGGTACGTGAGCGGGGGCTCGCCGACCGCGGCGGTGAAGCGTGCGGCGAATCCGGCTCGGGACCGGCCGACCCGGGCAGCCAGTTCGGCGACCGTCCAGCGGTGCGCCGGGTCCTCGTGCAGCAGGCGCAGCGCGTCGCCGACCGCCGGGACCGCCAACGCACCGCACCAGGAGGGGAGTTCGGCCTGTGGTCGGGCGCACCAGGCGCGCAGGGCCAGCACCAGGACGAGGTCCAGCAGCCGGTTGAGCACGGCGTCCTGCCCGGGCTCCTCCTGGGCAACCTCGGCGGCGAGCAGGTCCAGCGCCGCCCGGGTGCGGGGCCCGGCGGGCGCCACGGCCAGCGGCGGGAGCATGCCCAGCAGCCGCTCGCCCACGTCGCCGCGAAGCTCGTACGCGCCGCGGAGCAGGGTGGTGGCACCGGGCAACCCGTCACCGAAGGTCCGGGGGGCCAGGCTCTGCTGGACCGGTCCCGGCCCGTGGACGAAGTGCTTGGTACCGCCACGGATCACCACCTGCGGCGGGGTGTCCGGGGCGTCGGCGATGGTGTACCGGCCGGTGCCGCTGACCAGCGCGATGTCCCCGGCCGCCAATCGCACCGGCGCGACCCCCGGCACGTCCTCGAGCCGGACCGACGCCTGCCCGCCGAGGGCGGCCACGACCGTGAGCGGAGGGGCGTCGGCGAAGGTCATCGACCACGGCGGCCGCTGGATCAACTGCCGGATCCGCGCGTTCCTGGCACGGGCCCGGTGCAGCAGATCGCTCAGGACGTCCATGACGGCCCAGGCTAGACGATCACAAAGGGATCGGCGACGTTCGCCCATGGATCGTCTGCCCGCACCGGAGTTGTCTGGATGGCATGACGAACATCCTCATCCTCGGCGGCACCGGCACCACCGGCCGCCGCATCGCCCGCCGCCTGACGGCCCAGGGCCGGCCGGTCCGTACGGCCTCCCGCACCGGTGGCGACGTCCGCTTCGACCTGGCCGACCCCGTGACCTGGGCGCCCGCGCTCGACGGCGTCACCGCCGCCTACCTCCTGGAGCCCGAGCCGAGGCCCGGCCGGGACCCGCGGGCCCGCATCCCGCAGCTGGTCACCGAGGCGGTCGCGGCCGGCGTACGACGGCTGGTGCTGCTCTCCGCCCACGGCGTCGACGAGGCCGACGACGTCCACCCGCTCAAGGCCGCCGAACGGGCCGTGCGCGAGAGCGGCGTCGACTGGACCGTCCTGCAACCCGGCTGGTTCGCCCAGAACTTCACCGAGTCCTTCTGGCTCTCCGGCGTCCTCTCCGGCACCCTCGCGATGCCCACCGGCGACGGGCGCACGCCCTTCATCGACGCCGAGGACATCGCCGAGGTCGCCGCTGTGGCACTCACCGACGAGCGCCACAGCGGCCGGACGTACCAGCTGACCGGCCCACGGGCGCTCAGCCTCGGCGAGGCGGCCGACCTGATCACCGCAGCCACCGGCCGGCCGGTCCGCCACCTCGACGTCGACCCGGACGCCTTCACGGCCGGCCTGGTCGCCGACGGCACGCCCCCGGACGTCGCCGCCTTCCTCACCGGCCTGCTGCTGCACATCCGCGACGGCCGGGTCGCGGGCGTCACCGACGGCGTGGAACGGGCCCTCGGCCGGCCGGCCCGCTCCTTCGAGTCCTTCGTCACCGAGGCCGCCGCCGCAGGCCACTGGAACTGAGCGGTACCGCCGACCCCGGCCGCACAGGTAGTCGACTCCGCCGACTTCCTGTGCGGCCGCCCGGTCGGTCGCGCCGTCAGTGCGTCTGCGAGGGCGGCGTGGGGGTACCCATCGACTGCCCCGGGCGCAGGATCGGGATGCCGGCCTGAACGGGGCTGCAGGTCAGAACCCTGCCGGCCGCGTCGTGGATGCAGGCCGCATCCGGGTCCGGCCCCTGCCGCTTGGTCGCACAGTCGGTACACGCCACCGGCGGCTCGTTCTGCGGCTCGATCCCGGACTCCGCCTTGGGCCTCGCGGCTGCAGCGCTGCCCTGCGGCTTGGTGGGAGGAACTGCGGTGCCCTTCGCAGCCTTCGCAGCCGGCTTCGGGGGCGCGGCCGGAGCGCTGGTCTCCGGCTCGTCCGCCTCCGGGGAGGCCGGCGCCTGCACCGGCTCCGGCGTCGCGGTCGGCGCCGTTGTCGGCATCACAGCCGCAGTCGGCGTCGCAGTCGGCATCGCAGTGGCCGTAGCCGTCGGGCTCACCGCTGCACCGGGCGTAACCACCGCAGCCGGCCCCGCCGCCCCGCCACCGCCCGACAGCGCCCACACCGACCCCCCGACCACCAGCACCGCCGCCAGCGCCGCCGGACCCACCACCCGGGCCCGCAGGAACCCCCGCTGCTCCGCCGTACCCGCTTCCGGCGCCACCGCTCCACCCATCGCCACTCCCCCTGCTCCACTCCGCACCGCACCCCTGCGCGACGGACTGCCAGATCGTAGCGGCGGGCCCGGACACTCCTCGTGCCCGGGCCCGCCCGAAGATCACCGCGTCAGTGACCACCGCGGCAGTGATCACCGCGTCAGTGTGCGGCGGCCTCCCAGTTCGCCCCGACGCCCACGGAGACGTCCAGCGGGGCGCGCAGCGGGTAGGCGCCGGCCATCTGCTCGCGGACGATCGCCTCGACCGGCTCGCGCTCGCCCGGGGCCAGCTCCAACACGATTTCGTCGTGCACCTGGAGCAGCATCCGGGAGCCGAGCCCGGCCTCGCGCAGCGCGTCGTCCACCCGAAGCATGGCGATCTTGACGATGTCGGCGGCCGAGCCCTGGATCGGGGCGTTGAGGGCCATCCGCTCGGCCATCTCGCGGCGCTGGCGGTTGTCGCTGTTGAGGTCCGGCAGGTACCGGCGGCGGCCGAGCAGGGTCTCGGTGTAGCCGGTGGCGCGGGCCTCCTCGACGACCCGGTGCAGGTAGTCCCGCACGCCGCCGAAGCGCTCGAAGTAGGTGTCCATCAGGCCCTGGGCCTCGGCGGGCTTGATGTTGAGCTGCTGCGAGAGCCCGTACGCCGAGAGCCCGTACGCGAGGCCGTAGGACATCGCCTTGATCTTGCGCCGCATCTCCGCGTCCACCGAGCCGCCGGGGACCTCGAAGACCTGGGAGGCGACGGTGGTGTGGAGGTCCTCGCCGGAGGCGAAGGCCTCGATCAGGGCCTCGTCCTCGGACAGGTGCGCCATGATCCGCAGTTCGATCTGCGAGTAGTCGGCGGTGAGCAGCGACTCGTAGCCGGTGCCGACGACGAAGGCGCGGCGGATGGCCCGGCCCTCCTCCGTCCGGACCGGGATGTTCTGCAGGTTCGGGTCCTGGGAGGAGAGCCGACCGGTGGCGGCGACCATCTGGTTGAAGGTGGTGTGGATCCGGCCCTGCGGCGAGACCGTCTTGAGCAGGCCCTCGACGGTGGTGCGCAGCTTGGCCTGGTCGCGGTGGCGCAGCAGGATGACCGGCAGCTCGTTGTCGGTCTGGGTGGCGAGCCAGGTGAGGGCGTCGGCGTCGGTGGTGTAGCCGGTCTTGATCTTCTTGGTCTTGGGCAGGGCGAGTTCGCCGAAGAGGATCTCCTGCAGCTGCTTGGGCGAGCCGAGGTTGAACTCGCGCCCGGCGGCGGCGTGGGCCTCCTCGACGCAGCGCTGGATCTCGGCGGCGAACTGGGCTTCGAGCCGGGTGAGCCAGTCGCGGTCGGCGGCGATGCCGTAGCGCTCCATCCGGGCGAGCAGCGCGGCGATGGGCAGTTCCATGTCGTGCAGCAGTCCGGCGGCGCCGACCTCAGCGAGGCGGGTGTCGAAGAGCGCGGCGAGGTCGAGGACGGCGCGGGCCTGGAGCATCAGCGCCTGGGCGTGCGCGGTCGGGTCCTCCTCGGGGGCGTCGAAGGCGAGTTGGCCGCTCTCGGACGCCGGGGCGGGGGTGAGGGAGCGGGCCAGGTACTCCTCGGCGAGCACCTCCAGGGTGAAGGTGCGGCGGCCGGGCTTCTCCAGGTAGGCGGCGAGCGCGGTGTCGGCGGCGACGCCGGCGATGGTCCAGCCGCGCTCGGCGAAGGCACGCATGACCTGCTTGGCGATGTGCAGGGCCTTGGGGGCGGCCGGGTCGGCGAGCCAGCCGGCGAAGGCACGCTCGTCCTCCTCGGCGAGCTGCGCCGGGTCGAACCAGGCAGCCGACTCGCCTACGGCGAGGGCGACTTCGGTCACCTCGCCGGCGCCGAGGGCCCACTGGTAGACGGCGGCCAGCGCGACCGGCGCCTTGCCGTCGGAGGCGTGCTCGCGCAGCCAGGCGGCCAGCGTGCCCGGATCGGTGAGCAGTTCGCCGTCGACCTCGACGCCGGGGGCGAGTTCGGCGGCCTCCTCCTCGCCGGCGGACGGGTCGACCCCGAACACCCGGTCGCGGAAGTTGGCGTTGCGGAACTCCAGCGACTCCATCAGGGTGCCGACGGCGGCCCTGTCGAAGGGCTGCCGGGCCAGGTCGGGGACGCCCAGCGGGAGTTCGACGTCGCGGACCAGCTCGGTGAGCACCCGGTTGCGCTTGACCGAGTCGAGGTTGTCGCGCAGCTTCTCGCCGATCTTGCCCTTCACCTCGTCGGCGCGGGCGACGAGTTCGTCGAAGGAGCCGAACTGGTTGACCCACTTGGCGGCGGTCTTCTCGCCGACGCCGGGGATGCCGGGCAGGTTGTCGGACGGGTCCCCGCGCAGGGCCGCGAGGTCGGGGTACTGGCGGGGGGTGACGCCGTACTTCTCGGTGACCTTCTCCGGGGTGAAGCGGGTGAGTTCGGAGACGCCCTTGGTCGGGTAGAGCACGGTGACGTGGTCGGTGACCAGCTGGAGCGAGTCGCGGTCGCCGGTGACGATGTCGACGTCGTAGCCGGCCGCCTCGGCGGCGGTGGCCAGGGTGGCGATGATGTCGTCGGCCTCGAAGCCCTCGACCGTCATCCGCGGGATGTTCATGGCGTCGAGCAGTTCGCCGATCAGGCCGATCTGGCTCTTGAACTCGTCCGGCGTCTTGGCCCGGTTGGCCTTGTAGTCGGGGAACTCGGCGGAGCGGAAGGTCTGCCGGGAGAGGTCGAAGGCGACGGCGAGGTGGGTGGGCTGTTCGTCCCGGACGGTGTTGGCGAGCATCGACGCGAAGCCGTAGACCGCGTTGGTGGGCTGGCCGGTGGAGGTGTTGAAGTTCTCCACGGGCAGGGCGTAGAAGGCCCGGTAGGCCATCGAGTGCCCGTCGAGCAGCATCAGCCGGGGCCGCGGGCCGGCCCCGCCGCCACCCGTCGCGCCCTTGTCCGTACTCTGCGTAGCCACGTCAACGTCCGTTCCTGCCGATTCCACTACCGGCCCCCGATCCTATGGCCCGGCACCGACAAAAGGGGCGCCGCGCCGGTCCGGCCGGGCCCGCTACCAGCGAGTAGGACGGTCGTACGATCTCAGGCAGCACGACCACGCGAACCCCGAACGGCAGGAGCTCCCCCATGACCGACGCGGCCCCCGGCAACGCCCCCGAGAGCGCTCCCGGCAACGCCTCCGTCCTCAAGGTCCCGCAGGACGTGCTGGACCACTTCGCCAGGCTCGGGGTCGACCCGGAGACCTTCTCCGGCGGCCACCTCGGCGAGAAGCTCGGCATCCGGATCGTCGAGGCCTCCGGCGACCGCGTGGTCGGCACCATGCCGGTCGACGGCAACCAGCAGCCGTACGGACTGCTGCACGGCGGCGCGTCGGCCGCGCTGGCCGAGACGCTCGGCTCGATCGGCGCGATGCTGCACGCCGGTCCGGGCCGGTACGCGGTGGGCGTGGACCTCAACGCCACCCACCACCGCTCGGCCACCTCCGGCCTGGTCACCGGGGTGGCGACGGCGGTGTTCAAGGGCCGCACGGCCGCCACGTACGAGATCGCGATCACCGACGACACCGGCAAGCGGGTCACCAGCTGCCGCCTCACCTGCATGCTGCGCGACCTGTAGGGCGCGTCGTCGAACTCCCTGGTCGGATCCCAACAGTCCTGCGCCCGCGAACAGTTGCGGTCCGGACATCATCAAATCCCTTTCCCGCCCCCTTGTTTGACCTTCCGCCGCCCTGGGCAGGCGTTGGTCTGGACAAGGGGGCGTCGGCATGCCCGGCCGCTGCTCGGCGGTGCGCCCGGCGCTCTTCCCGTGTCTGTAACACTGCGTAACAGGTAGGAAATCCAAGCAAGCGGCGGTTCCGCGGCCCGTAGCGCCCGGGGGACCCTTCGCCGCGCCCCCCTCGTCCGAAATGCGGACGTTCACGGTCGAAAGCAGCACACCGGACGGCAGTGTCCGATTATCGACCATGCCAGCTGCAACCCGCATTTCTGGCCCTTACATCTCTCTACCAGCAAGTAAACGCCCGGGAGTTCAGGATCGGTCGAGCCAAAACTTCCACATGCTGAGACAATTGCTCCGTGTGCTCATAACAAGAGAATCACAGCCTGCTCGCAGCACTGCCCGAGCCGCCCAACGACGCCTAGAGTCACGGCCAGTCACCGCGCCACCGGATTGGGCCAGGCCCTCCGCGCACCCCGGCTCCCGCCACTCAGGCGCGGGCGCCTCCTGAACCGAAGGGGACCCTCGTGCGTCATCGTTCAGCCGTTGTCGTGAGCATTGCCGTGATCGGCGCCCTCAGCCTCACCGCCTGCGGCTCCCGCGGCGGGAAGTCCGGCGACAACGCCGGCGGCAAGGACAGCAACGCCTCCACCACCGTCGTCATCGGTGTCGACGCCCCGCTCACCGGCGACCTCTCCGCCCTCGGCCTCGGCATCCGCAACTCCGTCGACCTCGCCGTCAAGAACGCCAACGCCAACAACGAGGTCCCCGGCGTCAAGTTCGAGGTCAAGGCCCTGGACGACACCGCCAAGCCCGCCCCCGGCCAGCAGAACGCCACCCAGCTGGTCAGCGACGCCAAGGTGCTCGGCGTCGTCGGCCCGCTCAACTCCAGCGTGGCGCAGTCGATGCAGCAGATCTTCGACGACGCCAACCTGACCGAGATCTCCCCCGCCAACACCGGCGTCGCCCTCAGCCAGGGCGAGAAGTGGGCCAGCGGCGACAAGAAGCGCCCCTTCAAGTCCTACTTCCGCACCGCCACCACCGACGCCGTCCAGGGCCCCTTCGCCGCCCAGTTCCTCTACAACGACGCCAAGAAGACCAAGGTCTTCCTGATCGACGACCAGAAGACCTACGGCGCCGGCCTCGCCTCCACCTTCAAGGGCGAGTTCACCAAGCTCGGCGGCACCCTGGCCGGCGAGGAGCACGTCAACCCGGACGACCGCGACTTCTCCGCCATCGTCACCAAGGTCAAGGCCTCCGGCGCCGACGCCGTCTACTACGGCGGCGAGTACCCGGCCGCCGGCCCGCTCTCCCTCCAGCTCAAGGACGCCGGCGTCAACATCCCGCTGATGGGCGGCGACGGCATCCAGAGCGCCGACTTCATCAAGCTCAACCCCAAGAGCCAGGGCGACTTCGCCACCGCCGTCGGCCTGCCCGTCGAGTCCCTGGACACCGCCAAGAAGTTCATCGCCGACTACAAGACCGCCGGCTACAAGGACGCCTACGAGACCTACGGCGGCTACTCCTACGACAGCGCCTGGGCCATCATCCAGGCCGTCAAGAACGTCGTGAAGGACAACAACGGCAAGCTCCCGAGCGGCAGCAACCTCCGCGCCACCGTCCGCGACGCGGTCCAGAAGGTCTCCTTCGACGGGGTCACCGGCAAGGTCTCCTTCGACGAGTTCGGCGACACCACCAACAAGCAGCTCACGGTCTACACCGTCAAGGACGCCAAGTGGGCCGTGGAGAAGTCCGGCACCTTCAACGGCTGAACCGACCGCAGCAGCTCACGGACTGACGGCCCGGAGCCCGCAACGGGCGATCCCACAGCCGCCGTTCCGACCCACCGCAGCACCCGCGCGGGGGCGCCACGAGTGCCCCCGCGCGCGCCCACATCCACCACCCACGCGGACACCCCCGAACGCACTACGGAGGCCCAGCGGTGCACGACCTACCGCAGCAGCTGGCCAACGGCCTGATCCTCGGCGCCCTCTACGGACTCGTCGCGATCGGCTACACGATGGTCTACGGCATCGTCCAGCTCATCAACTTCGCCCACGGCGAGATCGTCATGGTCGGCGGCTTCGGCGCCCTGACCGCCTACCTCGCCCTCCCCGGCGGCACCACCCTGTGGCTGGCCCTACCCCTCATGCTGATCGCCGGCATCCTGGTCTCCACCCTCACCGCCGTCGCCGCCGAGCGCTTCGCCTACCGGCCGCTGCGCAACGCCCCCCGGCTCGCCCCGCTGATCACCGCGATCGGGCTGTCCATCTTCCTGCAGCAGCTCGTCTTCTCCTTCTACCCCGACGCCAAGAAGGCCCGGGTCTTCCCCAAGATCCCCGGCGACCCCTTCAGCCTCGGCTCCGTCAGCATCCAGCGCAGCGACCTCTTCCTGATCATCGCCGCCCCGCTGTGCATGCTCGCCCTCGGCTGGTTCGTCACCCGGACCCGCTCCGGCCGCGCCATGCAGGCCACCAGCCAGGACCCGGACACCGCCAAGCTGATGGGCATCGACACCGACCGCATCATCGTCCTGGCCTTCGCCATCGGCGCCGCGTTCGCCGCCGTCGCCGCCATCGCCTACGGGCTGCGCACCGGCCAGATCGACTTCCGGATGGGCTTCATCCTCGGTCTCAAGGCCTTCACCGCCGCCGTCCTCGGCGGCATCGGCAACATCTACGGCGCCATGCTCGGCGGCCTCGCCCTCGGCCTCGCCGAAACCATCGCCACCGCCTACATCCAGCACCTGCCCGGCATGCACCTCTTCGGGGGCGGCGCCTGGAAGGACGTCTGGGCCTTCGTACTCCTCATCCTCGTGCTCCTCCTCCGGCCGCAGGGCCTGCTCGGCGAGCGCGTCGCGGACAGGGCGTGACCACCATGACCACCACCAGCACCGAGACCACCCCGGTCATCCCCCTGCCCGCGATCGCCGCCACCGCCCTCACCGGCCTCGGCGCGCTCCTCACCGCCGGCTCCGCCGCCATGTCCTGGACCTGGACCAGCGACTTCCCCGGCGACCTCACCTACTTCGGCTCCCCGGCCGGCCTCCAGTGGCTGGCGATCGTCGCCGGCGTCGTCACCCTCGTCCTGCTGCTCGCCGGCCGCGGCGTCCCCGGCCTGCGCTGGGCCGCCCCCAGCCGCAGCGACAACGCCGTCCTGTACGCCGCCACCGGCGCCCTGGCCGTCGCCGCCTACTCCGTCGCCGCCATCTCGGTCGAACTCGGCGGACTGGCCAACCTCGAACCCGGCGGCTGGGTCCTCGCCGCCGGCGGCCTGCTCGGCGTCCTCGGCGCCCTCGGCCTCCCGCTCGACCGGCGCACCGCCGTCCCGCTGCGGATCCTCGACAAGCGACTGTTCCTGCTCGTCCCGGCCGCCCCCCTCGGCTGGCTCGGCGCCCACGCCATCCCCGAGGACAAGCCCGTCGCCCCGGTGATGACCGCCCTGGCCGGCGCCCTCGCCATCGCCGCCGGCGCCGTCCTGCTGCTCCAGCTCGGCCACCTCGCCAACACCTGGCTGCGCCTCGGGAAGATCGACCGCCCGCTGCCCGCGGCGCGCGAACTCCCGTCCTGGGTCGAGGTCCTGCTCATCGTGCTGGCCTTCGGGATCGGCCTGTTCGCGATCACCTTCGGCATCGACACCGAGTACGGCGAGCTCTTCGTCGGCTACCTGCTGCTGGCCGGCCCGACCATCGGCGCCCTCGCCAAGTCCGGGCTGCTGGGCCGGCTGCGCGCCCTGACCATCAAGTACCGCCCGGTCACCACCGGCGCCGCCTTCGCCGCCGCCGCGAGCTTCCCGTTCACCCAGAACAGCGACCAGTACACCTCCGTCGCCACCAACATCCTGATCTTCGCCACCGTCGCCCTCGGCCTGAACATCGTCGTCGGCCTGGCCGGCCTGCTCGACCTCGGGTACGTCGCCTTCCTCGGCGTCGGCGCCTACGCGGCCGCCCTGGTCTCCGGCTCCCCCGCCTCGCCGATCCACGTCCAGTTCCCGTTCTGGGCCGCGATGCTCACCGGCGCCGCCGTCTCCATGGTCTTCGGCGTCCTGATCGGCGCCCCCACCCTGCGGCTGCGCGGCGACTACCTCGCCATCGTCACCCTCGGCTTCGGCGAGATCTTCCGCATCACCATGCTCAACCTCAACGGCACCACCGGCCCCAAGATCACCAACGGCTCCAACGGCATCCCGCGCATCCCCGACCTGGAGATCCTCGGCTTCGACCTCGGCAAGCCGCACACCATCGGCGGCATCGAACTCGGCCGCTTCTCCAACTACTACCTGCTGATGCTGCTGGTCACCGCCGTGGTCGTGCTGATCTTCGCCCGGGTCGGCAACTCCCGCATCGGCCGCGCCTGGGTCGCCATCCGCGAGGACGAGACCGCCGCCGAGGCCATGGGCATCAACGGCTTCCGGCTCAAGCTGCTCGCCTTCGCCCTCGGCGCCTGCCTGGCCGGCCTGGCCGGCACCGTCCAGGCGCACGTCAGCTACACCGTCACCCCCGACCAGTACACCTTCGCCGAGGCCCTGCCGCCCAACTCCGCCTTCCTGCTCGCCGCCGTCATCCTCGGCGGCATGGGCACCATCAGCGGCCCGCTGGCCGGCGCCACCCTGCTCTTCCTCATCCCGAAGAAGCTCGAATTCCTCTCCGACTACCAGCTCCTCGCCTTCGGCGCCGCCCTCATCATCCTGATGCGCGTCCGCCCCGAAGGCCTCATCCCGAACCGCCGCCGGCAGCTGGAGTTCCACGAAGCCGCCATCCCGGCCCAGTCCACCGGCGAACCGGGCGCACTCACCAAGGCAGGGGCGTGACCGACCAGATGACCACCGCAACGCCACTGCTCGACGTCACCGGCGTCACCATGCGCTTCGGCGGCCTCACCGCCGTCAACGACGTCTCCCTCACCGTCGGCGAGGGCGAGATCATCGGCCTCATCGGCCCCAACGGCGCCGGCAAGACCACCTTCTTCAACTGCCTCACCGGCCTGTACGTCCCCACCGAGGGCACCGTCCGCTACCGCGGCACCCAACTGCCGCCCAAGCCCCACCTGGTCACCCAGGCCGGCATCGCCCGCACCTTCCAGAACATCCGGCTCTTCGCCAACATGACCGTCCTGGAGAACGTCCTCGTCGGCCGGCACAGCCGCACCAAGGAAGGCATCTTCACCGCAATCCTCCGCGGCCCCCGCTACCACCGGGCCGAAGCCGAGAGCCGCGAGAAGGCCATGGAACTCCTCGCCTTCACCGGCCTCGCCGACAAGGCCGACCACCTCGCCCGCAACCTCCCCTACGGCGAACAGCGCAAGCTGGAGATCGCCCGCGCCCTCGCCTCCGACCCCGGCCTGCTGCTGCTCGACGAGCCCACCGCCGGCATGAACCCCCAGGAGACCCGCGCCGCCGAGGAACTCGTCTTCGCCATCCGGGACCAAGGCATCGCCATCCTCGTCATCGAGCACGACATGCGGTTCATCTTCAACCTCTGCGACCGCACCGCCGTCCTCGTCCAGGGCCAGAAGATCGTCGAGGGCGACCGCGAGACCGTCCAGAACGACGAACGCGTCATCACCGCCTACCTCGGCGCCCCGCTCGAAACCCCCGCAGCACCGGAGGACCCCAAGTGACCGCGCTCCTCGAAGTCCAGGACCTCCGCGTCGCCTACGGCAAGATCGAGGCCGTCAAGGGCATCAGCTTCACCGTCAACCAGGGCGAGGTCACCACCCTCATCGGCACCAACGGCGCCGGCAAGACCACCACCCTGCGCACCCTCTCCGGCCTGCTCAAGCCCACCGCCGGCCGGATCACCTTCGACGGCCAGGACCTCTCCGCCGTCCCCGCCCACAAGATCGTCGCCCTCGGCCTCGCCCACTCCCCCGAAGGCCGGCACATCTTCCCCCGCATGACCATCGAGGAGAACCTCCTCCTCGGGGCCTTCCTGCGCAGCGACACCGCCGGCATCGCCGCCGACGTCGAGCGCGCCTACAGCCTCTTCCCCATCCTCGGCGAACGCCGCAAGCAGGCGGCGGGCACCCTCTCCGGCGGCGAGCAGCAGATGCTCGCGATGGGGCGGGCGCTGATGTCCCAGCCCAAACTGCTGATGCTGGACGAGCCCTCGATGGGTCTCTCCCCACTGATGATGCAGAAGATCATGTCCACCATCGTCGAGCTCAAGGCCTCCGGCACGACCATCCTGCTGGTCGAGCAGAACGCCCAGGCCGCCCTGTCACTGTCCGACCAGGGCTACGTCATGGAGACCGGACGCATCGTCCTCTCCGGCACCGGCGCAGACCTCCTCCACGACGAGTCCGTCCGCAAGGCCTACCTCGGCGAGGACTGACCCCCACGCGAGAGGGGCCCGGCAGATCCGATCTGCCGGGCCCCTCTCGTCTTCGCTACTCCGCCTTGTCGGGCTCCTCGGCCTTCTTGCGGTCCTGGGCCTCGCCCTCCTCGATGACGGCCTCGGCCACCGCGGCCATCGTCATCCGGCGGTCCATCGAGGTCTTCTGGATCCACCGGAAGGCCGCCGGCTCGTTCAGCCCGAACTTGGTCTGCAGCACACTCTTGGCGCGGTCCACCAGCTTCCGGGTCTCCAGCCGCTGGGTGAGATCCCCGATCTCCTTCTCCAGCTCCCGCATCTCGGTGTACCGCGACACCGCCATCTCGATCGCCGGCACCAGGTCCGCCTTCGAGAACGGCTTCACGATGTACGCCATCGCCCCCGCGTCCCGTGCCCGGTCCACCAGCTCCCGCTGCGAGAACGCCGTCAGCATCAGCACCGGCGCCAGGTGCCGCTCATGGATCTGCTCAGCGGCGGACAGCCCGTCCAGCACCGGCATCTTCACGTCGAAGATCGCCAGATCCGGCTTCAGCTCCTCAACGAGCCGGACCGCCGTCGCCCCGTCCCCGGCTTCGCCGACGACGGTGTACCCCTCCTCCTCCAGCATCTCCTTCAGGTCGAGGCGGATCAGCGCCTCGTCCTCGGCGATCACAATCCGGGTGATCTGGGGCGATTCGGTCTCAAGCGGCTGTGCCTGCTCGTCGGCGGTGCTCACGGGGCTCCTAGTTCCGGCGGGGTACTGCATGCACGAGGGTACCTAGACACGGTATGTTTGAGCCCATCAGGGTCGGGGTCCAACCTTCGAATCCGTGATGCCCCGGTAGCCCAGTGGTTAGAGGCACGGCGCTCAAACCGCCGACAGCGTGGGTTCGAATCCCACCCGGGGTACTTTTCCTTCGATTTCAAAGCCACTTAGGCAAACCTAATCGTTGGCGACCTTCATTCGTCCGGGTGGAAACTGTCGCATTCGCCCGCATATTCGGCACTTCCGCACTCGAGATCACCCGGATGGCCGTTCGATCCACTCGCGAAGAAGCCGTCCGCCTGTTGCGCAAAGGCATCCGCAACTGCGAAGTAGCCCGGCGCCTCGGAGTTCCACAAGGGACGATCGGCGCATGGAAACATCACGATCTCGCCGAACGCGACAAGCTCCCCGGCCGCAAGCGGTCCGCACGCCTGCATTGTTACGGTGACCCCCCTCGACGCCGTCGGCGTCCAGTGGAAGCCTGCCTCCAGGTCCAACGGCGGCCCCAACATCTCCATCGCCCGCAAGTCCTCCGTCGCCCTCATGGACGCCCGCATCGGCCCCAAGTACCGACGGCGGTGCGGCCCTTCCAACGGAAGGCCCGCACCGCCCGAGGATCGTCAGACGTCCAGGGTCCCCACGTGGTGCACCCGCACCAGGTTGGTGGACCCGGCCAGGCCGGGGGGCGAGCCCGCCGTGATGATCACGGTGTCGCCCTTCTGACAGCGGCCCAGCGAGAGGAGTGCCGCGTCGACCTGTTCGACCATCTGGTCCGTGGTCGGGGCGAACGGGCCGAGGAAGGTCTCCACGCCCCAGGTGAGGGCGAGTTGGCTGCGTACGGCCGGTTCGTAGGTGAAGGCGAGCACCGGGATGGGTGAGCGGTAGCGGGTGAGCCGCCGGGCGGTGTCGCCGGACTGGGTGAAGGCGATCAGGTACTTGGCGTGCAGGAAGTCGCCGATCTCGGCGGCCGCGCGGGCGACGGCGCCGCCCTGGGTCCGCGGCTTGCTGCCGGTGGTCAGCGGGGGCAGTCCGGCGGCCAGGATGTCGTTCTCGGCGGCTTCGATGATCCGGCCCATGGTCTTGACCGTCTCGACCGGGAACTTGCCCACCGAGGTCTCCCCGGAGAGCATCACCGCGTCCGTCCCGTCGAGCACCGCGTTGGCGACGTCGGAGGCCTCGGCGCGGGTGGGCCGGGAGGCGTTGATCATCGAGTCGAGCATCTGGGTCGCGACGATGACCGGCTTGGCGTTGCGCCGGGCCAGTTTGATGGCGCGCTTCTGGACGAGCGGGACCTGTTCGAGGGGCATCTCCACGCCCAGGTCTCCGCGGGCCACCATGATGCCGTCGAAGGCGTCCACGATGGAGTCCAGGTTCTCTACGGCCTGCGGCTTCTCGATCTTGGCGATGACCGGGACGTACCGCCCCTCCTCGGCCATCACCCGGTGCACGTCCTCGATGTCGCGCCCGCTGCGGACGAAGGAGAGCGCGATCAGGTCGGCCCCGGTGCGCAACGCCCACCGCAGGTCGGCGACGTCCTTGTCGCTGAGTGCGGGGACGGAGACGGCGACGCCGGGGAGGTTGAGGCCCTTGTGGTCGGAGACGAGTCCGCCTTCGATGACGAGGCACCGCACCCGCGGTCCGTCGACGGCGACGACCTCCAGGGTGACGCGGCCGTCGTCGACGAGGATGCGTTCGCCGTGGCTGACGTCGCCGGCGAGGCCGGCGTAGGTGGTGCCGCAGATGTCCTTGTCCCCCACGACGCCGTTGTCGGTGGAGATGGTGAACTCGTCGCCGCGTTCGAGAAGTACGGGGCCGTGGGCGAAGGTGTCGAGCCGGATCTTCGGGCCTTGAAGGTCGGCGAGGACGCCGACGCTCCGGCCGGTTTCGTCGGCGGCCTTGCGGACGCGACGGTAGCGTTCCTCGTGTTCGGCGTGGGTGCCGTGGCTGAGGTTGAATCGGGCGACGTCCATCCCGGCGTCGACCAGCATCTTGATCTGGTCGTACGAGTCGGTGGCAGGCCCGAGGGTGCAGACGATTTTTGCTCGGCGCATACTGCTGAGGGTAGGCATTACCGGCGCGTAACCTCGACGTGGGTCCGGTCTGCGGGATGACCGTTGTACCAAGGTGAGTTGAACAATCTGACACAGGCTCGGACCGGTGTGCGAGGGCCGCTTCGGAGCCCGCGCGGGAGCCCGCACCGGAGCCGTGCGGGAGCCCCGCGAGGGCTGCCCGGAGCACCGCGGACGCCCGGCCGATGCGATTCCGTGAAGCGGTGTTCACCCCCGGTTCACCGCACCTTCCGGCCGCGCTCCCTCCCCGGCGGGACGCTCGTCACCCCCGGGTGTCGCACCCGGGGGTGACGCAGCGACGAGGGGGGAGGCGCTCGCGATGAGACGACGCGCCCTGGGAGTGCTCGCGGCCCTGGCCCTGTTGGGCGGGGTGACGTACGCGCTGGTTCCGGACGACGAGCCGGGCCGGAAGACGGTCACGGTCACCGGGCTGATCGGCTCGGAGAAGCGGGCGTTCTTCGAAAGCCCCGATGTGAAGGAGGAGTTGGCGAAGCAGGGCCTGGAGGTGCACGCCGACTCCACCGGCTCCTGGACGATGAGCGAGCAGGCCAAGAGCAGCTCCGGCCTGGACTTCGCGTTCCCGGCGAGCACCGCGCCGGCCCGTGTGATCCAGCGCAACTGGGGGCAGCAGGACTCCCCGCTGGTGCCGTTCTACTCGCCACTGGTGATCGTCACCCACGGGGACGTGGCGAACATCCTCAAGAAGAACGGCCTGGCCACGCCGGACGATTCGGGCGTCTGGACGTTCAAGATGGACGAGTACGTCAACGACCTGAAGCTGAACCGCAAGTGGCAGGAGCTGAAGGGCACCGAGGACCACAGCGAGCTGGCCGGTCCGTTGTTCGTCACCACCACCGACCCGGAGAGCTCGTCCTCGGGCGCCCTGTACGTCGCCCTGTTGTCGTACATCCTGAACAACCACTCGGTGGTCTCCGACGACCCGGGCGTCGACGCCGCCCGGCAGGTGCTGCACACGGCGACCGCCCTGCAGGGCGGTCAGAAGAGCAGCAGCGACGAGCCGTTCCGGGACTTCCAGGCGGGCGTCGGCAATCCGCTGATCTTCGGCTACGAGTCGCAGGTCGCCGCGATGGCGGTGCAGGGCCAGTCGACCGGGGACATGGTGGTGATGTACCCGGACACCACCGCGTACTCCGACCACACCATCGTCGCCCGTACCGACAACGGCCGGAAGCTCGCCGGGCTGCTCCAGAACGACGAGGCGCTGCGCAGCCTGGAGGTCCGGTTCGGCTTCCGCCCGCAGGCCCGCAGCGAGGCCTTCGCCGGGCAGGTCAAGGGCATCAAGCAGCCGGTCTTCGCCCAGGACCTGAACGCGGCGAAGGTGAAGCAGGCGACCGTGCCGTCCCTGGACAACCTGCTCAAACTGACCGCCGCGGCCAAGGGGGCCCAGAAGTGAACGTCCGTGCGAAGCATCGCGGTTGGGCCGCGGCCGGGTTGGCGGCCGTCCTCGCGGCGGCCTCCGCCTGCACCTCCTCGCCGGCTCCCGCGCCGCGCCCGAACCCGACCGGGGCGATCGCCGGCACGCCCACCCCGGGGGTGCTGCGGGTCCTGGCCGGCAGTGAGCTCCAGGACCTCCAGCCGGTGCTGGACGACGCCCGGAAGGCCACCGGGGTGACGGTGCAGCTCGCCTTCCGCGGCACCCTGGACGGCGCGGACACCGTCTCCACCGGCCGGGCGGACGGCAAGTACGACGCGATCTGGTTCCCGTCCAACCAGTACCTGCGGCTCGACCAGGCCGGCAAGTCCAAGGTGCTGTCGGAGACCCCGGTGATGGTCTCCCCGGTGGCGGTCGGGGTGCGCTCGTCCGTCCTCGACGACCTCGGGTGGGGCGACGGTTCGAAGGTCACCTGGGCGCAGATCGGCGACGCGGCCGCGGCCGGGAAGCTGTCCTACGGGATGTCCGACCCGTCGCGCTCCAACTCGGGCTTCTCCACCCTGGTCGCGGTGGCCTCGGCGTTCTCCGGCGCGGGGGCGGCGCTGACCGAGGCGGACGTGCAGAAGGCGACGCCGCAGCTGAAGCAGTTCTTCACCGGCCAGAAGCTGACCTCCGGCTCCTCCGGCTGGCTGGCGCAGGCCTACACCCGGGCGGAGCCGGGCAAGGTCGGCGCCCTGGTGAACTACGAGTCGGTACTGCTGTCCCTGAACAAGACCCTTCCGCCGGACCAGCGGCTGACGGTGGTGCGCCCGCTGGACGGCGTGGTGTCGGCGGACTACCCGCTGTCGCTGCTGTCCTCGGCGCAGCCGAGCGAGCGCGACTCCTTCCAGCGGCTGGCCGGCTACCTGCTGAAGGAGGACGTGCAGAAGCGCATCTCCGAGCTGACGCTGCGCCGCCCGGTGACGACCGGGGTGGCCCCGGCCGCGGGCCTGCCCACCGACCGCCGCCGCGAGCTGCCGTTCCCCGGCACCAGGGCGGTGGCGGACGGCCTGCTGTCCTCGTACCAGAACGAACTGCGCCGCCCGTCCAGGACGGTGTACGTGCTGGACACCTCGGGCTCGATGGACGGCAGCCGGCTGGACTCGCTGAAGGCGGCGCTGGGCCGGCTGACCGGCACCGACGACACCCGCGGACTGCGCCGGTTCCGGGACCGCGAGGAGGTCACACTGATCTCGTTCGCCTCGAAGGTGAAGTGGACGAAGACCCATGTCGTCCCGGCCTCGGGCAGCCGGCCGGGGCCGGAGACCGAGCTGGCGTCGATCGACTCCGACGTCCAGTCCCTGCGGGCCGAGGGCGGCACGGCGCTGTACGACTCGCTGGAGCAGGCGTACCGGGTGATCGAGGACCAGCAGAAGGCGACCGGCGACGACCGCTTCACCTCGATCGTGCTGATGACCGACGGGGAGAGCAACGAGGGCGCCGGCGACGCCGACTTCAAGCGCTTCCACGACGGGCTGCCGGCGGCGGAGAAGTCCATCCCGGTGTTCCCGATCAAGTTCGGCGAGGCGGCGGTGAGCCAGCTGCAGGGCATCGCGGACGCCAGCGGCGGCAAGCTGTTCGACGGCGGCGGCTCGCTGGACGGCGTGTTCGAGGAGATCCGTGGCTACCAGTGACGGGTACGGCGGGCGGCTGCTGCGCTACCTGGAGTCGACCCGCAACCTGGTCGGTTGCGGCGGCGGCGCCATCGGGCTGGGGCTGCACTTCGCCGGGCTGGGCGGGTCCTGGTGGCCGGCGGTGGTGGCGGGGCTGTACGGCGTCGGCGCCCTGCTGACGCCCGGCACGACGGACTCGCCCGACTCGCCCGGCTCGACGGATCCGACACCGCCGCTGGTCCCGCCATGGCCGGCGGAGCCGTCGCCGCCACCCCGGCCCAACCCCGAACTGGACCGGCTCGCCGCCTACCTGGACTCGGTCCCGCTGCCGGCCTCCGCCGGGGTGGACGCCCTGCTGGCGGCGCTGCGAAAAGCCGGGCCCGGTCCCACGGCGGACCCGATCGTCCGGCACGGCCTGCCGGTCACGGTCGACGGCTACCTGCGGGCGCGCACCTGGCTGCCCTGGGCGGACCAGGGCACGCCGGACCCCGCGGCCGAGTTGGGCCGGCGGGTGAAGCAGCTGTCCGCCGGACTCGACTGCGCGTCGGACTCGACGTGAACCCGGCGGGACGGCCGGAAATCGACCGTCCCGCCCCCATACCACCCTCTTTTTCCCCCGCCCCGGTCACGAACGAGTCGCCAAGATCTCACCTGCTGGAAACGTCGGAGGGCTATCCAGCGGCCCGGCCCGCACGGCAAACTTCTACGCGCGTCCTTCTACGCGCGTCACCGCATCCGCGGACGCGCCACGCACCTCACAAGCACACAAATTGACGGCCCATCCGCCGTCATTCCCCACTCGGGAGAGTCGTCCATGTCGCTGAACCGCCGTGACTTCGTCACCCGGTCCGCCGCCACCGCCGCCGGTGCCGCCCTGGCCGGCGGAGCCGTCGTCGCCGCCGCCCCCGCCGCCGCGGCCGCCGAGCCGGACACGGCGGCCGCCAAGGGCAACAAGCACAAGCCCCGCCGCCAGGCCTTCACCGTCATGGGCACCACCGACCTGCACGGCCGGGTGCTCAACTGGGACTACTTCACCGACGCCGAGTACGTCGACAAGGCCCACAACGCGGTCGGCCTCGCCAAGATCTCCACCCTGGCCAACCAGGTCCGCGAGGACAAGGGCTGGGACCGCTGCCTGCTGATCGACTCCGGCGACATCATCCAGGGCACCCAGCTGACCTACTTCTACGCCCGGATCGAGCCGATCGCCACCGACGGCGACAACGTGCCGGACCACCCGATGGCTGTCGCCATGAACCTCATGGGCTACGACGCCGCCGCGCTCGGCAACCACGAGTTCAACTACGGCATCCCCACCGTGAAGGCCTTCGAGGACCAGCTGGAGTTCCCGCTGCTGGGTGCCAACGCGCTGCACGCGAAGAACGAGAAGCCGGCCTTCAAGCCGTACGTGATCAAGGAGGTGTGGCTGGACGAGGACACCCCGCTCAAGGTCGGCATCCTCGGCCTCACCAACCCGGGCATCGCGATCTGGGACAAGGCCAACGTCGCCGGCCAGATGGTCTTCCCGGGCATCGTCGAGACCGCCGCCAAGTACGTGCCCCGGATGAAGGCCGCGGGCGCGGACGTCATCGTGGTCTCCGCCCACTCCGGCATCGACGAGGCCACCACCTACGGTGACCAGCTGCCCTGGCCCGAGGACGCCTCCGGCGAGATGGCCGAGACCGTTCCGGACATCGACGCGGTGCTGGTGGGCCACACCCACAAGGAGGTCGCGCAGCGCCTCATCGTCAACAAGAAGACCGGAAAGACGGTCGTGCTCTCCGAGCCGCTGTGCTGGGGCCAGCGCCTGAGCTGCTTCGACTTCGAGGTCGAGTTCGCCGACGGCCACTGGAAGGTCGCCTCGGTCTCCTCCCGGGTGCTGAACTCCAACACCGTGCCGGAGAACCCGGAGATCAGCGACGCCATCGTCGAGCAGCACAAGAAGGTCGTGGCGTACGTCAACCAGAACATCGGCACCAGCAAGATCGAGCTGTCGATCGCCGACGCCCGGTTCAAGGCCACCCCGATCGTCGACCTGATCGGCAAGGTCCAGGCCGACGCCGTGAAGGCCGCCCTGGCGGGCGGGCAGTACGCCAACCTCCCGGTCCTGGCCCAGGCCGCCCCGTTCAACCGCACCGCGCTGATCCCGGCCGGCCAGGTCAAGCTGCGCGACGCGGCCGGCCTGTACATCTACGAGAACACCCTGGAGGCTCGCATCCTGACGGGTGCCCAGCTCAAGGACTACCTGGAGTTCTCGGCCAAGTACTACAACCAGCTCGCCGTGGGCGCCCCGGTCAACAAGGACACCCTGACCAACGCCGAGGACACCCCCGACTACAACTACGACTCGGTGTACGGCCTGAGCTACGACATCGACGTCTCCCAGCCCAAGGGGAGCCGGATCGTCAACCTCGGCTTCCAGGGCAAGCCGATCGACCCGACCGCCCAGTTCGTCCTCGCGGTCAACAACTACCGCGCCAACGGCGGCGGCAACTTCCCGCACGTCGCCACCGCCAAGGCCGTCTGGACGAACTCCGACGAGATCCGCAACACCATGATCTCCTGGGTCAAGGCCAAGGGCGTCATCGACCCCGCCGACTTCTTCACCGACTCCTGGCGCCTCGTCCGCGCCGGCCAGCCGGTGTTCTGATCAGACCTTTCCACGAAGGCCGTCTGCCCCCGGGCAGACGGCCTTCGTGCCGTTCCCGGTGGAAGCATGGGGCCATGAGCGAGTTCCAGGTTCCCAACCGCCACGCCCGGCTGCTCGAATACGCGCAGAGCCTGACGCCCCCGGACGGATGGAAGATCGAGATCTCCGGTGACGAGATCATCATGATGGCCGGACCGTCCGCGATCCATCAGCGCAACCTCCTGCAGATCCGCGAGCAGTTCGACGCACACCGCCCGTCCGACACGATGCCGAGCGAGAACTCCGACCTCGCCTCCCCCAACGTGGGGAAGTTGCGCAACCCCGACCTCACCTACATCCCTCTGGAGTCGAGCGGTAGCCAGATCCCGGCCGAACAAGCGCACATCGCGGTCGAGATCGCCTCGCCGTCGAACCCGGAGAACAACCTGGTCGGCAAGGTCCGCGACTACCCGCTGATGGGCATCCCGCTCTACCTGCTCATCGACCCGCGCGAGGGCGACATCACGCTCTACTCCGAACCGTCCGACAGCGGCTACCACCAGCAGTGGAACGGCAAGTTCGGCGACCGCGTGCCGATCCCCGCCCCCTTCGACTTCGAGCTCGTCACCAACGGCCTCGTCCGCTATCCCACCTGAGCCGCTCCCACCGCGAGACGATCGGACATCCAGCGAAGACTTGAGGATATTCAGCCGCTCGCCCAACCCCCCTACCGTTGAACACATCGAGAACGGCCCCACGGGGGGCCGGTGTTGACCGGATGAGGGAGAGTTCGATGCGGGCGATCGTGCAGAAGGAGTTCGGCGGCCCCGAGGTCCTGCAGCTGGCCGAGGTGGAGCGCCCGAAGCCGCTCAGCGGCGAGGTGCTGGTGCGGGTGAAGGCCGCCGGGGTGAACCCGGTGGACGTGGCGGTGCGGGCCGGGGCGTTCCCGCTGCTGGGCGAGCCGCCGTTCACGGTGGGCTGGGACGTGTCCGGGGTGGTCGAGGAGGCCGGCCCGGGGGCCCGGTACCGGGTGGGCGAGGAGGTCTACGGGATGCCGTTCTTCCCCCGCGCGGCCGGCGGCTACGCCGAGTACGTGGCCGCACCGTCCCGCCAACTGGCCCGCAAGCCCGCCACCCTGGACCACACCCGGGCCGCCGCGCTGCCGCTGGCCGCGCTGACCGCCTGGCAGGGCCTGGTGGACCTGGCGAAGGTCGGCGAGGGCGACCGGGTGCTGGTCCACCGCGCGGCGGGCGGCGTCGGCCACCTCGCGGTGCAGATCGCCAAGGCCCGTGGGGCGTACGTGATCGCGCTGGCGAGCGAGCCCAAGCACGCGTTCCTCAAGGAGATCGGCGCCGACGAGCTGATCGACTACCGGACCACGGACTACACCGAGGCCGTCCGGGACGTCGACGTCGTCTTCGACTCCTCCTCCGAGGGCACCCGCGCACTGGAGGTGCTGAAGCCGGGCGGCACCCTGGTCAGCATCATGGAGCACTGGAACCAGGAGCTGGCCGCCGGGATCGAGGCCGCCGGGCGCCGCTTCGCCGGTGTCTCGGTCGAGCCCGACTACGCCGGGCTGGAGGCGATCGCCGCCCTGGTGGACGAGGGCCTGATCCGCCCGTACGTCGCCGAGGTGTTCCCGCTCGCCGAGGCCGGCCGGGCGCACGAGCTGGTCGGCTCCGGTACCGTCCAGGGCAAGATCGTACTGACCGTTGACTGACCGGAACCGACTGTACGGGGGCGGGGGCGGACCATGGACATCCTGACCGAGGCGCTGGGTTCGATGCGGACGGCACATCCGTCCTCCGTACGCACCGAGGGCCGGGCACCGTGGGCCCTCCGCCTGCCCCCGGTGCTCGGCGCCGGGTTCCACGTGGTGCTGTACGGCACCTGCTGGCTGCTCCCGCTGGGGCCGGGGGAGCACGAGCCGGTGCCGCTCAGTCCCGGCGACATCGTCTTCCTGCGCGACGGCGGCGGCCACGTACTGGCCGACCACCCGGACACCCCGCCGGTGGACTCCCATGCCTGCCGGGTCGACAACGGCTCGCCGATCGGCACCCTGTCGGTCGGCGGCGACGGCGCCCGCACCAGCCTGCTGTGCGGCAACTACCACCTGGACCAGGGCCGCCCGCACCCGATGGTCCGCCAGCTGCCGCCCCTGATCCACCTGCCGACCCGGCACGGCCGCCACCCCGAACTGGCCGCCGCCGTCCAGCTGTTGGGCGCGGAGCTGGAGAACCCTCGGATCGGCTCGGTCGGGATCGTCCCGGCACTGATCGACTCGCTGCTGCTGTACATCCTGCGGGCCTGGTTCGAGGACCAGCCCGCCGCGGCCGCCGCGGGCTGGGCGGCGGCGCTGCGGGACACCGCCGTCGCCCCCGCCCTGACCGCCATCCACGAGGCCCCGGCCACCCCGTGGACGGTGGAGTCCCTGGCGGACCGGGCCGGCCTGTCCCGGGCCGCCTTCGCCCGCCGCTTCACCACGATGGTGGGCGAGCCGCCGATGGCGTACCTGACCCGTTGGCGGATGACCACCGCCGCCCGGCTGCTGCGCGAGTCGGAGGCACCGCTGACGACGGTGGCCGCGCGGACCGGGTACGGCTCGGAGTACGCCTTCGCCAAGGCGTTCAAGCGGGAGTTCGGCCTGGCCCCCGGCGGCTACCGCCGGGAGGCCCGCATCGCCTGACCCCGCAGAACGGATCCGAACACGAACCCGAGCACGACCCGAGCACGAACCCGGGAACAGCCCCTAGAACGGGAACGGCGCCCGCCCGTGCTGCACCGAGATCCACTTCAGCGTGGTGAAGGCGTCCACCGTGGACTCCCCGTTGAGCCGCCCGACCCCGGAGCTCTTCTCCCCGCCGAACGGCACCCCGGGCTCGTCCGCGATGGTCCCGCCGTTGACGTGGATCATGCCGGTCTCGATCCGCTGGGCGACCCGCACCCCGCGCTCGATGTCCGCGGTGTGCACGGCGCCGCTGAGCCCGAACGGCGTGTGGTTGGCCAGCCGGACGGCCTCCTCCTCGCCGTCGAAGGGCACCAACAGGGCGACCGGGCCGAAGAGTTCGCGCTGCAGGATGGGCGCGTCCTCGGCCAGCCCGGTGAGCACGGTGGGCGCCATCAGGCTGCCGGTCGTGGCGCCGCGCAGCAGCACGGTGGCGCCGCCGGCGATCGCCTGGTCGACCTGGGCGTTGATGGCGTCGGCCTGGACGGCGTTGATCAGCGGGCCGAGGTGGGTGGCCGGGTCCCTGGGGTCGCCGACGGTCAGCGAGGCGACCTTGGCGACGAACTTCTCGGTGAACTCGGCGAGCACGCTGCGGTCGACCAGCACCCGGTTGGCGGCCATGCAGACCTGGCCCTGGTGGACGAAGCGGCTGAACACGGCCGCGTCCACCGCGTAGTCGACGTCGGCGTCGTCCAGCACGATCAGCGCGCTGTTGCCGCCGAGTTCCAGCACGGACCGCTTGAAGTGCGCGGCGGCCACGGTGGCGACGTGTCGGCCGATCTGGTCGGAGCCGGTGAAGGAGATCACCTTGGGCACCGGGTGTTCCAGGAAGCTGTCGCCGATCTCCGCGATGTCGGTGATGACGACGTTCAGCAGGCCGGGCGGCAGGCCCGCGTCCTCGAAGAGCTTGGCGATCAGGCTGCCGCCGACGATCGGGGTCTCCTGGTGCGGCTTGAGCACCACGCCGTTGCCGAGCGCGAGCGCCGGTGCGATCGCCTTCAGGGCCAGGAACAGCGGGAAGTTGAACGGGCTGATCACGCCGACCACGCCGACCGGCAGCCGGTGCAGGCGGTTCTCCTTGCCGGGCGCGGTCGAGGGCAGCAGCCGCCCCTCGGAGGCCACCGACAGGTGCACGCACTCCCGCAACATGTCCTTGACCAGGCCCAGTTCGAAGCCGGCCTTGAGCGCGGTGCCGCCGAGTTCGGCCATGATGGCCCGGACGATCTCGCCCTCGCGCTCCTCGACCAGCCGCAGCGCGCGCTCGAACACCAGCCGTCGCTGGTACGGGTTGGTGGCGGCCCAGGAGCGCTGGGCGCGTTCGGCGGCGCGGTAGGCCCGGTCGACCTCGGCCACGGTGGCCACGGTGATGGTGGCCAGCTTGTCGCCGGTGTAGGGGTCGACGTCGACGATGTCCCAGGAGCCGCTGCCGCTGCACCACTCACCGTCGATGTACTGCAGCGCCAACTCGGAGAAGTACGACATCTGATCCCTCTCGTGCCCGACCTGATGGGAGCTCATCGTACTGATGTGTCAGAGCTCTTGGCGTACCGAGTGCAGAAGATCGCGGGTCTGTTCGAGTCCGAGGCTCTCGGCGATCAGCCCGTCCATCGCCTGCCGGTACGAGGCGACCTCGGCGGGCTTGTCCACGTAGAGCGCGGTGGTGAACAGCTCCAGGTAGACGACGTCGGCGAGTTCGGCCTCGGCGAAGCCCAGCACGCTGAACGCGCCGCTCTCGGCGCCGAGCGCGGCGCCGCCGAGCGGCCGTACCTGCAGCCGTACGTTGGGCAGTTCGGAGAGTTCGAGCAGCCGGTCGAGCTGGCCGCGCATCAGCTCGGGCCCGCCCCAGGGGCGGCGCAGCGCGGCCTCGTCGAGGACGGCGAGCAGCTGCGGCGGGTGGTCGGCGGTGAGCAGGTCCTGGCGGGTGCGCCGCACCTCCACCCGGCGTTCGATCTCACTGTCCTCGACGGCGTGGCCGCCGGCGGTGATCACGGCGCGGGCGTAGTCGGCGGTCTGCAGCAGCCCGTGGACGAACTGGACCTCGTAGCTGCGGATCTCGGCGGCGGCCTCCTCCAGCCCGAGGTAGTTCTGGAACCAGGCGGGCAGCACGTCGCCGTAGTCGTGCCACCAGGAGGTGGCGTTGGCCTCCCGGACGAGGCCGAGGACGTTGGCCCGCTCCTGCTCGGCGTCGACGCCGTACAGGGTGAGCAGGTCGGCGACGTCGCGTTCCTTGAAGCCGACCCGGCCGAGTTCCATCCGGCTGATCTTGGACTCGGAGGCGCGGATCGAGTACCCGGCCTCCTCGCGGCTGACGCCTCTGGCCTCACGGAGCTTGCGCAGCTGGCTGCCGAGCAGCAGGCGCCGTACGGTGGCACCCCCGCCTGCCTGAGTCGTGCCCATCGAAGTCACCCTCCGCACTCGCGCAGCCCCCCGGCCGTCGGCCGCAGTCTGCCACCTGGCACCGACGAACAACAGCCCGTCCCGGGACGCATTCCGGCCGGGGGGCGAAGCCTGGGAGAACGCTGTGAGCGGACCTTCGGTGCACGGACGCAACCGCAGGTGGGAGCGCCGGTAAGAGGCAGGTGAGGGCCCTGGCGGCAGGGACGTGAGGGGCGGGTGGGGCGCCAGGTGAGAACCACCTGGGAACACCGCCGGGACACCCCTCGAGACGGCCGTCCGGAAACGCGACGGCGCCCGCCCTCCAACTGGTCGGGGAAGAGGGCAGGCGCCAGGAGACCGCGTTGGCCCGGCGACGCTGGCGGGGGCAGCGGGTTGAGCTCCCGGCGATGCGGCGCCGGGGGTTCGGGGGGGCCGGTCGAACCGTCAGGGCCCGTCAGACCACCAGGGGGCGGTCCGTGGGCCGGATCGGGGCGGGAAGCGGGGTCTTGCCGCCCAGGTACGTGTCCACCGCGGCGGCGGCCGAACGGCCTTCCGCGATGGCCCAGACGATCAGCGACTGGCCTCGGCCGGCGTCTCCGCAGACGTACACGCCATCGACATTGGTGGCGAACCGGCCGTCGCGGGCAATGTTACCGCGCGCGTCGAGGTCCACTCCCAGCTGCTCGACCAGCCCGTTCCGCACGTCCGTCCCGGTGAAGCCCATGGCCAGGGTGACCAGCTGGGCCGGGAGGGCACGCTCGGTGCCCGGGACGGGCTCGAACCGACCGTCCTTGAACTCGACCTCGACCAGGTGCAGTTCCTGGACGTTGCCGTCCTCGTCGCCGGTGAAGTGGGTGGTGTTCACGGAGTAGATCCGCTCGCCGCCCTCCTCGTGCGCGGAGGTGACCTTGTAGGTCATCGGCATGGTGGGCCAGGGCTGGTGCCCGGGCCGCTCCTCGCCGGGGCGCGGCATGATCTCCAGCTGGGTGACGGAGAGGGCGCCCTGGCGGTGGGCGGTGCCCACGCAGTCCGCGCCGGTGTCGCCGCCGCCGATGACGACCACGTGCTTGCCCTTGGCGCTGACCGGGGAGTCGACGAGGTCGCCCTCCTGCACCTTGTTGGCCAGCGGCAGGTACTCCATGGCCTGGTGGACGCCCTTGAGCTCGCGCCCGGGCACCGGCAGGTCGCGGGCCGTGGTGGCGCCGGCGGCGACCACGACGGCGTCGAAGCGCTCGCGCAGCTGCTGGCCGGTGATGTCCTCGCCGACGTGCACGCCGGTGCGGAACCGGGTGCCCTCGGCCCGCATCTGCTCGATGCGGCGGTTGATGTGGCGCTTCTCCATCTTGAACTCGGGGATGCCGTAGCGCAGCAGTCCGCCGATGCGGTCGGCGCGCTCGTACACCACCACGGTGTGCCCGGCCCGGGTGAGCTGCTGGGCGACGGCCAGGCCGGCCGGGCCGGAGCCGACCACGGCGACGGTCTTGCCGGAGAGCCGCTCCGGGACCTGCGGGGTGACCCCGCCGCGGTCCCAGGCCTTGTCGATGATGGTGACCTCGACGTTCTTGATGGTCACCGCGTCCTGGTTGATCCCCAGGACGCACGCGGACTCGCACGGGGCCGGGCACAGCCGGCCGGTGAACTCCGGGAAGTTGTTGGTCGCGTGCAGCCGCTCGATCGCGCCGGTGAAGTCGTCCCGGTAGGCGAGGTCGTTCCACTCGGGGATGAGGTTCCCGAGCGGGCAGCCGTTGTGGCAGAACGGGATGCCGCAGTCCATGCAGCGGCCGGCCTGCTTGGTGATGATCGGCAGGAGGCTGCGCTCGACGTAGACCTCGTTCCAGTCCCTGATCCGGACGTCGACCGGGCGGCGCTCCGCCAGCTGCTTGGGCGTGGTCAGGAAGCCCTTGGGGTCAGCCATTAGCCGCCTCCATCATCTTGCGAGTGGTCTCGGCCTCGGAGAGGCCATCGCGCTCAGCGGCGTCCTTGGCGGCGAGCACTGCCTTGTAGTCGGTCGGCATGATCTTGGAGAAGCGGGAGACCCCGCCGCCCCAGTCGGCCAGGAGCTCGGCGGCCACCGTGGAGCCGGTCTCCTCGTAGTGCTGCTGCACGGTCTCGCGCAGCCATTCGCGGTCCGCGGCGGTGGGGGCCTCGATGCCCACCAGGCCGTCGTTGACGTTCGCGGGGCGCAGGTCCAGGACGTACGCGATGCCGCCGGACATGCCGGCCGCGAGGTTGCGTCCGGTCTCGCCGAGGATGACGACCCGGCCGCCGGTCATGTACTCCAGGCCGTGGTCGCCGACGCCCTCGACGACGAGGGTGGCGCCGGAGTTGCGGACGGCGAAGCGCTCACCGGCCTTGCCGCGCAGGTGGATCCGGCCGGAGGTGGCGCCGTAGCCGATGGTGTTGCCGGCGATCACGTGGTTCTGGGCGTCGTTGCCGATGGCCGCCGCCTCGCGGGCCGGGCGGACGACGATCACGCCGCCGGAAAGCCCCTTGCCCACGTAGTCGTTGGCGTCGCCCTCCAGCCGCAGGGTGACCCCCTTGGGCACGAAGGCCCCGAAGGACTGCCCGGCCGAGCCGGTGAAGGTGACGTCGATGGTCCCCTCCGGCAGGCCCTCGCCGCGGTACCGCTTGGTCACCTCGTGGCCGAGCATGGTGCCGACCGTACGGTTGACGTTGCGGATCGGCAGCTGGATCCGGACGGTCTCGCCGCGCTCCAGGGCGTCCTCGGCCAGTGTGATCAGCTGGTTGTCGAGGGCCTTGTCCAGCGCGTGGTCCTGGTCGGTGGTGCGGTGCCGGGCGGTGCCCTCGGGCAGCTCCGGCACGTGGAACAGCGGGGCCAGGTCGAGCCCGGCGGCCTTCCAGTGGTCGATCGCGGTCTGGGCGTTGATGTGCTCGGCGCGGCCGACGGCCTCCTCGATCGAGCGGAAGCCCAGCGAGGCCAGGATCTCCCTGACCTCCTCGGCGATGAACTCGAAGAAGTTGACCACGAATTCGGGCTTGCCGGAGAAGCGCTCGCGCAGCACCGGGTTCTGGGTGGCGACGCCGACCGGGCAGGTGTCCAGGTGGCAGACCCGCATCATGATGCAGCCGGAGACCACCAGCGGGGCCGTCGCGAAGCCGAACTCCTCGGCGCCGAGCAGCGCGGCGATGACCACGTCGCGGCCGGTCTTCAGCTGGCCGTCGGTCTGGACCACGATCCGGTCCCGCAGCCCGTTGAGCAGCAGGGTCTGCTGGGTCTCGGCGAGCCCCAACTCCCAGGGCCCACCGGCGTGCTTGAGCGAGGTCAGCGGCGAGGCGCCGGTACCGCCGTCGTGCCCGGAGACCAGCACCACGTCGGCGTGCGCCTTGGAGACACCCGCCGCGACCGTGCCCACGCCCACCTCGGACACCAGCTTCACGTGGATGCGGGCGGCCGGGTTGGCGTTCTTGAGGTCGTGGATCAGCTGGGCGAGGTCCTCGATCGAGTAGATGTCGTGGTGCGGCGGCGGAGAGATCAGGCCGACGCCCGGGGTGGAGTGCCGGGTCCGGGCGACCCACGGGTAGACCTTGTGGCCGGGCAGCTGGCCGCCCTCGCCGGGCTTGGCGCCCTGGGCCATCTTGATCTGGATGTCGTCGGCGTTCACCAGGTACTCGGAGGTGACGCCGAACCGGCCGGAGGCGACCTGCTTGATCGCCGAGCGGCGCTCGGGGTCGTACAGGCGCTCCGGGTCCTCGCCGCCCTCACCGGTGTTGGACTTGCCGCCGAGGCGGTTCATCGCGATGGCGAGGGTCTCGTGCGCCTCCATCGAGATGGAGCCGTACGACATGGCACCCGTCGAGAAGCGCTTGACGATCTCGGAGACCGGCTCGACCTCCTCCACCGGGATCGGCTCCCGGCCGAGGCCGTCCAGCTGGAACAGGCCGCGCAGCGTCATCAGCCGCTCGGACTGCTCGTTCACCCGGTCCGTGTACTGCTTGAAGATGTCGTACCGGCGGTTGCGGGTGGAGTGCTGGAGCCGGAAGACGGTGTCCGGGTCGAACAGGTGGGGCTCGCCCTCGCGGCGCCACTGGTACTCGCCGCCGATGTCCAGCGCGCGGTGCGCGGCCGGGATGCCGGAGGCCGGGTACGCCTTGGCGTGCCGGGCGGCGGTTTCGCGGGCGATCTCCTCCAGCCCGATCCCGCCGAGCTTGGTGGTGGTGCCGGCGAAGTAGCCGTCGACCAGGTCCTGCGAGAGGCCGATGGCCTCGAAGACCTGGGCGCCGCGGTAGGAGGCGACGGTGGAGATGCCCATCTTGGACATCACCTTGAGCACGCCCTTGCCGAGCGCCTTGATCAGGTTCTTGATCGCCTTCTCGGGCTCGACGCCCTGGATGCCGTCCGGGCCGGTGAGGGCGTTCCGGGCGACCAGGTCCTCCACCGACTCCATCGCCAGGTACGGGTTGACCGCCCCGGCGCCGTAGCCGATCAGCAGCGCGACGTGGTGCACCTCGCGCACGTCGCCGGCCTCGACCAGCAGCGACACCTGGGTGCGCTGCTTGGTGCGGATCAGGTGGTGGTGGATGGCCGAGGTGAGCAGCAGCGAGGGGATCGGCGCGTGCTCGGCGTCGGAGTGCCGGTCGGACAGCACGATGATCCGCGCGCCGTCGGCGATCGCGGCGTCCGCCTCGGCGGCGATCTCGGCGAGCCGCGCGGCCAGCCCCTCGCCACCGCTCGCGACCTTGTACAGGCCGGACAGCGTGACGGCCTTCAGCCCGGGCTGGTCGCCGTCGGCGTTGACGTGGACCAGCTTGGCCAGTTCGTCGTTGTCGATCACCGGGAAGGTGATCCCGACCGAGCGGCAGGAGGCGGACTCGGCGACCAGCAGGTTGCCCTCGGGGCCGAGGTTGGACAGCAGCGAGGTGACGAGCTCCTCGCGGATGGCGTCCAGCGGCGGGTTGGTGACCTGCGCGAAGAGCTGCACGAAGTAGTCGAAGAGCAGCCGCGGCTTCTCGCTCAGCGCCGCGATCGGCGAGTCGGTGCCCATCGAGCCGAGCGCCTCGCCGCCGGTCCTGGCCATCGGCGCCAGGATGACGCGCAGCTCCTCCTCGGTGTAGCCGAAGGTCTGCTGGCGGCGGGTGACGGAGGCGTGGGTGTGGGCGATGTGCTCGCGCTCGGGCAGCTTGGCGAGCTGGATCTGCCCGGCGGCGACCCACTCCCCGTAGGGGTGCTCGGCGGCGAGGGCGGACTTGATCTCCTCGTCCTCGACGATCCGGCCCTGGACGGTGTCCACCAGGAACATCCGGCCGGGCTGGAGACGGCCCTTCCGGACGACCTTCTCCTGGTCGATGTCGAGCACGCCGACCTCGGAGGAGAGGACGACCAGGCCGTCCTCGGTGATCCAGTAGCGGGCCGGGCGCAGGCCGTTGCGGTCGAGCACGGCGCCGATCTGGGTGCCGTCGGTGAAGGTGACGCAGGCCGGGCCGTCCCAGGGCTCCATCAGGTTGGAGTGGTACTGGTAGAACGCCCGCCGGGCCGGGTCCATGGTGGCGTGGTTCTCCCAGGCCTCCGGGATCATCATCAGCACCGAGTGCGGCAGCGAGCGGCCGCCGAGGTGGAGCAGCTCCAGGACCTCGTCGAAGGAGGCCGAGTCGGAGTGGTCCGGCGTACAGATCGGGAAGATCCGGCTCAGGTCGCCGGGGATCAGGTCGGTCGCCAGCTGCGACTCCCGGGCCCGCATCCAGTTCCGGTTGCCCTTGACGGTGTTGATCTCACCGTTGTGCGCGACGAAGCGGTACGGGTGGGCGAGCGGCCAGCTCGGGAAGGTGTTGGTGGAGAACCGCGAGTGCACCAGGCCGACGGCGGACGTGTAGCTGCGGTCCGACAGGTCGGGGAAGAACGGCTCCAGCTGCCCGGTGGTCAGCATGCCCTTGTAGACGATGGTGCGGGCGGACAGCGACGGGAAGTAGACGCCGGCCTCGCGCTCGGCCCGCTTGCGGACCACGAAGGCGACCCGGTCCAGCTCGATCCCGGCCAGCCCCTCCCTGCTCAGGCTCTGTCCGACAGGCGCTGATGCGAGAAAGACCTGCCGGAACCGCGGCATCACGCTGCGGGCGGTGGAGCCCAGCAGGTCCGGGGTGACGGGCACGTCGCGCCAGCCCAGGACGGTCAGGTCCTCCTCCGCCGCGATCGCCTCGATCCGGGCGACGGCGGCGGCAGCGGCGGTGTCCTCGTCCGGCAGGAAGGCGATGCCCACCGCGTAGGCCCCGGCGGCCGGGAGCTCGAAGTCGACCTTGCCGCGCAGGAAGGCGTCCGGGACCTGGGTGAGGATGCCCGCGCCGTCACCGGAGTCCGGCTCGGCGCCGGTGGCGCCGCGGTGCTCCAGGTTGCGCAGGACGGTCAGCGCCTGCTCGACGATCGTGTGGTCGGCGATGCCGGTCAGCGTGGCGACGAAACCGACGCCACAGGCGTCGTGCTCGTTTCGCGGGTCGTACAGGCCCTGAGCAGCAGGTCGCGCATCCGGCACGAGCGCGTACGGCTGGCGGGCGGCGCCGGCCTGAGGCTCGTTGGCGGAGTGCATGGATGCAGACAGCATCGGCTCTCCCGTCGTCGTCTTTCGGCAAGTTGGTGCAAGTAGGGACGACGTTGGCCCTGATGCGATGGTGCGGTTTCATGCGAGTTACATGATGCCCAGGATCCCGAGAAGCGGAATATCCCGTCCACATGGCGGACGGACACGCAGGTCAGGGGGCTGGGAGAGGGGGCGTGCCACAGTGCACGCTCAGACGATTGTGCCCAACGACCCTCTGCCTGAAACAGAGGCGAAACCGGATCGCCACACAAGCCGATCATGGACGCCTGGGATTCCATCCCGAGAACCCCGCCAACGGATGCGAATCCGCGGCTCCGAGGCCCGGATGATGAGACGATGCCGGGCAACCCGCGACGTCCATGTGTGAAACGTCACGCATTGCCCGGCATAGTCATGCAGCGCTGTCGGCCCGGAACAAGGGCGTGTCCGGCCCTAGCCCACGTGCCCGCCGATCAGCCATCCCAGCAGGTACGTCACCCCGGCCGCGGCCCCGCCCAGCACCAGCTGCCGCAGCCCGCTGAACCACCAGCTGCGCTCCGTCACCCGGGCCACCACCGCGCCGCAGCCGAACAGCCCGATCGCCGCCAGCAGCAGCGCGGGCAGCAGCGAGGTCGCACCCAGAAGGTACGGCAGCAGCGGCAGCAGCGCGCCGAGCGCGAAGCACAGGAAGGACGAGCCGGCCGCGACCAGCGGCGAGGGCAGGTCCGTGGGGTCGATCCCCAGCTCCTCCCGGGCGTGGATCTCCAGGGCCAGCTCCGGATCGCGGGACAGCTGCCGGGCCACCTCGTGGGCCAGTTCCGGCTCCACCCCGCGCGAGACGTACAGCTGCGCCAGCTCGGCCAGCTCGCCCTGCGGGTTGCGGCTCAGCTCCAGCCGCTCGGCCTCGATCTCGGCCTGCACCAGCTCCCGCTGCGAGGCCACCGAGGTGTACTCCCCCGCCGCCATCGAACAGGCCCCGGCCGCCAGGCCCGCCAGCCCGGTCAGGATCACGGTGCCGTTGGACGCCGCGCCGCCGACCACCCCGGTCATCAGCGCGAAGTTGGACACCAGGCCGTCCACCGCGCCGAACACCGCGGGCCGCAGCCAGCCGCCGTTGACGTCCCGGTGGTGGTCGGCCGCGGGTATCCGCGGGTGCTGGGCGGGCTCGGCTTCCAGGGTGCTCGCAGTCACGGTCGTTCCCCTCCGTCTTTCGTTCGTCGCCCTGACCGTAGCCCCCTTGACCTGGGCATTTCCAGCAAAGTAAGGCTTCCCGAACGATGCTGAGGCTGCCCTTCGCAGCTCTCGCGAAGGGCAGCCTCAGTCAGCGAACGTGCCTGCTCAGATCGGGTTCTTGGCGTCCTTGCCGGTCTTCTCCGCCACCGCGGCGGCCGGCTCCGGCGCCGCGTCGCCGTCCACGATCCGGGACGCCTTCTCGCCGTCCACCGTCTCGCTCTGCTTCTCGGCCCCGGCCTTCTCCCCGTCCGCGCCCCCGACCACCCCGACGTACGTCTCCGGGTCGATGCTCGCCGGGTCCTCGCGGCCCGGCCGCGTCTTCCCCACGACCACCAGGTACACCACGGCACCGATGAACACCACGATCGACGTCCAGTCGTTCAGCCGCAGGCCGAAGTAGACGTGCGCCTCGTCGATCCGCAGCCACTCGGTCCAGAACCGGCCCACCGTGTAGGCGGCCACGTACAGCGCGAAGGCCCGGCCGTGCCCCAGCTTCCAGCGCCGGTCCGCCCAGATCACCAGCAGCGCGACACCGACGTCCCAGATCGACTCGTACAGGAAGGTCGGGTGGAAGACCCCGCTCACGACCTGGCCGTCGGGCATCGTCTTGTGGATCTCCAGGCCCCACGGCAGCGTGGTGGCCCGCCCGTACAGCTCCTGGTTGAAGTAGTTGCCCCAGCGGCCCATCGCCTGCGCGAGCACGATGCCCGGAGCGATGGCGTCCGCGTACGCGGGCAGCGGCACGCCCCGGCGGCGGCAGCCGATCCAGGCGCCGACCGCGCCCAGCGCGACCGCGCCCCAGATCCCGAGGCCGCCCTCCCAGATCTTGAAGGCGTTCCAGGGGTTCTTCCCCTCGCCGAAGTACAGCTGGTGGTCGGTGATCACGTGGTAGAGCCGGCCGCCGACCAGGCCGAAGGGCACGGCCCAGACGGCGATGTCACCGACGGTGTGCTTGGCACCGCCCCGGGCGACCCAGCGCTTGCTGCCGAGCCAGACGGCCGCGACGACCCCGAGGATGATGCAGAAGGCGTAGGCGCGCAGCGGGATCGGTCCGAGGTACAGGACGCCCCGCGACGGGCTGGGAATGTAGGCGATATCCATGGCAGTTCCGACGCTACAGGGTCCGACGTCCCCATCGGGTACCCCCGGGGTCACAGAAACCGAACAACGAAAGCCGCCGTCCCCTCCCGACCGGGAGGGGACGGCGGCGTTGGGCCCGTCTCAGCCGGCGGTCGGCGAAGGGTTGTTGGCCTCCGAAGCGGCGGCGGTGGGCGCCGGGCTCTGCCCGTTCGAACCCGCCGTACCCAACTGCTTGCCCTGGTTGGCGGCGTCCACCCACTTCACCAGGTTCGCCGGGGTGATCTCCTCGTCGCCGTTCTTCGGGTAGATCGGCTTGCCGTTGAGCAGCACCGTCGGCGTCGACTTGTAGCTGGACTTGTCGAAGTCCTGCTGCACCGCGGACACCCACCCGCCGTACTTGTTGTCGTTGACGCACGCCTGGAACTCCGGCGTGTCCAGCCCGTTCACCTGCTTCGCCAGGTTCAGCAGCACGGCCTTGTTGCCGAAGGCGTCGTTCGTCTCGTCCGGCTGGTTCCGGTACAGCACGTCGTGGAAGTCCCGGAAGTGCCCGGCGTCCTGGGCGCAGGCCAGGGCGTTGGCCCCGTTCTTCGACCCCTTGCCCGGCACCGCCCGGTCGATGAACGACACCACATGGGCGTTCGTGTAGATCTTCCCGGCGTCCTCCAGCTGATCGACGGTCGACGAGAACTCCCGCTCGAAGATCCCGCAGGCCGGGCACCGCGGGTCCTCGTACACCGTGAGCACCGACGGCGCGTTGCTCGCGCCGACCGGCACCACCAGGTTCTTGTCACCGATCGTCCCGGCCGGGGCGGCGGTCGGGGTCTCCGGCTTCGAGCGCTGGTTCTGCACCACCACGCCGGTGACCACGGCGGCGGCGATCACCGCGAGCACGGCCCCGCCGACGATCAGCTTCTTCCTGCGCCGGGAGGTCGCCTCCTCGGACGCCCGCTGCTCCAGCATCCGCTCACGGGCGGTGCGCTTGCCTTCTCGGTTCTTCTCGCTCATTGCCTTGACATCCACGGTCGGGGGGCCTTCGTCAGGTGCGGGAATGGGGATGTGGCGGTCAGCTCGCCAGCCAGCCGTCCGCCGAGAGCCGGGTGCGCGGCCGCCACAGCAGCCACCCGGCCAGCAACAGGAACCCGGTGTCGCGCAGGATCTCCTGCAGGTACTCGGTCTGCGAGGCGTCGACGTGACCGCCACCGCCGAAGCAGCCGCAGTCGATCGAGATGCCGCGCGCCCAGGCCGAGCCGATCCCGGCGATGAAGGTGAGCAACAGCAGCGCCGACACCCCGGCGACCAGCCGGACACCGAGGCCGATCACCAACAGCAGGGCGAGCGCCAGCTCCAGGAACGGCAGCCCGTAACCGATCGGCTTGACCAGGCCCTCGGGCAGGATCTCGTACGCCCGGACCGCCTGCGCGGCCTCCGCCGGATCGGCGATCTTCGCCAGCCCGGCCCACCCCCAGACCACCGCCAGACCGAGCCGCGCCGCAGTACCGACCCATTCGCTCCAGACCGGCACCCGCCGCGGCGCGGGCGCGGAGCCAGCGGACTGCACTGCCGGCCCGGCCATCAGGGAACCCCCCTCGGGAAACTCATTCACTTCCTGACGAACCGTAGGGGATGATCCCCGGTTCCTCCGGATTCACGAATTAAGCCGGACGAGTGACGTTCCGTCCGATTCCCTCGAACACCCCTCCGTCACCGGCACCCCGGAACCCGGCCCGGATCGAACACCTCCGGCCGCCCCTCCCGCGGCCCCCGGGCCGCCCGCTCCGCCGCATCCCACCGCGCCGCCTCCGCACAGGCCACCGCATCCCGCTCCGCCCGCTCGGCCCCCCGCTTGGCCAACGCCTGCCCCACCTCCGTATGCGCCCCGACCGCCGCCCCCAGGGCCAGCGCAGCCGCCGCCGCCCGCAGCAGCACGGCCCGATGCAGACCAGCCACCGGCTCACCCCTTCGCTAGCTCGGCAACCCCCGTACACGTGGTTCGTGCACTCGTCCCTCCACTCAACGCCGGTCAACCCCGCCTGATGCGTGTCGCCGCCGCTGTTCACCCGTTCGGGGCCGCCCCCACACTGACGCCCCCACTCACCCCACCCCCAGCGCCCCGCACCCACCCCCCACCTCCCCCGCACCCACCCCCCACCTCCCCCTCACCCTCGACCAGGCGAGAGGGACGCGCTGCGGGAGGGGGCGGTGGAGGGGGTGGGTGCGGAGAGGGGCGTGACGGGTGATTTTCAGACCGCCAACGGCGCCCGGCCCCCCACCCACAGAGTCGGCGGTCCGAAAATCACCCAGCCCCCGGAGCACCCACCCCCGGAACCGCCCCCGGAACCACCCACCCTCCCGAAAGCCCCCCACACCCCCCAGCCCCGCGCAGCGCCCCCACCCCCGGAACCGCCCCCGGCACACCCACCCTCCCGAGAGCCCCCACACAACAGCCCCCCGCAGCGGCCCCCACCCCCGGAACCGCCCCCGGCACCACCCACCCTCCCGAAAGCCCACCCCCCGACAACAGCCCCCCGCAGCGGCCCCCACCCCAACAACCCAACGGCCCGCCACCCCCCAAGGGGCAACGGGCCGTCAGCCATCCACCTAGACGTCAGCGCCTACGAACCCCAGCCGCCAACTCCCCCGCCAGCCCTCGCACCGCATCCAGCGCAGCCCCCTCGTCATCCCCCGCGGAGAGGATCCGCTTCACGAAGGCCGACCCCACGATCACCCCGTCCGCGAACCGGGCGACCTCCGCCGCCTGCTCCGCATCGGAGACCCCGAGCCCGACACACACCGGCAGGTCCGTCGTGGCCCGGGTCCGAGCCACCAGGTCCTCGGCCAGCGACCCGACCGCCGACCGGGTCCCGGTCACCCCCATCACCGCGGCCGCGTACACGAACCCGCTGCCCGCCGCCGTGACCTCCGCCAGCCGCGCGTCCTTGCTGCTCGGCGCGACCACGAACACGGTGTCCAGCCCGTGCGCGTCCGCGGCCTTGCGCCACTCCGCGGACTCCTCCACCGGCAGGTCCGGCAGGATGCACCCCGCCCCGCCCGCCGCCGCCAGGTCGGCCGCGAAGCGGGCCACCCCGTACCGGTCGACCGGGTTCCAGTAGGTCATCACCAGCACCGCCGTCCCGGGGTTGGCGGCGGCGACCTCCTGGACGGTCCGCAGCACGTCCTTGATCCGCACCCCGCCCCGCAGCGCGATGTCGTCCGCGGTCTGGATGACGGCCCCGTCGAGGACCGGGTCGGAGTGCGGCAGCCCGATCTCGACGACGTCGCACCCGCCCTCGATCAGCGCGTTGACCGCCCGGATCCCGCCGTCCACCGAGGGGAACCCGGCCGGCAGGTAACCGATCAACGCCGCCCGCCCCTCGGCCTTGGCACCCGCCAGCACGGCACTCAGCTTCGAAGCCATGATCACTTACCCCCCTCGGCCGCGCCGCCGGCCGGCGAATCGTAGAGCCCGAAGTACTGGGCCGCGGTGTGCATGTCCTTGTCGCCGCGCCCGGAGAGCGAGACCAGGATGGTCGCCTCCGGCCCGAGCTCGCGACCCAGCTCCAGCGCCCCGGCGAGCGCGTGGGCGCTCTCGATCGCCGGGATGATCCCCTCGGTGCGCGACAGCAGCCGCAGCGCCTGCATGGCCGCGTCGTCGGTCACCGGCCGGTACTCGGCCCGCCCGCTGTCCTTCAGCCAGGCGTGCTCCGGCCCGACCCCCGGGTAGTCCAGCCCCGCCGAGATCGAGTGCGACTCGATGGTCTGCCCGTCCTCGTCCTGGAGGACGTACGTCCGGGACCCGTGCAGCACCCCGGGGTCCCCCTTGGTCAGCGTGGCCGCGTGCCGGGGGGTCTCGGCCCCCTCCCCCGCCGCCTCGCAGCCGATCAGCCGCACACCGGCGTCCGGGATGAACTCGTGGAAGATGCCCATCGCGTTGGAACCGCCGCCCACGCACGCCACGACGGCGTCCGGCAGCCGCCCGGTCCGGTCGAGCACCTGCTGGCGGGCTTCGACGCCGATCACCCGGTGGAAGTCCCGGACCATCATCGGGAAGGGGTGCGGGCCGGCGACCGTCCCGAACAGGTAGTGGGTGGAGTCGACGTTGGCGACCCAGTCACGGAAGGCCTCGTTGATGGCGTCCTTGAGCGTCCGCGACCCGGACTTGACCGCGATGACCTCGGCCCCGAGCATCCGCATCCGGGCGACGTTGAGCGCCTGGCGCTCGGTGTCGACCTCGCCCATGTAGATGGTGCAGTCGAAGCCGAACAGGGCGCAGGCGGTGGCGGTGGCCACTCCGTGCTGCCCGGCGCCGGTCTCGGCGATGATCCGGGTCTTGCCCATCCGCCGGGTGAGCAGCGCCTGGCCCAGCACGTTGTTGATCTTGTGCGAGCCGGTGTGGTTGAGGTCCTCGCGCTTGAGCAGGATCCGCGCCCCGCCCGCCTCGGCGGAGAAGCGGTGCACGTCGGTCAGCGGGCTCGGGCGCCCGGTGTAGTCCTTGAGCAGCCCGTCGAGCTCGGCGGTGAAGGCCGGGTCGGTCTTGGCCTTCTCGTACTCCTCGGCGACCTGTTCGACCGCGGCGACCAGGGCCTCGGGGATGAAGCGGCCGCCGTACGCGCCGAAGTAGCCGCGCGCGTCCGGTACCTGGGCACCGGGCAGGTAGTCCTTCTCGGACATGGTGGTTTCCCTTGGACGGAGATGGATGACAGTGACGTCCGATCGGCCGGATCCCGGATCCAGCCGCTCTGGTCGGCTGGACTCGGATTCAGCCGTGGGTCACGCGCCATCGCCGCCCCGGGACCTGCCCGGGCTCGCAGCCGATCACGTACCGCACCCGACGCCCCAGCACCCGGCGTGCGGGCGCGCGGCAGCCGCGCGGGCGGCAGCCGGGGGCGAGTCGGGTGGCGATCTTCATCGGGGCGGTGTCAGTCCTTGTGCCGGAGGGCGGGGTGGGCCCCGGCCGCGACCAGGTCGGCGACGGCGGCCCGCGGGTCCTTGCCGGTCACCAGCGACTCGCCGACCAGCACCGCGTCGGCGCCCAGGTTGGCGTAGTTGATCACGTCGAGCGGGCCGCGCACACCGGATTCGGCGATCTTGACGATGCTGTCCGGGATGGCGTGGGCGACGTTCCCGAAGGTGTTGCGGTCGACTTCGAGGGTCTTCAGGTTGCGGGCGTTGACGCCGATGATCCGCGCCCCGGCGTCCACCGCGCGCTTGATCTCCTCCTCGTCGTGCACCTCGACCAGCGGGGTGAGGCCGATCGACTCGGCGCGCTCGATCAGCGACACCAGGGCCGGCTGGTCGAGGGCGGCGACGATCAGCAGCGCGAGGTCGGCGCCGTGGGCGCGAGCCTCCCACAGCTGGTAGGCGGTGACGATGAAGTCCTTGCGCAGCAGCGGGGTGTCCACCTCGGCACGGACGGCGTCCAGGTCGGCGAGCGACCCGCCGAAGCGGCGCCGCTCGGTCAGCACGCTGATCGCGGCGGCACCGCCGGCCGCGTAGTCGCGGGCCAGGGCCGCCGGGTCGGCGATCGAGGCCAGCGCGCCCTTGGACGGGCTGGAGCGCTTCACCTCACAGATCACCCGGACCCCGTCGCCCTTGAGGGCGGCGACGCCGTCCTTGGCCTCCGGGGCCTTGGCCGCGAGCGCCTTGAGTTCGTCAAGGGAGACCCGGACCTGCCGCTCGGCGAGGTCCTCACGGACCCCTTCGATGATCGAGTCGAGCACACTCACTCAGGAGCCCCCATCAGTCCTGCTGGTTCGCCAGCGCGAGCCGAGCGGGCGGGGGCCCGTCGGCCCTTCGATGGTATCGGCACCCGGGTGGGCCCGGCGCATCCGCCCGGTCCGCGTCTCGCGGAACGGGACGCCGTACGACGGCTCTCAACTGCGGTTTCACCGGCTCTCCACCGGCGGGGCGGCCCGAACTCCGCACCGACCGGGGCCGCTCAGACCACCGGCGGCGCCAGCCCGGCCCCCACCGGCAGGTTGCGCACCACTGCGAACACCAGCACCAGCAGGGCGATCAGCGCCCAGCGGCGGCCCCCCACCGACACCTGGACCGGCGGCCCGCCGGTCAGCGCGGCCCAGGCCCAGCGCAGCCACAGCAGCGCCAGGACGCCGAGCAGCAGAACGGCCACCGCGTTGTCGTGCAGCGCGCCGGTCAGGTCCCCGTGGGCCAGCGCGTGGACGCAGCGCAGGCCCCCGCAGCCGGGGCACCACCAACCGGTGGCGGTCAGGAAGGGGCAGTCGGGGTAGTGTCCGGGGGCGTTCGGGTCCACCACCGCGACGTACCCGGCGGGGGCGGCCACCGCCGCCAGCGCGGCCAGCGGCGGGCCCATCCGGCGCTGCACGGGCGGTGGGGCGGAGGCGGTGGGGGCGGCGTTCACGCCCCGATTGTGCCGGTGCCGGGCCCGGACAGCACGAAACGGCGGGCGTGGCGCGCCCGCCGTTCGGTTGTACGAATCCGCGCCGGTCAGGCGGCGACGGCCTCCCGGGCCTCGATGGCCGCCTTGCGCGCCGCGGACTGCTCGGCGGCCGACTTGTAGACGTTGGTGCTCGCCTGCTTGCCCATGCCGGCCATCGACATGGCCTTGCCGACGATGCCACCCACCAGGACGACCGCCAGGCCGGCCCAGACCAGCAGCGGGGACGGCAGGATCATCGCGACGCCCGCGATGCCGAAGCCGACGAAGGAGATGACGACACCGGTCCAGGCGGCGGGGTTGTGGCCGTGTGCTGCTGCTGACATCGATGGTGCTCCTAGGCTCTCGGGGCCCGGCCGGGCCTGCGGGGCCGCCGGCGGGTTGACGGTTCCCATTGTGCCGGGCCACACACGGGCGCCCCAAAGCGGGTGGCGGGTCTATCGCGTCACACCCCGCCGGTCGGCACCCCCCGAGGCCGTCAGACGGCCGTCGGGTCCTCGCCCCGGTCCAGGGCCTTCCACAGGTCACCGGGGGTGTCGGCGGTCGCCGGGGCCTTGCGGGTCGGCGCCTCGTAGCGGCTGCCCATGGCCGGCCAGCCACGGCCGTAGCGCAGGGTGATCAGCCCGGCGACGGCGAGCAGCAGCCCGCCGGCCAGGGCGACCCAGGGCCAGGCGGTGTGCGAGACCTCGGTGGCGGTCGAGCCGGCCAGCGCCAGCTTGCCGGAGGCGGCGGAGTCCAGGGCGGCGGTGTCGGAGGCCCCGGCCACCGAGGCGGCGGCCGCGCCCAGCCCGGCCAGCAGGGTCAGCGCGCCGACCGCGAGCCGGCCGGTGCCGCGCACCGCGAACACCGCGACGGCCGCGGCCAGGCCCACCAGGGCCAGCCCGCCGGGCAGTTCGGAGATCTTGCCGCCGGTGACGGACACGTCCAGGGTGCCGGCCCGGCCCTCGGCCCAGACCCGTCCGACCGCGGTCAGCACCAGCACCGCGCTCAGCACGGTCAGCAGCAGCATCACACCGAGGGTGCGGCGGCCTGCCTTGGGCGTCGCGGGAGCGTCAGGGGCGGGGGTCTGGTCTGCAGCGGTCACCGGTCCACTATCCCCCGGGCCACGCCCTACGCCGTACCCGGGGTGGGGAACCCGTCCGTCCGCAGCACCACCGTGCGCCCGCCCAGCGGCAGGAACAGGTCGTTGCCGAAGGGCACCCGCTCGGCCTCCCGGTAGACCCCGCCGGGGGACGGCGCGGTGTGCACGGTGCAGGCGGCGGCCGCCGGGTCGACCACCACGTACAGCGGCACGCCGCTCTCCGCGCAGGCCCGCGCCCAGGCGTGGTCGCGGCCCGGGTGCGACACCTCCAGCACCGCCTCGACGTCGGCGGCGGCGTACCGGCCCCGGGGGCGGTGGACGGCGCCCGGGGCAAGCACCGCGAGGTCCGGGGCGAGCGGCCCGTGCGCGGCCGGGAAGTCGATCATGACCTGGGACAACACCCGCCCCCGGCCCCCGAGTTCGTCCCCGACCTGCACGGCGGCGGCGAACACGACCCCCCAGCGCAGCTCGTCGTACGGCACCTCGGGCATCCCGGCCGCCTCCTCACGCCTCAGGACAGTTCCGGCCTCCGCAGCGTATTGGCGGTGGCGACGGCCCGCAGCACGGCGGCCGCCTTGTTGCGGCACTCGGTGTCCTCGCCGTGCGGGTCGGAGTCGGCGACCACGCCGGCGCCCGCCTGCACGTACGCGGTGCCGTCCCGCAGCACCGCGGTGCGGATCGCGATCGCGGTGTCCGAGGCACCGGCGAAGTCCAGGTAGCCGACGCAACCGCCGTACAGGCCGCGCCGGGTGGGCTCCAGCTCCTCGATGATCCGCATCGCCCGCGGCTTGGGCGCGCCGGACAGGGTGCCCGCCGGGAAGCAGGCGGTCAGCACGTCGAAGGCGCTCCGCCCGGGGGCCACCTTGCCGGTCACCGTCGAGACGATGTGCATCACGTGGCTGTAGCGCTCGATCTGCATGAAGTCGACCACCTCGACGCTGCCCGGCTCGCAGACCCGCCCGAGGTCGTTGCGGCCCAGGTCGACCAGCATCAGGTGCTCGGCCCGCTCCTTGGGGTCGGCGAGCAGCTCGGCGGCCAGCGCCGCGTCCTCGTGCGGGGTGGCGCCGCGGTGCCGGGTGCCGGCGATCGGGTGCAGCATCGCCTCGCCGTCGGTGACCTTGACCAGTGCCTCCGGGCTGGAGCCGACCACGTCGAAGCCGCCCTCGGCGCCGCCGTCCGGGCCGGGGAAGCGGAACAGGTACATGTACGGGCTGGGGTTGGTGGTGCGCAGCACCCGGTAGACGTCCAGTGCGGAGGCCGGGCAGGGCGCCTCGAAGCGCTGCGAGGGCACCACCTGGAAGGCCTCGCCGGCCCGGATCCGCTCCTTGATCTCCTCCACCGCGGCCCGGTACGGCGCCCCGCCGAACGGCGAGTGCACCTCGCCGGGTCCGACCGGGGTGAACGTCGCCAGGCCCGGGTCGACCGGCTTGAGCAGGCCGGCCTCCATCGCGTCCAGCCGGGCCACCGCGTCCGCGTACGCCTCGTCCACGCCACTGGCCAGGTCGTTGTGGTTGACGGCGTTGGCGATCAGCAGCACCGTGCCGTCGGAGTGGTCGAGCACGGCGAGGTCGGTGGCCAGCAGCATGGTCAGCTCGGGCAGCCCGAGGTCGTCCGGGTTGAGGTCGGGCAGCTTCTCCAGCCGGCGGACGATGTCGTAGCCCAGGTAGCCGACCAGGCCGCCGGTCAGCGGCGGCAGGCCGTCGTCGGCGTGCCGCGGGGTGTGCAGCGCCTCCAGGGCGGCGCGCAGCACCTCCAGCGGGTCGCCGCCGGTCGGGATGCCCACCGGCGGGGTGCCCAGCCAGCGGGCCTGGCCGTCCGGGCCGGCGGTCAGCGCGGCGGCGCTGCGCACGCCGACGAAGGAGTAGCGCGACCAGCTGCCCTGCTCGGCGGACTCCAGCAGGAAGGTGCCGGGCCGCTCCTCGGCGAGGCTGCGGTACAGGCCGATCGGGGTGAGGCCGTCCGCGAGGAGCCTGCGGGTGACGGGGATGACCCGGGTGTCGACGGCGAGCTTGCGGAAGGCTTCGAGGTCCATGCGGGGCGGCACCTTCTGGGGTGGTGGACGGGGTGTCAGGAGGTGGGGTCAGGAAGTGGGGTCAGGAGGTCTGGAGCAGCACGTCGGCGTCGAAGCAGGTCCGGTCGCCGGTGTGGCAGGCCGCACCGGTCTGGTCGACCTTCACCAGCAGGGTGTCGCCGTCGCAGTCGAGCGCCACCGACTTGACCGCCTGCGCGTGGCCGGAGGTGTCGCCCTTCACCCAGTACTCGTTGCGGCTGCGGCTCCAGTAGGTGCAGCGGCCGGTGGTGAGCGTGCGGTGCAGCGCCTCGTCGTCCATCCAGCCCAGCATGAGCACCTCGCCGGTGTCGTACTGCTGCGCGATGGCCGGGAGCAGGCCGTCCTCGGTGCGCTTGAGACGGGCGGCGATCGCCGCGTCGAGGGAGGTGGTACCGGGGGCGGCGGGTGTGGTGGACATGGGGCCATTGTGTCAGCCCGTCCGGGGGGCGAACCGTCCGCGGGCCGTTCGCAGGCGTCCCGTTCGGACCCACTTCCGCCAACCGCCTGCCGGGCACGGCCCCGGTGGGCCATCCTCGGGCCATGACCTCCGAGCAGCAGCCGCCCGACGCCGCCGCCACCCGTCCGCCCCGGAGCCTGGTGATCACCGTCGCCGCCGTCCTGGCCGTACTGCTCGCGGTGGTGGCCACCGTGCTGCTCTGGCCGGAGGACGACCGGGAGCCCGCCGCGGCCCCGCCCCCGCCCACTCCCAGCGCCACCCCCACCCCGAGCCCGACCCCCACGCCCACCCCCAGCAAGCCGCAACCCCCGTACGCCTTCTTCCCGGTCGGCACCTGCTTCGACCACCCCCAGCTCAGCCCCGTCATCACCAAGGCCGAACAGCGCCCCTGCACCGGCGACCACGACGGCGAGGTCATCGCCGACCTCAAACTCCCCGACAACCTCACCGGCGAGATCCCCATCGCCCTCGCCATGCGCGACGGCTGCAAGGACGCCGAAACCACCGCCAAGTCCCACCAACCCGCCGGCAGGACCTACTACCCCCGCCAGTTCGGCCCCGCCATGGCCAACTACCAGCAGGGCTGGCGCGACTACACCTGCACCCTCACCGCCAGCAACAAACAGGGCGGCCCCAAACTCACCGGCCAGCTCCACCCCTGACCCGCCCCACCGGCCCCCGCTGCACGGGAAGTCGAGCGACCCGACTTCCCGTGCAGCGACGAGGCGCCGTGGAACGACGCCCAACCGCCCTACGGGGTGAGCCGGTTGGGGCCGCGGAAGAGGAAGGTGGCCTCGCGAATCGAGGGCAGGCCGAGCAGGACCATCAGGATCCGGCCGAGGCCCATGCCGAGGCCGCCGTGCGGAGGGCAACCGTAGCGGAAGGTGTTGAGGTAGTCCCGAATCGGCTCCGGGCTCATGCCCTTCTCGGCGGCCTGCTCCAGCAGTACGTCGTAGCGGTGTTCGCGCTGGGCGCCGGTGGTGACCTCCAGGCCGTTCCACAGCAGGTCGAAGCTCAGGGTGACGCTCGGGTCGTCGGCGGGCCGCATGTGGTAGAAGGGCCGGATGCCGACCGGGTAGTGGGTGATGAAGGCGAACTCGTGCCCGGTGGCCTTCTTGAGGTGGGCGGAGATGGCCCGTTCGCCCTCCGGGTCGAGGTCGTCCTTGACTCCCTCCGGGTCCCAGCCGCCCTCGCGCAGGATCCGTTGCGCCTCGGCCATGGTGATGCGGGGGAAGGGCGTGGTGGGGACGGTGACCTCGACGCCGAAGTGTTCGGCGATCGCCTCGCCGTGGGTGTCGGCGACCTTGGCGATGGCGTGGGCGAGCATCCGCTCCTCGAAGGCCATCACGTCCTCGACGCCGTCGATCCAGGCCAACTCCACGTCGACACCGGTGAATTCGGTGGCGTGCCGGGAGGTGAAGGACGGTTCGGCACGGAACACGGGGCCGATCTCGAAGACCTTGTCGACGCCGGCCGCGATCGCCATCTGCTTGTAGAACTGGGGCGATTGCGCCAGGTAGGCGCTGCGGCCGAAGTAGCCGACCTCGAAGACCTCGGCGCCGGACTCCGAGGCGGTGCCCATGAGTTTGGGGGTGTGCATCTCGGTGGCGCCCTGCCCGTGGGCGTACTCGCGCATGCCCTGTTCCAGGGTGGTCTGCACGGCGAACACCAGTTGGGCGGCGGGGCGGCGGCGCACGTCCAGGAAGCGCCAGTCGAGGCGCTGTTCCAGGCCGGTGTGCTCGTCGATCGGCAGCGGCGTGGCGGCCGGGTTGAGGACCTCGACGGCCTCGGGGACGATCTCCAGGCCGCCGAGTTTGACCTGGGCCGCGTCGACGACGCGCCCCGTGATCCGTACGGCGGACTCGGGGGTGAGGGCTTCGAGGCGGGCCTCCAGCGGCCCGCCGTCCCGCTTGTGGGTCACCTGCACCAGGCCGGTGGCGTCCCGGACGAGGACGAACTGCATGGTGCGCTGCAGGCGGAGGGTGTTCACCCACCCGCAGACGGAGACGGTACGACCGACGTGTTCTCGCAGCTCGGAGACACGGACGCGGCTGTGGATCATTGAGGTCCTCCGGAGGACATCGTCATGATCCCTTGGGAGTGCGGGCGAGAAGGGTGACTCGCGGTACCACCGCACTTTCGCCGCCACACAGTGGCGGCCTCGTTCGGGCCCGATGACGGGGGCCGGCCGGCGGGGCATTGGACCACCGGACGGGGGTCGTTCCTCCCCGCGCTCAGGAGGGTCTTCACCTCGGGGCGCGAGGCCGCCTTCCCAGCTTCCGGCGGCTCTCTCTGCTCACGTGATCCCTGGCTACTCGTCTCCGTCGACGCGTTGCCCAGCACGATACGGAGCCCGTGACGGCCGCGCAATCGAGAATCCCCCACGGGCGAGGGCAACCATTCGACCGCACGCCTAGGCTGGCGGCATGTCGAATCACGCACTCGCCGAACGCCACCGCCTCGCCCAGCTGCTCACCGACGCCGGACCGGACGCGCCCACGCTGTGCGCCGGGTGGAGCACCCGGGACCTGGCCGCCCACCTGGTGATCCGGGAGCGCCGGGCCGACGCGGCGGCGGGGATCCGGGTCGGCGCCCTGGCCGGCCACACCCAGCGGGTGCAGGACGGCTACGCCCAGCGGCCGTACGAGGAGCTGGTGCGACTGTTCCGGGCCGGGCCGCCGGTGTTGTCGCTGTTCGCGCTGCCCGGCGCGGACGAGGTGGCGAACACCGTGGAGTACTTCGTGCACGCCGAGGACGTCGCCCGGGCCGGCGAGGACTGGACGGCCCGGCCGGTGCCGCCCGGCCGGGCCGAGGCACTGTGGCGGCGGCTGCCGATGATCGCCCGCTTCGAGGCGGGCCGCCGCTCCCCCGTACGCCTCGACCTGAACCGCCCGGACGGGCAGTCGCTGACGGTCGGCCCGGCCGGCGCCCCGACGGTCCGGATCACCGGCGAACCGGGTGAGCTGGTCCTGTTCGTCTACGGCCGCGGCGCCCGCACCGACCTCACCGTGGACGGCGACCCGGACGCCGTCGAGGCCCTGCGCCACGTCCTGCCGCTGCCTTAGGACAGAACAGGAGGGCACTGGACGGGTAGGCCGACGTACGCGCGCCACTGTCGCACCGGTACGGCGGCGGGCCCGCCGGTCAGGAGATCCCCTGACCGACGGGCCCGCCGTGCTGAACCCCGCCACCGGGTCGGCGCCGTCCGCCTCCGGCTACCAGCCGCCGGAGCCGATCTCGCTGCGGGAGCCCAGGCCGTTGCCGGTGCCCTTGTACAGGTAGAGCTTCCCGGTCTCGCCCGGGGCGGACTCCA
>NZ_JBVJQR010000008.1:0-46071 GCF_055608425.1 Kitasatospora sp. NPDC036934 | reverse complement strand
CACGACATCGTCCTTACCGTCACCGTTGAAGTCGCCCACCGCGGTGTTGTTCATCCCGTTCCAGCCACCGGAACCGATCTCCACCCGGTCACCCACACCGTGACCCGTCCCCGGGTACAGCCACAGCTTCCCCGTCGACTTCTCGGTCGCCACCAGGTCGTCCCGACCGTCACCGTTCAGGTCACCGACCGCCAGGTTGCTCATCCCGTTCCAGCCACCGGAACCGATCTCCACCCGGCTCCCCAGAGTCCCCGTACCGGTCCCCGGGTACAGCCACAGCTTCCCCGTCGACACCTCCACCGCCACCAGGTCCTTCTTGCCGTCACCGTTGAAATCACCGGCCGTCAGGTCGGTCATCCCCGGGTCGGACGGACCCGCCGGGTACGGGTCCGCGTGATCGGTCGAGAGTCCGGTGCCGGGGCTGCAGGTCCACGCGCCGGCCCCCTGGTCGGCGAGGATCTTCTCGGCGATCAGGATCTGTTCCTTCTTGGTCGCCTGGTGCGGATAGGCCGCGTACTGGGTGCCGCCGTAGTGCTGCCAGTTGTCCTCGGATATCTGCAGGCCGCCGAAGTAGCCGTTCCCGGTGTTGATGGACCAGTCGCCGCTGCTCTCGCAGGCGGCCACCTTGTCCCAGGTGCTGACGGACGCGGCGTCGGCCGTGCCGGCGAGGCCGAGGGGCGCGAGGCTCAGCGCGAAGACGGCCAGGCTCTTGCGGATGCGGGTCTGTGCGGACATGGGTGTTCTCCCCCTGGAGTTGCCGTGAACTGACGTGGCTTCAGAACTGCGCCGTTGCGCGCTGCGGCTCACCAGCCGCCGGAGCCGATCTCGCTGCGGGAGCCCAGGCCGTTGCCGGTGCCCTTGTACAGGTAGAGCTTCCCGGTCTCGCCCGGGGCGGACTCCACCGCCGCCAGGTCACCGATGCCGTCACCGTTGAAGTCCGCACCGGCGTAGTCCGAGATCCCGTTCCAGCCACCGGACCCGATCTCCACCCGGCCGTCGATGCCGTGGCCGTTGCCCGGGTACAGCCAGAGCTTGCCCGTGGACGTCTCGGTCGCCACCAGGTCGTCCTTGCCGTCCTTGTTCATGTCACCAGGACTGACGATCTTGTTCATCCCGTTCCAGCCACCGGAACCGATCTCCACCCGGTCACCCAGACCGTGACCCGTCCCCGGGTACAGCCACAGCTTCCCCGTCGACACCTCCACCGCCACGACATCGTCCTTACCGTCACCGTTGAAGTCGCCCACCGCGGTGTTGTTCATCCCGTTCCAGCCACCGGAACCGATCTCCACCCGGTCACCCAGACCGTGACCCGTCCCCGGGTACAGCCACAGCTTCCCCGTCGACTTCTCGGTCGCCACCAGGTCGTCCCGACCGTCACCGTTCAGGTCACCGACCGCCAGGTTGCTCATCCCGTTCCAGCCACCGGAACCGATCTCCACCCGGCTCCCCAGAGTCCCCGTACCGGTCCCCGGGTACAGCCACAGCTTCCCCGTCGACACCTCCACCGCCACCAGGTCCTTCTTGCCGTCACCGTTGAAGTCACCGGCCGTCAGGTCGGTCATCCCCGGGTCGGACGGACCGTCCTCGCGGATGGACTTGTTGCGGACCGGCACGTAGGTGCCGTAGCCGGAGAAGTACGGGTAGGGGATCTCGCGGTAGTGGACGCCGCTGCCGGTGAACTCGTAGCCCATGTAGTGGTCGGAGTCGGTCCACTTCTCGAACAGCACCACGTGGCCGCTGGCCCCGCTGTTGTCGTTGAGCAGCGCGTCGCCGGGCTTGAGGTCGCCCTTGCCGATCTGCTCGGTGACGCCCCGCGGGCCGAAGGTGTCGGTGGTCAGCGATTCGTCGAGCTTCCAGGCCATCGAGACGTAGCCCGAGCAGTCGGTGCGGTAGCCGTCGTGCGAGCCGGTCCAGCTGTAGTCGAGGCCGATGCCGACCCAGCTCTTGGCGCGCTGGATCGCCTCGCTCCGGCTGACCGCGGGGGCCAGGACGGAGTCGGACGCCGACGCTCCGTCAGCGGCGGGCGCCTGGACGACCCCGGCCGACTTGCCGACCCCGACCGGCTGGCCGGCGCCACCGTACTCGCCGCCCGCGACCGCGGTGGCGGCGGGGGCGGGGTCGGCGGCGAACGCGGTTCCGCCCTGGACGAGCAGGCCGAGCGACAGCGAGCCGGCCAGGCCGAAGGCGATCGCGGACGTACGGAGATAGGCCTTGCGAGACATGAACACTCCTGGAAATGGCATTCGGAGGACCGGTGCGGCGCGACGGCGCCCGGATCACCGGAAGAGGGAGCGCCGGAGGGACTCCGGCAGGATGTGGACGGCCGTCAGCCGGCGACGATGACGCGCCAGGACCGGAAGGCCGGAGACCGCGAGAGGGCGGTGGAACAGATGGCCAGCGAATGGGCGGGGGCGTTGTCGCCGCTTCCGCCGCTGGTGAAGAGGATGAGGTCGATCGAGTCCTGAGAGGCTCTCGACTGGACGTGCTCCAGGCCACCGTAGGGATCGGCGTGAGCCCAGAGCACGTCCTTCAGGACATGGGCGTCGGCCGCGGTGGGCGGGCGCCGGTCGGGGGTCGTCAGGGTGAGACGGACAATGTGCATCGGGCTCGGTTCAGGCGGCCGACACCGACGGCGGCGGTCACTTCTTGTCGTCCCAGCTGATGCTGCCCGGGTCGCCCAGGCCGGGCTTGTCGGTCCCACCAACAACGGTCCCACCCGCGCCGGTCCCACCCGTGCCGGTCCCACCCGTGCCGGGGTCGCTCGCCGCGGACACGCCCGCCACGGTAACCGGTGCGACGGCGGCGGTGACGACGGGCAGAGCGAGCGTGGCCACCACTGCCGCAGCCGCCAGGACACCGGGAACGCGCGCGGAGATCCGCATGGAGAACAACCCCCTGGTTGTTGATGATCGGTCGGTTCTTCGGAGGACGACAGCTGGTTCCCGTCGCCCGTCCCGCCGGCCCGGGGCTCGGTGGCCCCTGCGGCTCGGTGATCCATATCCTGCTGGCTCGACCGGTGTTCCGGAAGGCCTCACCCGAGGCAGCATCAGGTCTGGCAGCATGGCGCCACCCGGCCCCGACCCTCCGCCCCCGCCGCCTCCGCAGCACCGCAGACGGCCCGTCAGTTCTCCTTGCACACACGTGTGCGAACTGTGAGAATCGCGCAGGCGGTCTTGACGTTCCGACCGCCCGCATCGTCGCGACCGGGGGGAATCGTGCTCGAAGTACTGGGACTGGGCCCGACAGCGGAAGCCGTCTACACGGCCTTGCTGGTCGAGCCCGGATGCGGAGTCACCGACCTGTGCCGCCGGCTCGGCCTCTCCGAGACCGCCGTCAGGGACGCCCTCGACCAACTCGCGGACCTGACGCTGCTGCGTCCCTCCCAGGAGGTCTGCGGCGCGCTGCGTCCGGTCAGCCCGGCGGTCGGCCTGGAGGCCGTCATCCGCCGCCAGGAGGACGACCTCGCCCGCCGCCAGCAGGAGCTGGCCGCCAGCAAGGCCGCCGTGGCCCAGGCCGTCGCCGCCTACGCGGACCTGATGCCCAACACCACCTCGGACGCCACCGAGCGGCTGGTCGGGATGGACGCGATCCAGGCCAGGCTGGAGACGCTGGCGCGTGGCCTCCGGGAGGAGTTCCTCGCCGCGATCTCGGGCGGGGCGCAGTCCCAGGCCAGCATGGACGCCGCCCGTCCGCTCGACCAGGACGCGCTGGAGCGCGGCGTCGCCATGCGGACGCTCTACCAGGACAGCGTCCGCAACGACCAGGCCACCCACACGTACGCCCAGTGGCTCACCGGCCTCGGCGGCCAGGTGCGGACGGCGCCCCTCCTGCCGCCCCGGCTGTTGGTCTTCGACCGGCACACCGCCGTCGTCCCGATCGACCCGACGCGGACCAGGCTCGGGGCCTTGTGCACCACCGAGCCCGGGCTGGTCGCCTCGCTCGTCGCCCTGTTCGAACAGGCCTGGTCGACCGCCGTACCGCTCGGCGCCGACCAGCCCACCCATCACGACACCGGCCTCACCCCGGCCGAACGCGACCTGCTGCGGCTGCTCGGTACGGGCCTGACCGACGAGGCCGCCGGAAAGCGGCTCGGCATCTCGGTGCGCACCGTGCGCCGCCAGATGTCCGCCCTCATGGAGCGGCTCGATGCCGCCAGCCGCTTCGAGGCCGGTCTCAAGGCGGCGCAGCGCGGCTGGCTGTAACGGCGGGCCCGGGCCCGACCGGGGCCCGACCCCTCGGCACGGCCGCCTCCCGGCTGCGGATGTCAGTGGCCGGGTGCAGACTCGCAGGTGCCCGGGTCCGACCAGGGCGCCCGGGTCACTCTCCGTCGAAGGGGCACCGCCTCATGATCACCACCGACTTTCCCATCGGCTCGCCTTGCTGGATCGACCTGGGCAGCCCCGACATCGCCGCGACCGCCGCGTTCTACGGCAAGGTCTTCGGCTGGACGTTCCAGGAGATCCCGGACGCGATGGGCTACGGCTTCCTCCAGCTGAACGGGAAGACCGTCGGCGCGATCGGCCCGCTCAATCCGGGCGACCAGTCGTCCTGGACGACGTACTTCCGCACCGCCGACGTGGACGCGACGGTCGGTGCCGCCCAGCAGGCCGGCGGCAAGGTGCTGGTGCCGCCGGCGGACGTGATGGAGGAGGGCCGGATGGCCCAGCTCGCCGACCCGCAGGGCGCGCGGTTCGCCGTCTGGCAGGCCGGGAACACCGTCGGGCTGGACGCCGTCTCCGAGGACGACACGCTGGTCTGGTCGGAGCTGCACACCCAGGACCAGGACGGCGGATTCTCCTTCTACCACGGGCTGTTCGGCTGGCGGGTGGAGAACTTCGAGCCGTCCCCGGGGATGACCTACCGGGTGATCTCCACGGCCGACGGGGACCAGCAGCAGACCAGCTTCGGCGGTATCGCCCCGACCATGCAGCAGGGCCAGCCCTCCGCCTGGACGCCGTACTTCGCGGCCGGCGACGTGGACGCGCTGGTCACCAAGGCGACGGCGGCGGGCGGCACGGTGCTGATGCCGGCCGCGGACGTGGAGAACGTCGGCCGGATCGCCTGGCTGGCGGACCCGAACGGCGCGCCGTTCGCCCTGATCAAGGGCGAGCCGCGGCAGTCCTGAGCGCGGAAACCGGAGTCCTGAGCACGGAACGCAAGGACACGGAACGCGAAGGCACGAAACGCGACGCCACGAAACGCGCGCCCACGAAACGCGCGGAGGGCCCGCCCCGGAAGCCGAGGCGGGCCCTCCTGCACGTCCGGCCGTCACCGCACCGGGTGCCCGGCCTCCCGCAGCGCGTCCTTGACCTCGCCGATCCGCAGGTCCCCGAAGTGGAAGACGCTGGCCGCGAGCACCGCGTCCGCCCCCGCCTCGACGGCCGGCGCGAAGTCGCCGAGCCGCCCGGCCCCGCCGGAGGCGATCACCGGCACCGAGACGGCCTTGCGCACCGCGCGGATCATCTCCAGGTCGTAGCCGTTCTTGGTGCCGTCCGCGTCCATCGAGTTGAGCAGGATCTCGCCCGCCCCCAACTCGGCCGCGCGGCCCGCCCATTCGACCGCGTCGAGGCCGGTGCCGCGGCGCCCGCCGTGGGTGGTGACCTCGTAGCCGGACGGCGTCTCGGTCCCTTCGGCGCACCGCCGGGCGTCGACCGACAGCACCAGCACCTGGCGGCCGAACCGCTGGGCGATCTCGCGGATCAGCTCGGGCCGGGCGATGGCCGCGGTGTTGACGCCGACCTTGTCGGCGCCGGCCCGCAGCAGCTTGTTGACGTCCTCGACGGCGCGGATGCCGCCGCCGACGGTGAGCGGGATGAACACCTGCTCGGCGGTGCGGCGGACCACGTCGTAGGTGGTCTCGCGGTCGCCGGAGGAGGCGGTGATGTCGAGGAAGGTCAGCTCGTCGGCGCCCTCGGCGTCGTAGAGCTTGGCCATCTCGACCGGGTCGCCGGCGTCGCGCAGGTTCTGGAAGTTGACGCCCTTGACCACCCGCCCGGCGTCCACGTCCAGGCAGGGGATGACACGTACTGCGAGGGTCACGGCTGCTTGCCTTCCAGGGTCTTTGCCAGCCCGGTGCGGTGCGCGTCGATCTCGACCTCGACCATCATCCGGGAGTCGATCAGTCCGTCGACCACCACCAGGGTGGCCACCGGCCGTACGGCGTCGAAGAGTTCGTGGTGGACCCGGCCCACCGCTTCGACGTCGCGGGCGTGGGTGAGGAACATCCGGGTGCGGACCACGTCGTCCGCCGTCAGTCCGTACGCGGCCAGCGCCTCCAGCGCGTTGCCGAACGCGACGCGGGCCTGCTCGGAGGGGTCGCCCTCGCCGTGGAGGACGTCACCCACCAGTGGACGGGCGCCCGACACGTGCACATGATCGCCGGCGGCGACCGCCTGCGCCGTGCCGATGGTGTCCTCCCAGTGGGAGAATCCCGCCACCCGACCGCGTACGACCTGACGTTCCGTCATCCGGAAACCGCCTCCAGGGCCTCTTCGAGGGTGAACTTCTGCTCGTAGAGTGCCTTGCCCACGATGGCGCCCTCGACACCCTCGCCGACCAGCGAGGCGATGGCGCGCAGGTCGTCGAGCGAGGAGACGCCGCCGGAGGCGACCACCGGGCGGTCGGTGGCGCCGCAGACGTCGCGCAGCAGCTGGAGGTTGGGGCCGGTCAGGGTGCCGTCGCGGTTGACGTCGGTGACGACGTAGCGGGCGCAGCCCTCGGCGTTGAGCCGCTCCAGGACGTCGAAGAGCTGGCCGCCGTCGCGGGTCCAGCCGCGGCCGCGCAGGGTGGTGCCGACCACGTCCAGGCCGACGGCGATCTTGTCACCGTGCTCGGCGATGGCCTTGGCGACCCACTCGGGGGCCTCCAGGGCGGCGGTGCCGAGGTTGACCCGGGTGCAGCCGGTGGCGAGGGCGCGGGCGAGCGACTCGTCGTCGCGGATGCCGCCGGACAGCTCGACCTTGATGTCCAGCTGACCGGTGACCTCGCGCAGCAGCTCGTAGTTGCTGCCGGTCCCGAAGGCGGCGTCGAGGTCGACCAGGTGCAGCCACTCGGCGCCGGCGTTCTGCCAGGCGAGGGCGGCGGCCAGCGGCTCGCCGAAGGAGGTCTCGGTGCCGGAGGCACCCTTGACCAGGCGGACGGCCTGGCCGTCCCGGACGTCGACGGCAGGCAGCAGCTCAAGGCTCATCAGTAACAACTCTCAGACGGTCAGAGGGTGTTGACCCAGTTGGTCAGGAGGGCGGCGCCGGCGTCGCCGGACTTCTCGGGGTGGAACTGGGTGGCCCAGAGCGGGCCGTTCTCGACGGCGGCGACGAACGGCTGCCCGTGGGTGGCCCAGGTGACCAGCGGCGGGTTGATCCGCGCGCTGTGGCTTTCCAGCTCCCAGTGCCGCACGCCGTAGGAGTGGACGAAGTAGAAGCGGGTGTCCTGGTCCAAGCCGGCGAACATCCGGCTGCCCTCGGGCACGTCCACCGTGTTCCAGCCCATGTGGGGGATGACCGGGGCGTCCAGCGGCTCGACGGTGCCGGGCCACTCGTCGCAGCCGGACGTCTCGACGCCGTGCTCGACGCCCTTCTCGAAGAGGATCTGCATGCCGACGCAGATGCCCATGACCGGGCGGCCCCCGGAGAGCCGGCGGCCGATGATCCAGTCACCGCGGACGGACTTCAGCCCGCGCATGCAGGCCTCGAAGGCGCCGACGCCGGGGACGAGCAGGCCGTCGGCGGCCATCGCGGTGTCGTAGTCGGAGCTGACCGTGACGTTCGCCCCGGTCCGTTCCAGGGCGCGCTGCGCGGAGCGGAGGTTGCCGGAGCCGTAGTCGAGGACGACGACGTTCTTGCCCATGTTCAGGTGTCCAGTCTCTCTACGGGGCCAGGCGGGTCTAGAGGCGCATGAGGCCGGAGCCCAGGCACATCACGGCACCGATGGCCAGCACCAGGATGACGCCCTTCGGCAGCTTCTGCTTCCAGAAGGAGATCACTCCGCCGGCCAGGAAGAGGCCGACGAACAGGAGGATCGTCGCGGTCTTGTTCACAGCGCGCCCTTGGTCGAGGGGAGGATTCCGGCCGCACGCGGGTCGTGCTCGGCGGCGTAGCGCAGCGCCCGGGCCAGCGCCTTGAACTGGCACTCCACGATGTGGTGCGCGTTGCGCCCGTACGGGACGTGCACGTGCAGCGCGATCTGGGCCTGGGCCACGAAGGACTCCAGGATGTGCCGGGTCATCGTGGTGTCGTAGCTGCCGATCATCGGCGCCATGTTCTCGGGCTCGGTGTGCACCAGGTAGGGCCGGCCGGAGAGGTCGACGGTGACCTGGGCGAGCGACTCGTCCAGCGGCACCGTGCAGTTGCCGAAGCGGTAGATGCCGACCTTGTCGCCGAGCGCCTGCTTGAAGGCGGCGCCGAGCGCGAGGGCGGTGTCCTCGATGGTGTGGTGGGTGTCGATGTGCAGGTCGCCGTCGGTCTTGACGGTGAGGTCGAACAGACCGTGGCGGCCGAGCTGGTCGAGCATGTGGTCGTAGAAGCCGACGCCGGTGGAGATGTCGGTGCGGCCGGTGCCGTCCAGGTCTATCTCGACCAGGACGGAGGTCTCCTTGGTGGTGCGCTCGACGCGTCCGATGCGGGACATGAAGGGTTACAGCTCCTTGATCACGGTGCGGACGGCGTCCAGGAAGGCGTCGTTCTCGGCGGGCGTGCCGGCGGTGACGCGCAGCCACCCGGGGACGCCGTTGTCACGGACCAGGACACCCTGGTCGAGGATGGCCTGCCAGACGGCGTGGGTGTCGGCGAACCGGCCGAACTGGACGAAGTTGGCGTCCGAGTCGGTCACCTCCAGGCCCATCGCGCGCAGCGCGTCGACCAGCCGGTCGCGCTCGGCCTTGAGCCGGCCGACGTACCCGAGCAGGGTGTCCGTGTGCTCCAGGCAGGCTAGCGCGGTGGCCTGGGTGACGGCCGACAGGTGGTACGGCAGCCGGACCAGCTGGACGGCGTCCACCACGGCCGGGTCGGCGGCCAGGTAGCCCAGCCGCAGCCCGGCGGCGCCGAAGGCCTTGGACATGGTGCGGCTGACCACCAGGTTGGGGCGGCCCTCGATCAGCGGCAGCAGCGAGGCGCGGTGCGAGAACTCGACGTACGCCTCGTCCACCACCACCAGGCTGGGCCGGGCGGCCTGGGCGGCCTCGTACAGCCGCAGGACGGTCTCCGCCGTCACCGCCGTCCCGGTCGGGTTGTTCGGCGAGCAGATGAACACCACGTTCGGCCTGTGCTCGGCGATGGCCGCGAGGGCGGCCTCCACGTCGATGGTGAAGTCGTCGCCCCGCGGGCCGGAGATCCAGGCGGTGCCGGTGCCCCGGGAGATCAGCGCGTGCATCGAGTACGAGGGCTCGAAGCCGAGCGCGCTGCGGCCGGGGCCGCCGAAGGTCTGCAGCAGCTGCTGGAGCACCTCGTTGGATCCGTTGGCGGCCCACACCTGCTCGCGCGCCACCGGGAAGCCGGTGGTGCGGGTGAGGTACGCCGCCAGGCCCTCGCGCAGCTCGACCGCGTCCCGGTCGGGGTAGCGGTTGAGGTTGCGGGCGGCCTCGGCGACCCGCTCGGTGATCCGGGCCACCAGCTCCTCGGGCAGCTGGTACGGGTTCTCGTTGGTGTTCAGCTGGACGGGCACGTCCAGCTGCGGCGCGCCGTACGGGGACTGGCCGCGCAGCTCGTCGCGGATGGGCAGGTCGTCGATGCGAGTCGTACGCGTGGTCACGAGCCGGGAACCGTCCAATCGAACCGGGCCTTGATGGCGTCCCCGTGTCCGGGGAGGTCCTCGGCGTCGGCCAGGTTGACCACGTGCGCGGCGACGTCCGCCAGCGCCTCCCGGTCGTACTCGACGACCTGGACGCTCCGCAGGAAGGTCTGCACCGACAGCCCGGAGGAGTGGCAGGCGCAGCCGCCGGTCGGCAGCACGTGGTTGGAGCCGGCCGCGTAGTCGCCCAGCGAGACCGGGGTCCAGCGGCCGATGAAGATCGCGCCGGCGTTGACCACCCGCTCGGCCACCGCGTGCGGGTCCCGGGTCTGGATCTCCAGGTGCTCGGCCGCGTAGGCGTTGACCACGGCGAGGCCCTGGGTCAGGTCGTCGACCAGGATGATGCCGGACTGCCGGCCGCCGAGCGCCTCGGCGACCCGCTCGCTGTGCTTGGTCCGGCCGACCTGCGCGGCCAGCTCGACCTCGACCGCGTCGGCCAGCGCCGGGGAGTCGGTGACCAGCACCGAGCCGGAGGTGGGGCCGTGCTCGGCCTGGCTGATCAGGTCGGCGGCGACGTCGGACGGCAGCGCGCTGTCGTCGGCGAGGACGGCGATCTCGGTCGGCCCGGCCTCGGAGTCGATGCCGATCCGGCCGGCGAACAGCCGCTTGGCGGCGGCCACGTAGATGTTGCCGGGGCCGGTGACCATGTTCACCGGCGCGCACTCCTCGGTGCCGAGGGCGAACATCGCCACCGCCTGGGCGCCGCCGACGGAGTAGACCTCGTCCACGCCGAGCAACGCGCAGGCCGCCAGGATGGTCGGGTGGACGCGCCCCCCGAACTCCTTCTGCGGCGGCGAGGTCACCGCGATGCCCCGGACGCCCGCCTCCTGGGCCGGCACCACGTTCATCACCACGGAGGACGGGTACACCGCCAGCCCGCCCGGCACGTACAGCCCGACCCGCTCGACCGGCACCCAGCGCTGGGTGACCGTGCCGCCCGGCACCACCTGGGTGGTGTGCCCGGTGCGGCGCTGGTCGGCGTGCACGGCGCGGGCCCGGCGGATGGACTCCTCCAGCGCGGCCCGCACCTTCGGGTCCAGCGTCTCCAGGGCCTCGGCCAGCTGCTCGGCGGGCACCCGGGTGGACTCCAGCCGGACGCCGTCGAAGCGCTCGGTGATCTCGATCAGCGCCGCGACCCCGCGATGGCGTACGTCCTCGGCGATCGGCCGCACCTTCTCCAGGGCGGCCGCCACGTCGAACTCGGCACGGGGCAGCAGGTCACGCGGGTCGTCCAGCGAGCCGCGGAGGTCGATTCGAGAGATCACGCCACCCAGTGTAAGGAGTGGCCGGAACGGCTGGTCCCACATTTCAGTCCGTGATACGAAAGGCGAGACGACCGGGGGGACGGGGGAAACCATGGCGGAGAGCGCCCCAGAAGGCTGGAGCGACACCGAACGGGAGCTCTGGGAGGCCTTCCGTGAGGGCGAGGTCTTCGACCGCCGGTGTGGCCGGAACGACATCGACGACCCCTTCGGGGACACCCTCTGGGGGCCCGATCGAACGGTCGGCGCCGAGGTCCTCGCCCACCTGCTGCTGGCCGGCCCGCGGCCCACCGCCGGGCGGGTCGCCTCGCTGCGGATGAGCGGGGTGTACGTCACCGGCGCGCTCAACCTGGCCGGCGGGCACATCGACCGGTACGTCGAGCTGCGCGGCTGCCGCTTCGAGCACAAGGTCCTCATCTCGGAGGCCTCGGCCACCACCCTGCGCCTGGTCGACTGCCTGCTCCCCCGGCTGGAGGCCTCCCGGCTCTCCACCACCGGCGACGTCCACCTGGCCCGCTGCCGGATCCCCGACGGCATCCGGCTCACCGACGCCAAGATCGGCACCGACCTGCTGCTCAACATGGCCGTCATCGGCGGCGACCGCTACGGCCGCGCCGTGTCCGCCGACGGGATGACCGTCCACCAGGACTTCGAGGCCGAACGCCTGGAGACCAGGGGCGAGTTGAGCGTCCGCACGGCCCGCATAGGCGGCCGGTTCTCGCTCCGCGGCGCCCAGCTGCACGCCGACCCGCAGAACCGGGTCTGCCTCAACGCGGTGCGGCTCAACGTCGGCCACACCCTCTACCTGACCAGCTCCGCCGACGGCGGCTGGTTCGGCTCCCGCAGCTACTACGGCTCCGGCTACGGCCAGAGCCCCCCGCCCGACGCCCCCAGCACACCCTTCCGCGCCTACGGCCAGGTGCGCCTCTCCGACGCCCGCTTCGAGGCCGCCTGCCTGATCTCCGGCGAATTCCACCTGGAGGGTGACGACGAGCTCTCGCTGCGCCGCATCCACACCCCCGAACTGCGCTTCACCTGCAAGATCCGACCCACCGGCACCGTCTCGCTGTCCCGCGCCCGGGTCGGCAACCTGGTCGACACCCCAGAGGCCTGGCCGCTCGGCCGACACCTGCGGCTGACCGGCTTCGTCTACGAGAACCTGCGGCCGGTCGGCCAGTTCACCGTCCAGCAGCGGATCGCCTGGCTGGAGGGCTCCGCGGTGGAGTTCCAGCCCGAGTCCTACGAGCAGCTCGCCACCGCCCTGCGCCGCGACGGGGCCGACGACGACGCCCGGCACGTGCTGTACGCCAAGCAGCGCCGCCGCCAGGAGACCCTGCCACTGCCTGCCCGGATCTGGGGCCGCGTCCAGGACGTCACCGTCGGTTACGGCTACCGCCCCGGCCGGGCCGGCCTCTGGCTGCTGCTCGTCTGGGCCCTGGGCAGCATCTGGTTCGCCACCCACCAGCCGGCGCCGCTCAAGTCCGACGAGAAACCGCACTGGAACGCGGTGCTCTACACCCTCGACAGACTGCTGCCCATCGTCGACCTCAACCAGGGCGCCTGGAACCCCGGCGGTGCCTCCCAGTGGATCGCCGCCGGCCTGGTCGTCGTCGGCTGGCTCCTCGCCTCCACCGTCCTCACCGGCGCCACCCGCCTCCTCCAACGCGGCTGACCCCGGCCGCACGCCCCGAAATCACGGTTGGGTACGTGGGCGGCCGGGCTGGTCGCCGGGCCAACCGGCGCTGCCGCCCCTGCCCGGTCCGCGACCAGTGCACCCGCTCCAAGGCCGGCTGCCGCAGCCTCTCCCTACAACCGCGGGAACGCCAAGAGGCCCTCGACAAGGCCCGCGCCCAGCAGACCGACCAACACTGGCGGGCGAAGTACGCCATTCGCGCCGGAGTCGAAGGCACCATCCACCAGGCCGTAGCAGCCGGTATCAGACGCACCCGCTACCGAGGCCTGCCCAAGACCCACCTCGAGCACGTCTTCTCCGCCGTCGCGCTGAACATGATCCGGCTCGACGCCTGGTGGACCGGCGACCCCCTCGACCGCACCCGCACCGGCCGCCTCGCCCTGCTCGACCTGTCCCTCGCCGCATAACCAGCAATTGGCGAGCAGGATCACTTCCGGGGGCGGCATCAATCCGTTGTGCCGTACCTGAGTCCGTCGAGGGTGAGGTCGAGGAGGCGTTCGGCCTGTTCGCGCTGTTCGGGCTTTCCTGAGGCGAGGGCGACGCCGGTGAGGGCGGCGAACATGTCGGCCGGACTGATGTCCGATCGGATGCTGCCGGTGGCGGTCGCGGCGTCCAGGAGCGAGGTGAGGGCGGTCATCATCAACTCCCGGCTGTGGGCGTAGGGGTTGACGCCGGAATCGACGACGGCGCGGAGAGCCTCGGCCATCCCTAGTTTCGCGGTGGCGTAGTCGATGAAGCGCCCCATCCAGACGCGAAGCGCCTCGCGTGGCGGCCTGGCCGCCAGGAGCTCGGGGGCAGCCTCGCACAGTCGGCTCAGTTCGTTGCGGTAGGCGGCCTCGATCAGGAGTTCCCGGGTCGGGAAGTTGCGGTAGAGCGTGCCCGTCCCGACTCCCGCCTCCTTGGCGATGTGCTCCAGGTGCGCGTCCAGTCCCTGCTCCGCGAAGACGCGCGCCGCGGTGGAGAGGATCTTCTCCCGGTTGCGCCGCGCATCGGCCCGCAGTGGCCGGCCGGTCTCTGTGGTCATCGGAGGGCTCTTTCCTCGAAGAGTTGCTAAGTGGCGGCGCCTCCGCTTACTGTCCCGGAAGTGGCGGCGCCTCCGCTTACGAGTTTAGGGCACACGTCGCCATCGTCCGCATGGTGCGGGCAAGCAGATCAGAGGAGAAAACGATGAGCCTCCCGCTCGAAGGCAAGGTCGTCGTGGTCACCGGTGGCGCGTCCGGTGTCGGCCTGGGGATCGCCCAGGAATTCGTGGACCAGGGCGCCCGCGTGGTCATCAGCGACCTCCAGCAGGACCAGCTGGACGAGGCGGTCGCCAAGATCGGCCCGAACTCCTCGGGCATCGTGGCCGACGTCACCAAGCTCGCGGACATGGAGGCGGCGTACCAAGCGGTCATCGCCCGCCACGGACACCTCGACGCGGTCGTGGCCAACACCGGCATCGGCGCGCACGCCCCGCTCGGCGCGATCACCGAGGAGCAGTTCGACCGCACCTTCAACGTCAACGCCAAGGGCGTCCTGTTCACCGTCCAGCCGGCGATCGCGCTGCTGCCGCCCGGCGGAACGGTCGTCATCATCGGGTCGACCGCGTCCATCCAGCCCCCAGCAGGCATGGGCCTGTACGGCGGCTCCAAGGCCGCGGTGCGCGCCTTCATCCGGTCCTGGATCCAGGACATCAAGGGCACCGGCATCCGCATGAACGTCCTCAGCCCCGGCGCCGTGGACACCGAGTCCCTGCGCAGCGCCCTAGGCATGGCGCAGGGCGCCGACGCCGTTGCCGCCGCCGTCCAGAAGATGGGCGAGGGCAACCCAACCGGGCGGATCGCCGACCCGCGCGAGATCGGCAAGGCCGTGGCATTCCTCTCCAGCGACGCCTCCGGCTTCATCACCGGCGTCGAGCTCTTCGCCGACGGCGGCATGGCGCAGGTCTGAGCAGCCAAGCCGTGACGCCCCCGCCCGGAGACCAGGTCCGCCGGGCGCGCGTCACCCCCGCCGACGCATCGTCGGCCGGTCTCCGGGGCCCGGCACTGCGGGCGAAGATCCTCGACGTCGAGCCGGAGAAGATCCGCGCGTTGCTGGCCGAGACGGGAGCCGAGCACATGGCCGACCGCTTCCAGCGCCGCTACGTCTACGACATCCCCGACCAGCCTGGAACGTGGGTCCGCCTCCGCGACACCGGTACCGACGTCACGCTGTGCGTCAAGGAGATCCACTCCGACGCCATCGACGGCGTGACCGAAACGGAGACGACGGTCGGCGACTTCGACGCCACGAACACGCTCCTCGGCAAGCTCGGCTACCAGCCGAAGGCGTACCAGGAGAACCGCCGGTCCTCCTGGACGCCGGGCGGTGCGGCCATCGAGATCGACGAGTGGCCGCTGATCCCCCCGTACCTGGAGATCGAGGGGGACAGCGCGGATCACGTCCACGCGACGGCGGCCGCGCTCGGGCTTCCCCTGGCCGAGCTGACGAGCGAGAACACCACCAAGGTCTACCGCCGGTACGGGATCGACATCGAGACGATTCCCCGACTCACCTTCGAGTGACAGGAGACATGCCTTGCCAATACCCAACACCCGGCGATCCGGGTCGTCCGGGACAGGACCATCCGCATCAAGGTGATCGACGACTGCGGGCTGGCCTGCACGTTCTGCCACAACGAGGGCACCCCGGTCACCGCCGACAACCGGGACCGTACGCTACTGCCCTTCGCTGCGGGCCCGGGCCGGACCGGGCGCGTGCCGATCTACAGCGAGACGAACGGCGTCGGCCTCCTCGCTGCGAAGATGACCCCCGACTGCAATTCCGGCATGCGGTGCGGACCGTGACGAGGGCGTTCGGCGCCGACGAGGTCCACCTCACCGGAGGGGAGCCCACCCTCCACCCGGAGGTCTCCACACTGGTAGCGGCGCCCACCGGCATGGGCCTGAGCGTCGGCATGACCAGCAACGGCGAGCGGGGCCGGCAGGTGATGCCGGACTGCTCGGCCTCCGGCCTCAACCGCGCGTCGTGCCGGTTCAACAACGACACGGACTGCCAGGAGGGCTACTACGGCGTCCGCCTGTACCTCACCGACCAGGGCGAGTTCATGGTCGGCGTCTGCATTCAGCGCATGGACCTCTGCGTCCCCGTCGCCGAGCTGGCGAAGAGCGGGGTCGCGGAAGAGGTGCAGGCGTTCAAGGACAACGAAGTCCGGCGACTGACCAGCCAATACGGCGCCGCCGCCTGATCGACGCGCGCGTACGCGACGCGGGCAGTGGCCGGCGGATTTCGCAAGCGGCTAGCACCCAGTGTAGTGACTGTGCTACTTTCCGCATCATCAACAGAACATAGAAGACCCCGGCGGTGCTACCAACACCCCGGGGTCCGGCACAGGAGCAGCAACTCCCATGCAGATTCATCGTAGCGCCCACGCGCGCTGTTTCACCGTCCTTCCGAACGGCCTCCTCCAGGACCGCCGCCTCAGCTACACCGCCCGAGGCCTCCTCGCCGACCTCCTCTCCCGCCCCGACGGCTGGCGCGAGGACGGGCGGCACATGGCCGACACCAGCCCGCAGGGACGCGGCGCAATTCGCCGGGCGCTCAGGGAGTTGAAGGACGCCGGGTACTACCGCGTCGACACGCTCCGGCTGCCCGACGGCACCATCCGCTCCGAGGCGCACGTCTTCGACACCCCCCGACCGGCACCAGCTGTCCCCCACCCGGCTTCCGGTGAGCCCGAGACCGGTCCGCCTGACAGCCCTGTAGTAAAGAACCCGGGAGAAGTACCCACCCTCCCCGCCCAGTTGACGCGAGCGGACGAGCAGACCCGCCGGGCGGTGGCAGCGCTCTTCCGCGCCATCCGCCCCGAGCCCCGGCTGCGCCTCGGCCAGGCCGAGGCGCAACAGCTCGCGCCCCTCGTGTCGCAGTGGCTGGAACGCGGCAGCACCCCAGCAGAGTTGGCCCACGCCCTGCTGCCCGGCCTGCCCTCGCCGATGCACTCCCCGGTGGCGATCCTGCACGACCGGCTCCAACGCAAGCTGCCGCCGGCCCGGGCACCACAGGCCGCACCCGCCGAGTGCGCCGAGTGCCACGACCCCGTGCCCCGCCCCGGCATCTGCCGTCCCTGCGCGGGCCTCGGCGGCGCCAGAATCCTCGCGATCGGCACCGGCGCCACCGCCGCACCCGGCGGCGCCGCCCGTGCCCGCGCAGCGCTGCGCGGGCACGGTCTGTTCACCACCGCGTGAACACGGTGCGTGTCCACGGGTCGGCGCTCCGGTAACCGCGCGACAAGGGGTGGCTCCGGGGAACTACGCTGTCCGCCGTGACAGAACGGCTGCCGCTCTTCCCGCTGAACACCGTGCTCTACCCGGGCCTCGTGCTGCCCCTGAACGTCTTCGAGGAGCGTTACCGCCGTCTCGTCGCCGATCTGCTCGAACAGTCCGAGGACGAGCCGCGCCGCTTCGGCGTGCTCGCCATCAAGGACGGCCGCGAGACCTCCCCGGTCCGGCCCGAGGAGGGCCCGGCCGGTCCGCTCGACGGCCTGGGCACCGTCACCGGGGACCCGCTGGAGGCGGTGTACCACGTCGGCTGCGTCGCCGACGTCTCCTCCGTCCAGGCCCAGCCCGACGGCCGCTACGAGCTGCTGGTCACCGGCACCACCCGGTTCCGGCTCCGGCTCGACTCGGTGGACGTCACCGGCCCGTACCTGACCGGCGAGGTCGAGCTGGTGGAGGAGCGCCCCGGCGACGGCTCCGGCGCGCTCGCCGCCGAGGTGGAACGGGCCTTCCGGGTCTACCAGAAGCGGCTGGCCGGCGCCCGCGAGGCCAGCACCCACGGCCGGCAGGAACTCCCGGACGACCCCCAGGTGCTCTCCTACCTGGTCGCCGCCGCCTCGGTGTTCGAGACCCCGGTCAAGCAGCGGCTGCTCGCCTGCCCGGACACCGCCCAGCGGCTGCGCACCGAACTCGACCTGCTGCGCCGCGAGAGCGCCGTGCTCAGCTGGCTGCCCTCACTGCCCGCGGTCGACCTCACCCGCCAGTCCTTCAGCCCCAACTGAGCCGAGGCACGCCCCCATGGCCAAGAAACCGAAGAAGGGCGGCCAGGGCACCCCCGCCATCGTCACCCTGGAAGCCGCCGCCGTCCCCTTCACCGTCCACTCCTACGAGCACGACCCGGCCGCCGCCTCCTACGGCGGCGAGGCCGCCGAGGCCCTGGGCGTGGCCGCCGAGCGCGTCTTCAAGACCCTGGTCGCCGACGTGGACGGTGCCCTCACCGTCGGCGTGGTGCCGGTCGCCGGCCAGCTCGACCTCAAGGCCCTGGCCGCGGCAGTCGGCGGGAAGCGCGCCGCCATGGCCGACCCGGCCGCCGCCGAGCGCAGCAGCGGCTACGTCCTCGGCGGCATCTCCCCGCTGGGCCAGCGCCGCCCCCTGCGCACCGTGATCGACGCCAGCGCCCTGACCCACCCGACCGTCTACGTGTCCGCGGGCCGCCGCGGCCTGGAAGTGGAACTGGCCCCCGCCGACCTCATCACCCTCACCCGCGCCCGCACCGCCCCCATCGCCCGCTGAGCCCACCCGGCAAAAACCCCGCGCCCCGAAAGGGGCGCGGGGAGCTGCGCGAGACGGAAGGGCCCGGCCTGTACCCGGCCGCCGACCTCCCGTCCCACTCACGAAACTTCCGAACTTCCGAACTCAACCCTGCCGCCGGTCCTCCGGAACCGTCTCCGCAGGAGCCCCCTGCCCAGGAGCCCCCTCCGCCGGAGGCCCGTACGTCCCCGCCGGCACCCCCCAGTACGGCGGCGGGTCCTCCTCCCGCTTCCCGAACGCCGCCGACAGCGCCAGCAGCACCACCATCGCCGTCATCGGCCACACCAGCAGCGCCCCCAGCGCTCCCAGGTCGATGCTGGCGTCGAAGTGCCCGCCGTTGCCGACCCGCCGGGCCTCGGCGATCAGGTTGTCGCTCGGCCCGAGCCACCGGCCGAGCTTCCAGGCCCCGTACGAGCCGAGCAGTCCGCCGATCGCCAGCCCGAGCGCGACCGAGATGCCGCCGCCGCGCTTGCGGGTCACCAGGAAGGCGCCGAGCGCGGTGAGGATCCCGGCGCCCAGCCCGATCAGCACGAACACCGCGTCGGCGCCGGCCCGCTGCTCGCCCTCGGGGTCCACGTAGAGGATCCGGTCCCCGTCCACGACCAGCGGCACCTTGGGCGCCAGCCAGGCCCACAGCCCGGCCATCGCCAGTCCGGCGAGCAGGCACACGAGCACGACCCCGGAGCCGATCCGCAGTTCGGCCGGCACCTGGCGCCCGCCCGCGGGCGGCGCCGTCGGCAGCCCGGCGGGCGGCTCCTCGGCGGAGACCGGCGGCGGTGCGAACGGGTCGGGTACGGCTCCCGGCTCGGCCGGCACATCGGCGCGGGCGGGTTCCGGAGGTGTGTTCGGTACGGTCACAGGCCCCATCGTTTCACGACGCCCGTACGAACGGCCCCACGGCCGCCCCTACCGCGCGACGGCCCGCCGGTACGCCCAGGTGGCCAGGGCCAGCGACACCACGCCCACCGCCGCGCAGACCCCGAGGTCGGCGAGCACCATCCCCCAGTCCGGGTCGGGCGCGAAGGTCCGGGCGAAGGCCTCCACCCCGTACGTCGAGGGCAGCAGGTCGCGCAGCCACAGCACCGGCTGCGGCAGGTGGTCCACCGGCAGCACGCCGAGCAGCAGGGCCGCCGACATGCCGAGCTGCCCGAGCATGGTCGCGATCTCCTGCCGCGGCGCGAGCAGCCCGCAGGCCGCGCCGAGTCCGGAGAGGGCGGCCCCGGCGAGCGGCACGACGGCCAGCAGCACCCACAGCTGGCCGAGCGGCAGCCCGAACATCACCGCGCCGATGCCGGCCGTGACGAGCGTCCCGGGCAGGGTGAAGGAGGCGTAGGCGGCGGCCGCGCCGAGCACCACGGAGGCGGCCGGCACCGGCAGCGTCGCGTAGTGGTCGAGGCCGCCGGTGGCGCGCAGCTTCCCGAAGTACTGGGCCAGCAGGTTGAGGGCGACGAAGGCCACCACCAGCACGCTGGACCCGGCGACCACCGAGCGGGCGGCCGAGGTCTGCCCGGCGTCCACGACGCCCCGCATCATCACCAGGATGCCGACGGACTGGAAGGTCGCCACGAACAGCAGCGGGATCCGGGCCACCTTCGCCCGGGTGAGCTGTGCCCGGTACACCGCGGCCAGCGCGGGCAGCAGCCGGGCGGCGGGGGCGAGCGGGGCGGCGGCGGCCGCGGACCGGCGGGTCTGCGGGGGCACCGAGAGCAGCGTCACTTGGCCAGTCCTCCGTGGCGGCCGCCCAGCTTGAGGTAGGCGTCCTCAAGGCTGGGGGTGGCGAGGGTGAAGTCGTCGAGGGCGGCGAAGGCCGGGCCGGTGGTGACGGCGGCGACCAGCTCGCGGGCCTGCTCGGGGGTGGTGCGGACGGTCCAGCGGCGCCCGGTGCGTTCGGCGCGTTCGGCCAGTTCGGCGACGGCGGGCACGCCGATCGGCGCCTCGTCCCGCCAGACCAGGTCGAGCCGGACGTCGCCGTCGACCAGCGCCTTGAGCCCGCCGGGCGTGTCGCAGGCGATCACCCGGCCCTCGTCGATCACGGCGACCCGGTCGAGCACGGTCTCCGCCTCGATCACGTTGTGGGTGACCAGCAGCACCGTCGTGCCGTACTCGGCCCGCCGCCGGTCGACGGCCGACCAGACGGCCCGCCGGGCGACCGGGTCCATGCCGGTGGTGGGCTCGTCCAGGACGAGCAGCGGCCGCTCCCCCACCAGGGTGGCCGCGAAGCAGGCGAGCCGCCGCTGCCCGCCGGACAGCTTGGCGAGCGGCCGCGCGGCGATCGGCTCCAGCCCGAGTTCGGTGAGGACGTCCGCCGCCGCGCTACGGGCCGCCGCGCGCGAGAGCCCCCGCAGGCGTCCGGTGGTCTCGGCGGCCAGGGCGACGGTCAGCTCGTCCAGCGCGGTGGATTCCTGCCCGAGGTAGCCGAGCAGTCGGGCGGCCCGTTCCGGGTGGCGCACGAGGTCGTGGCCGAGCAGTTCGACGGTCCCGGAGTCCGGCCGCAGCAGTCCGGTGACCTGGCGGACCAGGGTGGACTTCCCGGCACCGTTGGGCCCGAGCAGCCCGAAGACCTCGCCCTGCCGGACCGTGAGACTGATCCCGTCGTTGGCCCGGACCTCGGTGGCGGCGGCGCCGCGCCCGGTGCGGTACGTCCTGACCACGTCGCGTACGGCGACGCACGGCGGGGTGTCCTGGGGTGCTCGCCCGGCCGTCTCTTCCACGACCGGAGACTTTACGCGCTCACACGGGCGAACCGGACAACGGGGCCCGATCGCCGCGACCCGCCGGAGGCCGTCAGTCGTCCACCACCATCGAGCCGCCCGGCACCCGGGCGGCCAGCTCCTTCCAGAACCCCGCCCGGATGGCGTAGCGGTCGTGCTCGTCGATCTGGTCGTCCTTGTGGGCGAGCAGCCCGAAGCGGGCCGCGTAGCGCAGCAGCTCGCCGTCGACCCGGTGCGGGATGCGCGGGTAGTCGGGCCAGAGCAGGGTGAGTCGTTCGAGGTCGCCGAGCCGGTCGCTCCAGCGGCGGGCGAAGACCTGCCCGACCTCGTGGGCGTCGCCACCGATGGTGGTGATGTCCTCCTCGCGGTCGGCCCAGCGCTGTTCGGCGGTGGTCAGCTGGGCCAGGGTGGGCAAGCCGTCCCCGGCGGTGACGGAGGGCTCGGGCGCGGGCCGGTCGACCCAGCCCCGATCGGAGGACCAGCGCAGCACCGGTCCGCCCGCCGCGTTCCCGTTGGCGGCGTGGCCGTTGGCGGCGTGGCCGTTGGCGTGGCCGTTGGCGTGGCCGTTGGCCGGTACGCCCGCCGCCGGGGTGATCGGGGTGACGGCCGAGACCCGCCCGGCGAGGTCCTTGGGGGTGGGCACCACCCGCAGTGCCGCGGCCGGCTGCGGCCGTCCGTCGGCGGCGGGTTCGTCGGGTGCCGCGGCGGCGGCCGGCCGGACGACCGGGGGCGCCACGCTGGGCAGGGAGGCCGGCGGGGCGGCGAGGATCTTGGCGATCTCCTGCCGGGCGCCGCCCGTGCCGGGGGCGGGGAACACGGTGGTGTGGTCGCGCAGCGAGAAGGACCCCTCGATCCACTCGCGGTCCAGCACCCGGCGCTCGTCGGCCTCGCCGACCAGGTCCTCGGACTGGTTGAAGTCCCCGTCGGCTGCCTGCAGCGCCCACAGGTGCACGGCCACGCCGTGCTCCTTGGCGGTCATCATGCCGGGCAGCAGGTCCCCGTCGCCGGTGATCAGCACGACGTCGGCGCAGGCCCGGTTGCGGGCGAGTTCGGAGAGTTCGGCGTGCATCGCGGCGTCCACGCCCTTCTGCACCCAGCGCCCCTCGGCCCGGGTGAGGGCGCCCAGCCGTACGGTGACCCGGGGCAGCACGCGCAGCCGGCGGTGCTCGGGCATCGGGCGGCGGTCGGGGGCCGCGTCGAACCAGTAGATGCGCAGCAGCGGCAGCCCGGTCTCGGCCTCGGCGCGTTCGCGCAGGGCGCTGATCAGCGCGGTGTGGTCGACGCTGACCTTGGAGCGGGAGGGGTCGCCGGCGAGCAGGCTGGCGGCTGCGCCCAACAGGTATCCGGCGTCCACCAGGACGACACATCGGTCCATCCGCGCACCTCTTTCCGCTCGCCCTCGTAGGTCGGTCTGGGTGGGCGGTCCGCCCGTCGGCCGGACGTGTGGGGTGAGGGGCCCCCTTGTCCGCCCGATCGTTGGGTCACCTTTTCCCACTGGTTCGCGGCCCGAACCTCGGAGGATGTCCCGGTCCCGCAACAGCCGCCCAATGAGTCGCAAAGAAACACGAAGGCGGGCCCCGTTCAACGACGGGGCCCGCCAAACGTCACGTGACGCTGCGCCGGGCTGCTGGACAGGGGTGCCAGCGCGTGAGCTCGGTCAGCACTTGGTCCCGGGGTGTCAGCGGGTGCGCTCCGGGGTGTCTGCCTTGCGTCCCGGGCGTCAGCGCTTGAGCTCGGCGGCCACCAGCTCGGCCAGCTGGACGGCGTTGAGCGCGGCGCCCTTGCGCAGGTTGTCGTTGGAGATGAACAGCGACAGCCCGTTCTCCACCGTCTCGTCGGCCCGGATCCGGCCGACGTAGCTCGGGTCCTGCCCGGCCGCCTGGAGCGGGGTGGGGATCTCGGACAGCTCGACGCCGGGGGCGCCGGTGAGCAGCTCGACGGCCCGCTCGGGGCTGATCGGGCGCTCGAAGCGGGCGTTGATCTGCAGCGAGTGGCCGGAGAAGACCGGGACGCGCACGCAGGTGCCGGCGACCTTGAGCTCCGGGATGCCGAGGATCTTGCGGCTCTCGTGGCGGAGCTTCTGCTCCTCGTCGGTCTCGTTGGAGCCGTCGTCGACGAGGGAGCCGGCCAGCGGCACCACGTTGAAGGCGATCGGCCGCTGGTAGACCTTGGGCTCGGGGAACTCGACGGCGGCGCCGTCGTGGGCGAGCGCGGCGGCGCCGTCCACGACCTTGGCGGCCTGGTCCTGCAGCTCGGCCACGCCGGCCACGCCGCTGCCGGAGACGGCCTGGTAGGTGGAGACGACCAGGGCGGCGAGCCCCGCCTCCTCGTGCAGCGGGCGCAGCACGGGCATGGCCGCCATGGTGGTGCAGTTGGGGTTGGCGATGATGCCCTTGGGGCGGTCGGCGATCGCCTCCGGGTTGACCTCGGAGACGACCAGCGGGACCTCGGGGTCGCGGCGCCAGGCGGAGGAGTTGTCGATGACGACGGCACCGGCCGCGGCGACCTCGGGGGCCAGGGCCTTGGAGGTGGAGCCGCCGGCCGAGAAGATCACGATGTCCAGGCCGGTGTAGTCGGCCGTGGCCGCGTCCTCGACGGTGATCTCGGTGCCCTGCCAGGGCAGCGTGCGTCCGGCCGAGCGGGCCGAGGCGAACAGTCGCAGCTGCTCCACCGGGCCGATTCCACCGGGAAGTCCAGCGCGCTCGGCCAGGATCTCGCGGACCACGCCGCCGACCTGGCCGGTGGCCCCGACAATGCCGATCTTCATTCCGACTACTCCTCTGAATGGTGCTGTCTACAGCCGCACTCTGCCCATCATGCCTTGTCACGGGCATCGCACGACCTGGTATTCCACGGTATGAGAGCGCTTAGTGGTCCAGACCATTGGCGAGGGCCAGCGCGGCCGCGACCTCGGCCTCCCCGGCGGGCAGCAGCGGCAGCCGCACGTCCGGGGTGGGGATCCGGCCCTGGGCGTGCAGCACGCCCTTGGTCACCGTCGGGTTCGGCGCGGTGAACGCGGACAGCGCCAGCGCGGTCAACCGGTGCCCGAGCCCCCGGGCCCGCTCGACGTCCCCGGCCCGCCAGGCCTCGTACAGCTCGACGAAGCGGCCGGTCGCCAGGTGCGCGGAGGCGAGGATGCCGCCGGCCGCGCCGATCGCCAGCATCGGCGCCAGGAAGGCGTCCTCCCCGGTCAGCACCGCGAAGCCGGCCGGGGTGTCGGCGAGCAGTTCGGCGGCCGTCTGGTCCAGCCCGCCGGTCGCGTACTTGACGCCCACCACGCCCTCGATCGCGGCCAGTTCGCGCAGCGCGGCGGTGGAGAGCTGCTGCCCGGTGCGGTACGGGATGTGGTAGACGACCAGCGGCAGCGGGCTGGCCGCGGCCAGCGCCCGGAAGTGCGCGACCGTCCCGGCCTCGCCGGCCCGGACGAAGGCCGGGGTGGTGACCAGCGCCGCCGCCCGCGGCACCCGCGCGCCGAGCGCGGCGAGCGCCTCGCCGACGGCCCGGGTGTCGCCGCCGGAGGCCCCGACCATCAGCTGCGCCCCGCGCGCGGCGCAGGCGGACGCCGTCACGTCGATCACCGCGTCCCGCTCCTCGGCGGTCAGCGCGGCGGGCTCGCCGGTGGTACCGAGCGCGACCAGGCCGGCCGCCCCGGCGTCCAGGACCTCGTGCGCGAGCTTCTCCAGCGCGTCGAGGGCGACGGAGCCGTCGGCGGCGAAGGGGGTGATCAGGGGGACGTGGATGCCCTTGAGTTCCATACCGACGATCCTGCGGCCCGTCGACACCCCAGGTCCAGTTCACATTTCCGACGCTTCTCGTAAGCTGGGCCGATGCTCGACGTCCGACGCCTGCGCCTGCTGCGCGAACTCGCCCACCTCGGCACCATCGCGGCCGTCGCCGAGGCGCTGTCCTTCAGCCCCTCGGCGGTGTCCCAGCAACTGTCCGTCCTGGAGAAGGAGGCCGGCGTCCCGCTGCTGGAGCGCACCGGGCGGCGGGTCAGCCTCACCCCGGCGGGGCTGGGCCTGGTCCGCCACGCCGAGGCCGTACTCGCCCTGCTGGAGCAGGCGGGCGCCGAACTCGCCCACGCCAAGCGGGGGTTGGCCGGGCCCCTGCGGATCGGCACCTACCCCTCGGCGGCCCGCGCGATCATCCCGGCGGTGCTCGCCGGCCTCGCCGCCTGGCACCCGGGACTGGAGCCGATGGTCACCGAGGTGGATCCGGCCGCCGTCGGCGCGGCGCTGCGCGCGGGCGAGCTGGACGTGGCGCTGGTCCACGAGTACGACCTCGTCCCGACCGATCCGGAGCCGGGGCTCGCGGTCACCCACCCGGTCTTCACCGAGCCGATGTACCTGGCCGCCCGCACCGCGGGGACGGTCGCCGAGCAGAGCGGCGCGCCGTGGATCATGTCCCCGCCCGGCACGCTCTGCCACACCATGGCCGTCCGCGCCTGCGAGGCGGCGGGCTTCGCCCCGCGGATCCGGCACCAGATCGACGACTTCACCACGGTGCTCTCGCTGGTAGCCGCGGGCCAGGGCGTGGCGCTGGTCCCCCACCTGGGCACCGCCGGGCCGCCGCCCGGCGTGGTCCTCACCAGGCTGCCGATGTACCGCCGCACCCGCGCCGCGTTCCGGGCCGGCGCGGGCTCCCACCCGGCCATCTCGGCCTTCGTCTCGGCCCTGCACACGGCCGTCCCGCCGGGGCTGGGCGGCGGGGCCTGAACGCGCGGGCGGGGCCGGGGTGTGCACCCCGGCCCCGCCCGCGCGCCGCTGACCCCGCTAACCCGCCAGGCAGCTCGGCCCGAGCAGCTGCTTGAGGTCCCCGAACAGCGCCGGGTCCGACTTCACCCGGTGCCGGTCCAGCCGCAGCACCGTGGTCTTGGTGCGGCCCTCCAGCCGCACCCGCACCTCGGTGGTGCCCTTGTGGTGGGTCAGCACCTCGCTGAGCCGGGCGATCAGCGGCGGGGTGACCTTGGCGGTCGGGATGTTGATCACGATCGGCGCCTCGGCGTGCGCGTTCGACAGGTCCGGGATGGACAGCTCCATGCCCATCAGCCGCGGCACGTCCTCCCGCTTGTCCAGCTTGCCGCGCACGAACACCACGGCGTCCTCGACGAGTTGGGAGGAGACCAGCTGGTAGCTCGCCGGGAAGAACATGCAGTCGATCGAGCCCGCCAGGTCCTCGACGGTGGCGATCGCCCAGGCGTTGCCCTGCTTGGTCATCTTCCGCTGGAGGCCCGAGATGATGCCGCCGATGGTGACGATGGTGCCGTCCGGCCGCTCCGCGAGGTCCGCCACCGCGCAGTCCGACTTGTCGGCGAGCACGTGCTCGATGCCGTGCAGCGGGTGGGAGGAGACGTACAGGCCGAGCATCTCCCGCTCCTGGGTGAGCAGGAAGGACTTCTCCCACTCCTCCTCGGAGAACACCACGTCCAGCCCGAAGCTGGGCTCCTCCGAGGTGGCGTCGCCGCCGAAGAGGTCGAACTGCCCCTCGGCCTCCTTGCGCTTCACCCCGACGACGTTGTCGATCATCGGCTCGAACTGCGCGCTCAGGCCCTTGCGGGTGTGCCCGAGCGAGTCGAACGCCCCTGCCTTGATCAGCGATTCGACGGTCCGCTTGTTGCAGACCACCGACTCCACCTTCTCCAGGAAGTCCGGGAAGGAGGCGAACTTCCCCTTCGCCTTCCGGGTGCGGATCATCGACTCGACCACCGGCCCGCCGACGTTGCGGATGGCGGTCAGGCCGAACCGGACGGTCTCGCTGCCGTGCGGCGTGAAGTCCGAGTCCGACTCGTTGACGTCCGGCGGCAGCACCTGGATGCCCATCTTGCGGCACTCGTTGAGGTAGACCGCCGACTTGTCCTTGTCGTCCTTGACGGAGGTCAGCAGGCCGGACATGTACTCGGCCGGGTAGTTGGCCTTGAGGTACGCCGTCCAGTACGAGACCAGCCCGTACCCGGCGGTGTGCGCCTTGTTGAACGCGTAGCCGGAGAAGGGGACGAGGACGTCCCACACCGCCTGGATGGCCGCGTCGGAGTAGCCGCGCTCGCGGCAGCCCTTCTGGAAGGGCACGAACTCCGCCTCCAGGATCTCCTTCTTCTTCTTGCCCATCGCGCGGCGCAGCAGGTCGGCCTGGCCGAGCGAGTAGCCGGCCAGGATCTGCGCGGCCTTCTGCACCTGCTCCTGGTAGACGATCAGGCCGTAGGTGGGCCGGAGCACCTCCTCCAGGGGCTCCTCCAGCTCCGGGTGGATCGGGGTGATCTCCTGCTGCCCGTTCTTGCGCAGCGCGTAGTTGGTGTGCGAGTTGACGCCCATCGGACCCGGCCGGTACAGCGCCAGGACTGCGGAGATGTCCTCGAAGTTATCGGGCTTCATCAGGCGCAGCAGCGAGCGCATCGGCCCGCCGTCGAGCTGGAAGACGCCGAGCGTGTCGCCGCGGGCGAGGAGTTCGTAGGTGGGCTTGTCGTCGAGCGGCAGATCAAGCAGGTTGATCTTGACGCCCTTGTTCTTCTCGATCGCCTTGACGGCGTCGTCCATGATCGTCAGGTTGCGCAGACCGAGGAAGTCCATCTTGAGGAGGCCGAGGCCCTCGCAAGTGGGGTAGTCGAACTGCGTGATGGTGACGCCGTCGGTGTGCCGGGTCCAGACCGGGATGTGGTCGGTCAGCGGCTCGGAGGACATGATGACGCCGGCCGCGTGCACCCCGGGCTGGCGGATCAGGCCCTCGATGCCGCGCGCGGTGTCGATCACCTTCCGCACGTCCGGGTCGTTCTCGTACAGCGCGCGGATCTCGCCCGCCTCGCCGTAGCGCGGGTGGCTGCTGTCCGTGATGCCGGACAGCGGGATGCCCTTGCCCATGACGTCCGGCGGCATCGCCTTGGTGATCCGGTCGCCCATCGCGTACGGGTAGCCGAGGACGCGCGAGGAGTCCTTGATGGCGGCCTTCGCCTTGATGGTGCCGTAGGTGACGATCATGGCGACCTTGTCGGACCCCCACTTCTCCGTCACGTACCGGATCACGTCCCCGCGCCGGCGCTCGTCGAAGTCGATGTCGACATCGGGCATCGAGATGCGCTCGGGGTTGAGGAAGCGCTCGAAGATCAGTCCGTGCGGGATGGGGTCGAGGTCGGTGATGCCCATCGCGTAGGCGACCAGCGAACCGGCCGCCGAACCACGGCCCGGGCCCACCGCGATGCCCTGGCTCTTCGCCCACATGATGAAGTCGGCGACCACCAGGAAGTACGCCGGGAACCCCATCTGGATGATGGTGTCCATCTCGTACTCGGCGAGCTTCTTGTGTTCCTCGTCGTACCCGCCCGGGAAGCGCCAGTCCATGCCCTCCCAGACCTTGGACTTGAAGAAGTCCGCCTCGGACTCGAAGCCCTCCGGGATCGGGAACCGGGGCATCAGGTTCTTGAACTTGAACATGCCCTCGGTGTCGACCCGGGAGGCGACCAGCAGCTGGCTGTTGCGGCAGCCCTCCTGCCAGGCGTCCGAGGAGTCCAGCGCGTACATCTCGGCGGCCGACTTGATGTAGTAGCCGGTGCCGTCGAAGCGGAAGCGGTCCGGGTCCGAGAGGTTCTTGCCGGTCTGCACGCAGAGCAGCAGGTCGTGGGCGCCGGCGTCGGCCTCGGTGGTGTAGTGCGAGTCGTTGGTGACCACCGGGGGGATGTTCAGCTTCCTGCTGATCTCCAGCAGCCCGTCCCGGACACGCTTCTCGATGTCCAGGCCGTGGTCCATCAACTCCAGGAAGTAGTTCTCCCTGCCGAAGATCTCCTGGTAGTCGGCGGCGGACTTCAGCGCCTCGTCGAACTGGCCGAGCCGCAGCCGGGTCTGCACCTCGCCGGACGGGCAGCCGGTGGTGGCCATCAGCCCGCCGGACAGCTCGGAGATCAGCTCCTTGTCCATCCGGGGCCACTTCACCAGCCAGCCCTCGGAGTACGAGCGCGAGGTCAGCTTGAAGAGGTTGTGCAGGCCCTCCTTGTTCCGGGCCCAGATGGTCTTGTGGGTGTACGCGCCGGACGCCGAGACGTCGTCCCGCTTCTGGTGCGGCTGGCCCCACAGGATGCGCTTGGTGTTCGACCGGGACTCGGGGGCGACGTACGCCTCGATCCCGATCACCGGGGTGATCCCGGCATCGGTCGCCTGCCGGTGGAACTCGGCGGCGCCGTACATGTTCCCGTGGTCGGTCATCGCGACGTGGGTCTGCCCCAGCCGCTCGACCTCCTTGAACATCTGCTTCAGCCGGGCGGCACCGTCCAGCATCGAGTACTCGGTGTGGACGTGCAGATGCGCGAACGGCTGGTCGCTCAAGGCGGGGCCTCCGGAGGCTCTGGTGCTGTTCTGGTGGGCCGGCGAACGCGCGGGTCACAGGGGGAGGAGCCCCGGAAATGGATGTGGCCCGGAACACCTCTCGGGGTCCGGACCATCACTCACGCGTTCACGCGTCCACTCTAGCCCCCTTCGAACAGCTCCCCCACGTCTCCGGAGGGGCCTCAGCTCAGCCCGGCGAGTCGCTCCTCGGCGGCGTTCCGGACCTCCGGCACCTCGATCGGATCGTCCCGCAGGTACGCCAGCCGGGCCCGCACGTGCGGTGCGTCGGGGGCGTGCTCGACCCCCAGCAGCCGGACGTCCGCCTCGCAGTCCCAGAGCGACTCCGTGTACGCCTCGGGCATGCCCGCCGACCCGGCCGCCGCCAGCGCCTCCAGGTACGCGGCCCGCTCGTACGAGTGCGGGGTGTACAGCCAGAACCGCCGCAGCAGCGAGACCGCACCGGCCGCCCCCGGCCCGAACCGCGCCAGCCCCCGCGCCAGCTGCATCGGCCCGCACCAGGTCCGGTCCACCCAGTCCCGCTCCAGCTCCGCGACCAGTGCCGGAACGTCCCGCTCCTCCCCGTGCCCGGCCGACCGCCCCGGCAGCGCGCCGCTCGCCGCCTCGGCCATCGGGTCGGGCCGTTCGGCCTCCCGTACCGGTCCCGGCGGTTCGCGCCGGCCCGAGCCACGGTCCCGGTCCCGGTCCCGGACAGCCTCCAGGTCGCCCCACCACTCCCGCGGCCAGGCATCCGCCACCGACTCCAGGACGTCGGCCCGGTGCTCGCCCTCCCGGATGTACGCCCGCAGCGCCTCCCGGGCCTCGACCGAGCCGCTGAGCGCCAGCAGCGCGAGCACCCCCGCGGCCCGCTCACACGCCTCCTCGCCCCCGGCCAGCACCTCGACCACCGGTCCGAGCGGCAGCTCCAGGTCCCGGACCAGCCGCGCCAGGTACAGGTGCCGCTCGTCGGTGTTCGAGTCCCAGCGCCACTCCCACCGGATGCAGCCGTACACCAGCTCGGCGGCCGAGGCGGGATCCTCCGCCGCCATCAGCGCGCCCAGCCCCCGCCCGCGCTGCAACATCCCGGGCAGTGTCCCCGCCGGTGCGTACTCGTGTCGCCGCTCTGCCATGCGCCCCATCGTGCCCCACCCCCGACCCCCGGCCGCGGCGGGGGACGCCCGAGCACGCCCCCTCGGCGGCGCCGCCGACCGATCAGCAGCACGACCAACCGGTGTCCCCCGCCAACTCGACTACACCAAGTCCTTCATGACGAGGCATCAGCTACCCTCTCGTCCCGCCCCCGGTGGTAGTACACCTCGATCGGCACCCGCGCCTCCTCGAACAGCGCCGGCCCGTCCTCCGCCACCACCGGCCATGCCCCCGACTCCGGGTTGAGCTCGACCAGTTGCTCGGTCGCGAGCGCGTACACGACCCGCCCGATCCCCGACCGGACCAGCGCCCCCGCGCACATCCCGCAGGGCTGGCAGCTGGTGTACATGGTCGTGAGCGCGGCGGTCTCCTCGTCCAGGACCCGGGCCGCCCAGCGGGCCAGCTTCAGTTCCGGGTGGGCCGTGATGTCGTCGTCGCGCCGGACGGTGTTGTGCGCTCCGGCCAGCACCGCCCCGTCGGGCCCGGCCAGCAGCGAACCGTACGGGGCGTCGCCCAGCTCCACGGCCCGCGCCGCGATCCCGATCGCCTGCCGCAGCAGTGCCTCGTCCGCAGGGGTGATCATGACGTCTTCCTCCACTCCTCGGCCACGGCCGTCAGGGTTCGCCACGCGGTCTCGGGGTGGCGGGTCTCGTCCGGGTCGGCCTGGTACGGGTCCAGTACCACGGCCTCGGCGCCGAGTCCGCGCAGTTCCCGCAGGTCGGCGATGACCTGCTCCAGGCTGCCGACCCCGGCGGGCCGTTCCGGGTCGTCCAGCGGCCGGTCGGTCAGCCGCAGCGCGATCCGCGGCGCGAACCCGGGCAGCGCGTGTTGCTCCAGCACCGACCGCATCTTCGCCAGGGTCAGTCGCAGCGGGTGCCAGGCGTCACCGTGCTCGATCGCCCGTCGGATCGCGGCCCCGCTGTGGCCGCCGACCCACACCGGGGCGGCGGCACCCTCCCCCTGCTGCGCCCAGGCCTCCCGCACCGCCCGCAGGTACTCGCCCGTCAGCCGCCCCCGCGCGCCGAACGGCACTCCCAGCGCCTCGAACTCCTGCCGCGCCCAGCCGGCCCCGACACCGAGGACGAACCGCCCGCCGCTGAGCCGCTGCAGGGTGCCGGCCATCCGCGCCACCAGCAGCGGGTTCCGGTACGGCAGCACCAGCACGGTGGTGCCCAGTCGCAGCCGCCCGTCACTCACCCCGGCCAGCCAGGAGAGGGTGGCGAAGGGGTCGTAGAAGGGTTCGGGGTAGCGCTCGGAGACGTCCGCCGTCACGGCGACGTGGTCCGACACCATCAGCAGGTCGAACCCGAGGCCCTCCACCACCCACGCCCAGTCGCGCAGCATGCCGGGGTCCGTCCCGGGTCCGAAGTTCGGTACGTTGACGCCAAATTGCATGCCACGAGGCTATTCCCGGGCAGATTCCGCACGGAACCCGAAGCTCCCGGCAGAACCCTCTCCCGGCCGCGAATCACCCGGTAATATCGCCGGATGGCCGCGAACCTCGACGACACCGACTGGGCGATCATCGACCAGCTCCAGCAGGAGGCCCGGATCTCGCTCAGCGAGCTGGGCCGCCGGGTCAACCTCAGCCCGTCCGCCACCACCGAGCGGGTGCGGAACCTGGAGTCGCTGGGCGTCATCACCGGCTACCACGCCACCGTCGACCTGGCCAAGGTCGGCTACCCGGTGCTCGCCGTGGTCCGCCTGAAGTACCCGGGCAACCGCCACCAGCCGCTGCACCTGATGCTCGCCCAGCGCCGCGAGATCCTGGAGTGCCTGCGCACCACCGGCGACGACTGCTACACCCTCAAGGTGGCCGCGACCTCCATGGAGCACCTGGAGACCCTGATGGACTCGCTCGCCGGCTTCGGCAGCACCACCACCAGCGTCGTCTACAGCCAGACCCTCCCCCGCCGCGGCCCGGCCCGCCCGTGACGGGCCGGCCGGGCCCCCGGTGACCGGCGGGGACGAGATCCGCCGGACCAGCCAGGCCAGGGCCGAGGTCCGGACGGCGCCTAACCGTCCAGGTCGGCGAGGAAGTCCAGCGCCGCCGCCCAGGCCTGCTCGGCGGCGTCCGCGTCGTAGTCGTCCAGGTCCGGGTCGGTGAACAGGTGGCCGGCGCCCGGGTAGCGGTGCACCTCGACCTCCGCACCGGCCCGCCGCATCCGCAGGTACCAGGCGTTCAGCCAGTCCTCCGGCTCGTACGGGTCCGGCTCCGCCATGTGCAGCTGCACCGGGATCGCGGTTGCCGCGTCCTCCCGCAGGTCGGAGGTGCCGTGCAGGAGCAGCAGCCCGCGGGCCTTCTCGTCGGCCAGCGCCAGGTTCTGCGCGATGGCGCCGCCGAGCGAGAACCCGGCGTACACCAGCCCGCCCTCGGAGTGCGGGGCGGAGGCGACCACTGCGCGCCGCAGCAGTTCGTCCCCGCCGCCGATCTCCTCCTGGTAGGTCTGCGAGGCCTCGTTGTCATCGAAGGTGCGCCCCTCGAAGAGGTCCGGGGTGTGCACGGTGTGCCCGGCGGCGCGCAGCCGGTCGGCGGCGGCCCGGACGGCCGGGTGCAGGCCGCGGGCGGAGTGGAAGAGGACGATCTGGGCCACGGTTCGGGGTCCTTCGGCGAACGAGATCAGGGATACCCATCCATGATCCCGCACCCGCCCCGGGAGGCGGTGGCAGTCCTGCTCCTCGCCGCCCTGCTGGCGGGCGCCGGCCAGGGGACGGGCCGGCTCGGCTGCTCAACGCCGGCATCCCGCCGCAGCGCCTCGCCGAGGCCGACGCCGCACTGAACGTGGGCGGCTACCTCCTGGCCGGCCTGCTCCCCGTCTCGGCCGGCTACCTCAGCGACGCGGTGGGCCCGACCGGCGGCGCGACGATCTTCGGCACCGTCCTCCTGGCCCCGGCCGTCGTCGGCGGCCCGGTGGTCCTGGCCGCCGGACGCGAGGTGACCGACCCGGCCTGACGGTCCACCGGCGCGCGGGGGCGGTGCACCGTGGTGGTGCACCGCCCCCGCGCGCCGTTCCACACCCTCCCGCGCCGCTCCGCTCCGTTCTGCGCCGTTCACATGTTCGTAAGATTCCTTCCTTTAGGAATGTTTCTTGACCTCGATCCGACGGGCAAGGACAAGCACACTCCCTCCACCAACGTAAGCCTTGCAACAACATTCCATCCCGATGGTATGTATGAGCTGTCGTCAACCACGGAGGGCAGGAACATGGCAAAGCAGGAGCGGGCGCGCCGCACCCGGGAGAAGGTCCTGACGGCCGCGGCCGAGATCTTCGCCGCCCAGGGCTACGAGAGCACCACCCTGAACACGGTGGCCGATCGCATCGGCATGACCAAGGGCGCGCTCTACGGCCACTTCCCCTCGAAGGGCTCCCTGGCCCGCGCCCTGATCGACGAGTCCCGGACGGTCTGGACCAGCGTGCACGCCGAGTACGACACCCCGGGAGCCGACGCCGCCGAGGTGCTCCGGGGCGTCGTGGTGGGCTTCGCCGACCGGCTGCGGTCGGACGTCCGGCTGCGGGCCGCCCTCCGGCTGGCGGCGGACTGCCCCAACCTGGCCCAGGCCCCCGCCGACGTCCTCGCCGACATGCACGTCGCCCTGACCGACCTGGTCCGCCGGGCCCAGCGCGACAGCGGCTTCCCCGACCACTGCCCGCCCCTGGTCGCCGAGCTGCTGCTGATCGTGCTCCGGGGGCTGCTGAACACCCGCACCGAGTGCGACGGCGGCACCCGCGCCCCCGGCGGGGAACCGCTGTGGCGGCTCCTCTTCACGGCCCTGTCCGGCAGCACCGCCCTGCCCGGCAACCCCGCCCCGACCGGAGGCCCCGCCCCGGGCCCCGCCCACCCTTGAGCCCCCGCCCCGACGCCCGGGCCTGCCCCCACCCCGCTACGACACCACGTCCTTGCGCGCGAACCCGCGGAAGGCCAGCGCCAACAGCACCACCGCGTACGACAGCGACAACGAGACCCCCTGCAGCATGCCGCCCCACTCCAGCTGCGGCTGCAGGGCGTCCGCCCAGGCGTACTGCCAGTGCGCCGGCAGCCACTCCCGCAGGTCCCCCAGCGCGGTGACGGCGTCCAGCACCCCGGTGATGATCGACAGGAACACCGCCCCGCCGACCGCCCCCAGCGGCGCGTCCGTGGCCGTCGACAGCCAGAACGCCAGCGCGGCGATCACCAGTTCGCTCAGGAACACGAAGGCCACCGCGATCGCGATCCGGGGCAGCGCCTCCCCGGCCGGCAGGCTGGCCCCGGCGGGCAGCTTGAGGTCCCCCCAGCCGTACGCCACCGTGCCCACGACCAGCCCGATCGCGGGCAGCATGACGACCGCGACCGCCGAGAACGCCAGCCCGACCACGAACTTGCGGGCCAGCAACCGGGCCCGCGGCACCGGCGCGGCCAGCAGGTAGCGCAGCGAGGACCAGCTGGCCTCCGAGGCCACGGTGTCCCCGCAGAACAGGGCGACGGGGATCACCAGCATGAAGCCGGTGCCCACGAACAGCATGGTGACGGCGAAGTTGGCGCCCGAGGCGGTGGCCAGGTCGATGAAGGTGGTCCGGTCCGGGCGCCCGGGGGTGCCGCCGATCTGGAACGCCGCCAGGATGACGAACGGCATGGCGGCCAGCACCGCGCCGATCGCCAGGGTGCGCCGCCGGCGCAGCTGCCGGATCGCCTCCACCCGAAGCGGCAGGGTCCGGCTCGCCCGGTACCCCACCGCATGGTCCCCCGAGGCACGGTCGCCCCGGCCGGCGTCCGTGCTGTCACTCGTCACCCTGGCAGCGCTCACGCCGCACCTCCGATCAACGACAGGAACGCGTCCTCCAGGCGCCGCTGCGGTCCGGCGCTCTCCACCGGCACCCCCAACCGCACCAGCTCCGCCAGCAGTTCGCTCGCCGGCAGCCCGTCCAGCCGGACCAGCAGCCCGCCCTCGACCGCCTCCGCCGAGCCGACCCCGGCCAGTGCGCCGATCTTCTCGACGACCGGCTCCGGGTCGTAGGACGCGGCCACCCCGATCATCAGCAGCTCACCACCGCCGACGATCTCGCCGACCGGCCCGGCCGTCACCAGCTGCCCGCGGTCCATCACCACCAGATCCGTACAGCTCTGCTCGACCTCGGCCAACAGGTGGCTGGAGACGATGACGGTCCGGCCGGCGGCCGCGTACCGGATCATCACCTCGCGCATCTCGCGGATCTGCGGCGGATCCAGCCCGTTGGTCGGCTCGTCCAGGATCAGCAGGTCCGGCATCCCGAGCATCGCCTGGGCGATGGCGAGCCGCTGCCGCATGCCCTGCGAGTACGTCCGCACCGCGCGGTCCAGCGCCTCGCCCAGCCCGGCGATCGCGAGCGCCTCGTCGAAGCGCGCGTCGGCCTCCGGGCGCCCGGTGGCCTTCCAGTACAGCCGCAGGTTGGCGCGTCCGGTGAGGTGCGGCAGGAAGCCCGCGCCCTCGACGAACGCCCCGACCCGCGAGAGCACCGGCGCCCCGGGGCGGATCAGGTGCCCGAAGACCCGGATCTCCCCGGCGTCCGGCCGGATCAGGCCCATCAGCATGCGCAGCGTGGTGGTCTTCCCGGCCCCGTTCGGCCCGAGCAGGCCGAGCACCTGGCCCCGCTCCACCCGGAAGCCCAACTCCCTTACGGCATAACGGTCCTGAGAGCCCTTGTAGCGCTTGCTCAGCCCGCTGATCCGCAGCGGCACCCCGGCCAGCGCCGGATCGAACTCGGGCCCCGAGGGCCCCGACGGCCCGGAGAGCCCCGCCGGCCCACCCGCCGCAGCCCCCCGCCGCAGCCGCCGCCGCAGCCACGGCAGCAGCACCACCCCGGCGGCCACCAGCACGGCGCCCACCGGCAGCATCCAGGTCCGCGCGGGCAGCGGCGCCGCCTCCGTGACCAGCTCGTCGACGGTCGGCGCGGTGAGTGCCCCGGCCACCGCCACCCGGTAGGTGGCCGGGTCGGCCGGCGAGGCGTACGCCAGATCGGTGGAGGCCAGCACCAGCCGCAGCCGGTGCCCGGCCGGGAAGTCATGGTCCACGGCGGGCAGCCGGACGGTCACCGTCTGCCCCGCGTCGGCGCCGGTGACCCGCAGCGGCGCCGCGAGCTGCTGCGGCAGCACCGCCTTGCCGTCCGGCCCGACGTCGTACAGCTTCGCGAACAGCACCGCGTCCGGCCGGTCCGCCGTCACCCGTACCGGTACCGTCGGCTGCCCGGTGAGGTGCAGCGGCTTGTCCAGCGGCACCGACTCGAAGGCGGCGTTCTGCCCGGGGAAGTCCAGCGAGAGCCCGGCCCCGAGCGAGGCCGCCTGGCTCAGCGCACCGATCCCGGGCAGCGTGGAGATCCCCGGCGGCGCCCCGCCGGGCGGATTGGCGAGGGCCTGCTCCCGGCCGGTCAGCTCGACGGACCGGGTCGCGGTCCCCCCGAGCCCGGGGTAGCGGTCGGCGTCCGCGCCGCGCAGCACGGCCTGGAAGCCGGTCGAGTCCACGCCGCCGGTCCGGGTCACCCGGAACTGCGGCCCGGTGTCGTTCCCGCGCCCCCTCAAGTAGTGGTCGAACCAGGCGGTGACCCGGTCGTCCACCCGGGCGCTGGTGTCCGTCCCGCCGTCGTGCCCGCCGGCGAACCAGTCCACCGAGACGGGCGCGCCGTTGGCCGCGACCGCCTGGGCGATCCGGTCGCCCTGGTCGAGCGGGAACAGCGAGTCCTGTTGGCCCTGCACCACCAGGGTGGGCGCCTTGAGCTGCGCCGCCACCGAGGACGGGCTCGACCTGTCCAGCAGCGCGACGGCCTCCGGGTCGGCGTGCCCGGCGGTGGCGACCCGGTCGTACATCTGGCAGAGCGAGTCCAGGAACCGCCCGCAGCCGACCTGCCCGTCCGTCGGGGCGCCGTCCGGCTTGGTCCCGTTGCGCGGCGCACCGCCCGAGGGCCCGAGGTCCCCCGCCGAGCCGGTGGTGAAGAAGATCCCGGCCCACAGCTTCTTGAACACGCCGTCGGCCGCGCCCGAGCCCTGCACCCCCTGCGGGAACAGCGCGTCGGCCAGGTTCCACCAGGTGATCTGGGTGGCCACCGCGTCGATCCGGTGGTCGTACGCCGAGGCCAGCAGCGAGATCGCCCCGCCGTACGAGGCGCCGGTGATGCCGACCCGGGGGTCGCCGGGGCCGTCGAGCTGCACCTCGGGCCGCTGGGCCAGCCAGTCCACCAGGTGCTTGACGTCCTCGACCTCCCGGTCCGGCGCGTTCAGCCCGATCTTCCCGCCCGAGTGTCCGAAGCCTCGCGCCGACCAGGTCAGCACCGCGTAGCCCTGCCGGGCCAGCTGCTGGGCGCGGTCCCGCTCGCCCTCCTTGGAGCCGCCGAAGCCGTGCGCGAGCAGCACGGCCGGGCGCGGGCCGGTGCCGGCGGTGAAGAACGAGGTGTCCAGCTGGACCTGCTGGGTGCTGCCAGGCGTCTCCGGCAAGCTGAGGAAACGATCCTCTTGATGGACCGCCTGCTCACCGTCGGACGCCACCGCCACCGTGCCGACCCCGGCCACCGCCACCAGGGCCACCGCCCCGGCTACCAGCCTGCGCCGTACCGACGTACCCCGGCCGCGCCATCGACGCCATGCCCCACCGAACTCCATGGGGGCAGATCGTATCCGCCGCACGAGTAGGTGTCCGATAAAGCCGCCACCCCTTTTCACCCGTTTCAGGACACTGAGCGCCAGTATCGTACGGGTCACCCGCCTCTCCCGCCCCGAGAAGGTCCCCCGTGCTCTGGCCGCTGATCACCCTGCTCGCCACCGTCGCCGTCACCCTCGCGATCGGCTGGATCGTCGACCAGGCCCTCCAGCGGATCAGCGCCGACCACCCCGGGGCACCGGTCTGGGCACTGCTCCGCCGCTGCCGGATCCCGCTCCAACTCGCCATCGCGTCAGCCCTGTTGCTCGCCATCGACCCGCTCAAGCGGATCTTCCACCTGGCCGACGACGAGGGCGCCCACCACCTGCTCCTACTGCTCCTGCTCGCCTCCCTCGGCTGGCTCACCGTCCGCGTGGTGGCCGCCGCCCTGGAGGCACTGCTCCGCCGCTACGAGACGGCCACCGACGACCCGGCCCGGGTGCAGCGGGTACGCACCCAGGTCAGCATGCTGCGCCGGGTGGTCAGCGCGGTGATCGTCGTGGTCACCGCCGCCGTGATGCTGCTGACCTTCTCCGCGATGCGCACCGTCGGCGCCAGCCTGCTCGCCTCGGCCGGCCTGATCGGCATCGTGGCCGGCATCGCCGCCCAGAGCACCCTGGGCAACTTCTTCGCCGGCCTCCAGATCGCCTTCGGCGACACCGTCCGGATCGGCGACACCGTGGTGATGGACGGCCAGCAGGGCACCGTCGAGGAGATCACCCTCTCCTACCTGGTGGTCCGGCTCTGGGACTACCGCCGACTGATCGTCCCGGTCTCCTACTTCGTCAACAAGCCCTTCGAGAACTGGACCCGCCGCGATCCCGGCCTGCTCGCCGCCGTCCTGCTCCACCTCGACCACACCACCCGGGTCGACGACCTCCGCGCCACCCTGCACACCCTGCTGGAACAGCACCCCCGCTGGGACGGCGACGAATGGGCGCTCAACGTCACCGACACCACCCCCAGCACCATCGTCGTCCGCGCCACGATGACCGCCCGCACCCCCGACGACGCCGCCCAACTCCGCTTCGACATCCGCGAACAGCTCATCGCCCGCCTCCGCGACGAGCACCCCCAAGCCCTCCCCCGCCTCCGCACCACCGACACCTGAGCCCGCACCCCTGCCCCTCCCCCTCAAACAAAGGTCCCCGCGCCCCGAAAGGGCGCGGGGAACTGCGCGAAGCGGAAGGCCGAGACCCGCACACCCGCCCCGACCTGCAAAGCCCTACAAAACCCTCGTCATCGTCCGATGCGGAATCCCGGCATCGTCATACGCCGGCCCCTCCGCCACGTACCCCAGCCGCTCGTAGAACCCGAGCGCCCGCACCTGTGCGTGCAGCTCGACCTCGACGCCCCCGCGCTCGCGCCCCGCCTCCTCGATCGCCCGAACCAGCTCGACCCCGAGCCCGGTCCCCCGGGCCGCCGCGACGACCGCGAGCCGCCCGAGCAGCACGCGTCCCTCGACGCCCCCGGTCAGCTCCAGCGCCTGGTCGCCGAAGATCAGCCGCCCGGTCCCGAGCCCCGCACCGTCCGCGCCCACGGCCAGCACGTGCACCGAGGTCGCGTCGTACTCGTCGTACTCCAGCTCCTCCGGCACGTTCTGCTCGACGACGAACACCTCACGCCGGACGGCCCGCGCCAGCTCCAGGTCCGCTTCGCTCTCGGCGATCCGCACGGAGACGGTCATCTCAGCTCTCCGAGGCGATGATGTCGAGGGCCTTCTGCAGGTCCGCCGGGTACTCGCTGCTGAACTCGACCCACTGCCCGTCCGCCGGGTGCTCGAAGCCGAGCGAGACGGCGTGCAGCCACTGCCGGGTGAGCCCGAGCCGCTTGGCGAGCGTCGGGTCGGCGCCGTACGTCAGGTCGCCGACGCAGGGGTGCCGCAGCGCGGACATGTGGACGCGGATCTGGTGGGTGCGGCCGGTCTCCAGCTTGATGGCCATCAGGGAGGCCGCCCGGTACGCCTCGATCAGGTCGTAGTGGGTGACGGACGGCTTGCCGTCGCGGGTCACCGCCCACTTCCAGTCCGAGCTGGGGTGCCGCCCGATCGGCGCGTCGACGGTGCCGCTCAGCGGGTCCGGGTGGCCCTGGACCAGCGTGTGGTAGCGCTTGTCGGTGATCCGGTCGTGGAACTGCCGCTTGAGGTCGGTGTAGGCCCGCTCGGACTTGGCGACGACCATCAGGCCCGAGGTGCCGACGTCCAGCCGGTGCACGATGCCCTGCCGCTCGGCCGCGCCGGAGGTGGAGATCCGGTAGCCGGCCGCGGCGAGCCCGCCGATGACGGTGGTTCCGGTCCAGCCGGGGCTCGGGTGTGCGGCGACGCCGACCGGCTTGTCGATCAGGACGATGTCGTCGTCGTCGTGGACGATCCGCATGCCCTCGACCGGCTCGGCCACGATCTGCACCGGGGCGGCGGGGGCGGGGATCTCGACCTCCAGCCAGGAGCCGGCGGTCACCCGGTCCGACTTGCCGGCCACGGCGCCGTCGAGCGTCACCTTGCCCTCGGCGGCCAGTTCGGCGGCCTTGGTCCGGGAGAAGCCGAACATCCGGGCGAGGGCGGCGTCGAGGCGCTCGCCCTCCAGGCCGTCGGGAACGGGGAGGCTTCGGATCTGCGCTGCGGTACTCACCCGTACGAGTATGCCGGAAACGCGCGGTGCCCCTTCCCCCGCCGGGAGCCGCACTGCTCCCGGCGGAGGACGGAGCGCACTACTTGTCGCCCTTCTCCGCCTGCTGGTGCACGGTCCCGTCCGGGTTGCTGCCGCGGAACGAGAGCAGCACCACGAGGATGCCGCCGCAGACGATCGCCGAGTCGGCGAGGTTGAACACCGCGAAGTGCTGGACCGAGATGAAGTCCACGACGTGGCCGCGGAAGACACCGGGCGCGCGGAACAGCCGGTCGGTGAGGTTGCCGAGGGCACCGCCGAGCAGCAGCCCGAGCGCGATAGCCCACGGGAGGCTGTACAGCCGGCGGGCGATCCGCCAGATCACCACGATGACGGCCGAGGCGATCATGGTGAAGACGACGGTCAGCGCCTGCCCCATGCCGAAGGCGGCGCCGGAGTTGCGGATCACCTGGAAGGTGACGATGTCACCGATCACCTTGATCGCCGCGTGGTTCTCCAGTCGGGCGACGACGAGCAGCTTGCTGGCGAGGTCGATCAGGAACGCGAGGACGGCGACGACCAGCAGTACCCCGACCCGCCGCCGGCCCTTCGGCTCGTCCAGCGCCGTGGCCCCGCCCCCGGCGACCGCCTCGTCCGCGTTCCCGTTCTCCGCGGAGCCCGCCCCGGAGGGCCCGGTGGGCTCGGTGGGTTCGGCCACAACCGCCTCCGCGCCATCGGCGGGGTTCGGGACGGCGTCGTCCCGGGTCTGAGGGGAACCTTGCGTACTGATGATCCGCTCCGCTGCCGATGTGAGCCGGTGAGGGCCTGAACGCGTCCGTACCGACGAGTCAGGCGACGTTACGGGGTCGAGCGTACGGCAAGCCCGACCCCCCAGGTCGCCCCGGTCGCCCAACCGAGCCGCCCGGTCAAGCGCTCCGCGTCAGCGGCGTTCCTGCTTGGCCTTGCACTGCACACAGAGCGTGGCCCGGGGGAAGGCCTGCATCCGGGCCTTGCCGATGGCCTGTCCGCAGGACTCGCAGGTGCCGAAGCCGACTCCCTCCAGCCGCCCCAGGGCGCGCTCGGTCTGGGCGAGGCTGTCCCGGGCGTTGTTGGCGAGGGCCAGTTCGCTCTCCCGCGAGATGTTCTTCGTACCGGCGTCCACCTGGTCGTCGCCGGCTCCGTCGTTGGAGTCGCGCATCAGGCCGGCGATGGCGGCGTCGGCCGCGTCGATCTCGCCGCGCAGCCGTTCCAGGTCGGCGATCAGCTCGTCGTGCAGTTCGTGGACCTCTTCCGAGGTCCAGGCGTCCTCGCCCGGCCGGACCGGCAGCGTGGCCGGGTCGACCGACTCGGCTCCGCGCGGCACGGTGACGGTGTCGGTACTGGTGTTCTGAGGTGCGGTAGTGGTCACGGTCCCCTCCCCTGGATCGGCCGCCACGGCCTTGCGTGCCCGCTTGGTGGCGGTACCCGCGCTGGTTGCCTTCTCAGCCATGGCTTCGACCCCATCTACGAACGAATCGAGCCGCCGGTTCCCGGCGGCTTCCAGTGCCGGAACGATAATCCCGATCAAAACCGGTCACAACATGACATACCGGCGCCTCGTGATGATCCCACCCAGGCAGCCGCCCCAAGCGCCACGCCCCACGCGCTGAGAGACTTGTGCCCACCTCACCCCTGCCTAACCGCCCCCGCCGACCAGCCCGGATCGGCCTCCCCCGAAACCGTTTGGACAAACCGTCTCGCCCGGCCGATACACTTGCCCTGCAAGGCGCAGATGGGACGAGTACCGACGTACGCAGCCACCAGCGACCCGGGGACGGTGCGAGCCCGGGGGTGTGCACGACGGGAAGATCACCCCGGAGCCGCCGGAAGAACGGCCACCGCCCAGCCCACGGCGGCCCACTAGACCCGGCAGCAAGCCCAAACAAGAGGGCCGCAGCGCAGTACGGCGGCCAAGGAGGGTGGTACCGCGGGGCGGCCAGGCCGTCTCGTCCCTCCGGAGGATCCAGTCCCAGCATCCGCCGGAGGTAGACGCCCGCGATGAATTCCTACAACCCCGTCCCCGCACAGGTCGATCTCCCCGCCCTCGAACACCAGATCCTCTCCTTCTGGCAGGACAACAAGGTGTTCCAGCGCAGCCTGGAGCAGTCCGAGGGCCGCCCCGAGTGGGTGTTCTACGAGGGCCCGCCGACCGCCAACGGCATGCCCGGTGCCCACCACATCGAGGCCCGCGTCTTCAAGGACGTCTTCCCCCGGTACCGGACGATGAAGGGCTACCACGTCGCCCGCAAGGCCGGCTGGGACTGCCACGGCCTCCCGGTCGAGCTGGCCGTCGAGAAGGAGCTGGGCTTCTCCGGCAAGCAGGACATCGAGGCGTACGGCATCGCCGAGTTCAACGCCAAGTGCCGCGACTCGGTGACCCGCCACACCGACGCCTTCGCCGAGCTGACCACCCGCATGGGCTACTGGGTCGACCTCGACGAGGCCTACCGCACGATGGACCCGTCGTACGTCCAGTCCGTCTGGTGGTCGCTCAAGCAGATCTTCGACAAGGGCCTGCTGGTCCAGGACCACCGGGTCGCCCCCTGGTGCCCGCGCTGCGGCACCGGCCTGTCCGACCATGAGCTGGCCCAGGGCTACGAGACCGTGGTCGACCCCTCGGTGTTCGTCCGCTTCCCGCTGACCAGCGGCCCGCTGGCCGGTCGGGCCGCCCTGCTGGTCTGGACCACCACCCCGTGGACGCTGGTCTCCAACACCGCCGCCGCCGTCCACCCGGAGGTCACCTACGTGGTGGCCACCGACGGCAACGAGCAACTGGTCGTGGCCGAGCCGCTGCTGGCCAAGGCTCTCGGCGAGGGCTGGGAGAGCACCGGCGAGTCCTTCACCGGTGCCGAGATGGAGCGCTGGGCCTACCGCCGCCCCTTCGACCTGGTCGAGATCGAGAACGCCCACTACGTCCTCAACGCCGACTACGTCACCACCGAGGACGGCACCGGCATCGTCCACCAGTCCCCCGCCTTCGGCGCGGACGACCTCGCGACCTGCCGCAAGTACGGCCTCCCGGTGGTCAACCCGGTGCTCGCCGACGGCACCTTCGCCCCCGAGGTCCCGCTGGTCGGCGGCCAGTTCTTCAAGAAGGCCGACGAGGCCCTGGTCGCGGACCTCAAGGAGCGCGGCCTGCTCTTCCGCCACCTGCCGTACGAGCACAGCTACCCGCACTGCTGGCGCTGCCACACCGCGCTGCTCTACTACGCGCAGCCGTCCTGGTACATCCGGACCACCGCCGTCAAGGACGCGCTGATCCGCGAGAACGAGGCCACCAACTGGTTCCCGGAGACGGTCAAGCACGGCCGCTTCGGCGACTGGCTGAACAACAACATCGACTGGGCGCTCAGCCGCAACCGCTACTGGGGCACCCCGCTGCCGATCTGGCGCTGCGAGGAGGGCCACCTCACCTGCGTCGGCTCGCTGGCCGAACTCAGCGAACTCACCGGCACCGACCAGAGCGGCCTGGACCCGCACCGCCCGTACATCGACGCGGTCACGTTCGCCTGCCGTGACTGCGGCGGCGCCGCCACCCGCGTGCCCGAGGTCATCGACGCCTGGTACGACTCGGGCTCGATGCCCTTCGCCCAGTACGGCTACCCGTACCAGAACAAGGAGCTGTTCGAGAAGCGCTACCCGGCGCAGTTCATCTCCGAGGCGATCGACCAGACCCGCGGCTGGTTCTACACGCTGATGGCCGTCGGCACCCTGGTGTTCGACAAGAACAGCTACGAGAACGTCGTCTGCCTGGGCCACATCCTGGCCGAGGACGGCCGCAAGATGTCCAAGCACCTGGGCAACATCCTGCAGCCGATCCCGCTGATGGACCAGCACGGCGCGGACGCCGTCCGCTGGTTCATGGCGGCCGGCGGCTCGCCCTGGTCGGCCCGCCGGGTCGGCCACGGCACCATCCAGGAGGTGGTCCGCAAGACCCTCCTCACCTACTGGAACACCGTCGCCTTCCAGGCCCTGTACGCCCGCACCTCGAACTGGGCGCCCTCCGCGACCGACCCGGCCCCGGCCGACCGCCCGCAGCTGGACCGCTGGGTGCTCTCCGAGCTGAACACCCTGGTCCGCGAGGTCGACTCGGCCTTCGAGGCCTACGACACCCAGCGCGCCGGCAAGCTGCTCTCCGGTTTCGTCGACGACCTCTCCAACTGGTACGTCCGCCGCGGCCGCCGCCGCTTCTGGCAGGGCGACGCCGCCGCGCTCGCCACCTTGCACGAGGCACTGGAGACCGTCACCCGCCTGATGGCTCCGCTCACCCCGTTCATCACCGAACGGGTCTGGCAGGACCTCATCGTCCCCACCGACCCCCAGGCCCCGGCCTCCGTGCACCTGGCCACCTGGCCCGAGGCCGACGAGACGCTGATCGACACCGAGCTCTCCCGGCACATGGCGCTGGTCCGCCGCCTGGTCGAGCTGGGCCGGGCCACCCGCGCCGAGTCCGGCGTGAAGACCCGCCAGCCGCTGTCCCGCGCACTGGTCGCCGCCCAGGGCTGGGAGGAGCTGCCCGCCGACCTGCGCGCGCAGATCGCCGAGGAGCTCAACGTCGCCACCCTCGAATCCCTCGCCGAGGTCGGCGGCTCCCTCGTCGACACCACCGCCAAGGCCAACTTCCGCGCGCTGGGCAAGCGTTTCGGCAAGGGCGTGCAGGACGTCGCCAAGGCGGTCGCCGCCGCGGACGCCGCCCAGCTCGCCGCCGACCTGCGCGCCTCCGGCGAGACCGGCGTCGAACTCAACGGCGAGACGATCACCCTCTCCCCCGACGAGGTGATCATCACCGAGACCCCGCGCGAGGGCTGGGCCGTCGCCAACGAGTCCGGCGCCACCGTCGCCCTCGACCTGGCCATCACCCCGGAGCTGAAGCGCCTCGGCGTCGCCCGCGACGCCATCCGCCAGATCCAGGAAGCCCGCAAGAACTCCGGCCTGGACGTCGCCGACCGCATCGTCCTCCGCTGGCGCGCCACCTCGGAGGACACCGCCGAGGCCATCGCCGAACACGGCCCCCTGGTCGCCGAAGAGGTCCTCGCCACCGACTTCGCCGCCGGCGCAGCCGACTGGGAGTCCACCACCTTCACCGACGAATCCCTCGGCCTCGCCTTCCAACTCCGCAAGGCCTGACCCACCCCGAAGCCGCCGTCACCCCCAAGGTGCCGGCGGCTTCGCCACACCCACCCCCAACACCCCCCACCCCGCACCAACCCGCACCCACCCCCACCTCCCCCCTCACCCGCCCCAGGCGAGAGGGACGCGCTGCGGAAGGGGGCGGTGGAGGGGGTGGGTGCGGAGAGGGGCGTGACGGGTGATTTTCAGACC